>CAZPTI010000293.1:0-5990 GCA_964588925.1 uncultured Anaerolineales bacterium | reverse complement strand
ATAGATGTGTTTTCTTATACTCAGACGTCTTCTGTCAGCATCCGCTCAACGCTTGCGCGTAACGAAGTAAGGTGAAGCGAACAGACTTCGTACACAATTTCAGCGTCGATATCGAAATAATGATGGCTCAGAATGTCCCGCATTCCCGCAATCCGCCTCCACTCGACCCCCGGATAGTTCGCCAGCAATTGGCCCTCTGTCAGCCGGTCGAGCTGCTTCACGCCTTCGCCGATCGCGATTAACTGCATACAGATGGAATCAAGCTTCTCGATCCCCTCGTCTGAAGATACAAAATCTGAGACGGAATCGATTGCGGCGAAACGCTTTGCGATAGTGTCGATTGACCAGAGAAGCTTCTGAAGGATGTCCAGGACAAGTTCACGGTCGCGCATAGACCGCTTCCTGGTCAATTCGCTGCTTCAACAATGGATTCATTCGCTCACGATAGCGAACAATATCTACCTCGCGCCCGAATAACTCCTCCAACTCCTGCTTGATTCCGACAAGCAGCAGAAGGTCAGGACGCTCTAACTCGACGACCACGTCAATATCGCTGTCGGAACGCATGGTGTCGCGAGCCGCCGAGCCGAACACGCCAATGCGGACCAATCCAAATTCACCGGCGCGCGACCGGTTGAATGCGGACAACGTCTTCAGGACTTCTTGTCTTGTGTTTGCGCTCATCGTTGCTAGAGACCTACCATGCACCCATCCAGTTCCTCCAGCCGCGCCTCAAGATTCTCGACGATAATCAGGTCTTCCCAGGCCGGATGCTCAACGACCGTCCCCTCCTGGACCTTTGCCTCCAGTTCGCGCGCTGATACGACCCCATAGCGCGCAAGGACTTCGAGGCGCGCTTGGAGCACCTCGCGCTTCTTGTCTTTCAGGAGACTCATTAATGCTTCGCGAAACAACTCGTCTGCGCTCAAGTTGAGCGTGGCGGCAATTTCTTCGATGTTCTGGACCGCCATCTTCCACCTCCGCCCTCTGAGACTGCGCGAGCGGCAGAAAACGCATCAAAAATCAAACTGCGCGCGGTAAGTATACCACGCGCAGTTATGCGGTAAGCAAGCAGAAACAAGTAGTTATGCGCAGGAAGACGCCGCCAGCTTCCCCTTCTCCGTCAGCGCCAGCAGCTGCAACCGATCCTCCGCGCCAGGGAGCTTGCACTGGCTGACGACTGCGCAACCCCCGCAGCCGGCGCTGCAATCCCCACCACTGAGCGCCTTCAAGTAGCCGCGGCGCGTCAGGTCTTCGGCCATCATCCCGACGAGCGCCTCGCTCACGCCGAGGCGGCGCGCCAGTTCAGCCGTGGAGCGGATGCCGCCGCAGGAGAGCAGGCTTAGCAGCCGCATGGGCAGGCTTTGCTCGGCCATCAGCCCAACCCCACCAGCCGCAAGGCCTGGTAGATCACCACGCCCGCGCCGAGCGAAATCGCCAGCAGCAGGCCGATGCTCGCCCACGTCCACTTCCAACTTGCCGTTTCCTGCTTGATCGTGGCGACGGTGGCGAGGCAGGGGATGAAGAGCATGGCTGCGGCGAGGAACGCGACACCCGCGGCCGGGGTCAGCGCGGAGGACACTTGCGTCGCCAGGGAAGCGCCTGCTTCCGGCGCGCCGAAGAGCACGCCGAGGGTGGCGATGGTGTTCTCTTTCGCAAAGAAGCTGGAGAGGAGCGCGACGATCAGACGCCAGTCGCTCAGCCCCATCCAGGCGCCCATTGGCTCCAGCGCCTTGCCAAACGTCGCCAGGATGCTCGTTTCGACGTTGCCGCCGGGCAGGGTGGAAAGCGCCCAGACCACCGCCGACGACACAAGGATGAACGTGCCCGCCTTCTTGAGGAAGGACATGGTGTTGTTCCACACGTACAGGCCGGCCGTGCGCGCATTCGGCACGTGATAGAGCGGCAACTCCATGATGAACGCGGTCTGCTCGCCCTTGAAGGCCACCTTGTTGACGACAATGCCCGCCACCGCCAGCACCAGCAGGTTCAGCGCGACGAGGCCGAGCGTGACCAGCGCGGCGCGGCTGCCGAAGAAGGCAGGGGTCAGGAACGCCAGCACGGCGAGGCGCGCAGTGCAAGGCACCAGGGGCGCGAGGAGGATGGTCAGGAAGCGGGCGCGGCGCTCTTCGAGGATGCGCGCGCCCATGACCGCGGGCACGTTGCAGCCGAAGCCGAGGAAGAGGGGCAGAAACGATTTGCCGTGCAGCCCCATCAGGTGCATGAAGCGATCCATGACGTAGGCGCCGCGGGCGAGATAGCCCACGTCTTCCAGCACGCCGAGCAGCGCGAAGAAGATCGCGAGGATGGGCAGGAAGGTCAGCACGGTGCCCGCGCCGCCGATGAAACCGTCGATGACGAGGCCGGAAACCCACGCGGGCGCGCCGGCCAACAGCGACGCGGCCAGCGTGGCGAGGCCGCCGAGAACGACTTCCGACAGCCACTCGGCGAGTGGGGTCGCTATGGCGTATGTGAGCGCAAAGGCAAGGCCGAAGATGCCTAGCAGCAGGCCGAGGCCGAACACAGGGTGCGTCGCAACGCGGTCAATGCGGTCGGTGAGCGTGACCGCGCCGGCGCGCGGTTGCGTCACCGCGGCGCGCACCATGCGGCCAATCCACTCGTAGCGCCCGCCGGCAATGTCGAGATAGGCATCCTCGTGCTGCATGAGCAGCCTGTGAACCTCATGCCAGAGTTCCGGCGCAACCGACGCCTTGACCTGCGCGGTGACTTCAACGTCACCTTCCAGCAGCTTCATCGCAGACCAGTCTGCTGCGTAGCGGTCGCACGCGCAGCCGCCCATCAGCTCGACCAGTTGATCGAGCACCGGCTGATGCTCGGGGCGGATGGAGGGACGGTTGGGCTTGAACGCGCTCGGGTCGTAGGCCAATTTGAACGCGGCCGCGACCAGTTCGCGGATGCCCTCGTTGCGCGCGGCGACGAGCGGCACGACGGGCACGCCGAGCGCGGCCTCCAGCACGTGCGGCTCGACGTGGATGCCGTGCTGTTCGGCCACGTCGCTCATGTTCAAGCCGATGACGAGGGGCGTGTCAAGCGCGAGGAGTTCGGCGACGAGGTACAGGCTGCGTTCCAGCGCGGCAGCATTGACCACGGCAATCGCCACGTCGGGCCGCTGGCTGATGAGGTAGTCGCGCGCGATGCGCTCCTCCTCCGAGTTGGCGGTCAGGCTGTAGGTGCCGGGGAGGTCGACCAGGTTGACCGCGGCGCCGTCGAAGCGGAAGACGCCAGTCTTCTGCTCGACCGTCTTGCCGGGCCAGTTGCCGACGTGCTGGTTCAGGCCAGTCAGCATGTTGAACACGGTCGACTTGCCGACGTTGGGCTGGCCGACCAGGGCGAAGGTGAGCGCGTCGGGCAGGGCCTGCGCGCCGGGGCCGGTGTCGTGGCAAGACGGCTGGACGAGCCGGAGGTTCGGACGCGGCAGCGGCTTTGGGTGCGTAAGAGGTTGGCGAAGGGGAGCGGTCATCAGGCCTCACTCGGGCGCACAAAAATGCGACTGGCTTCCGCGCGGCCCAACGCGACGAGCGTGCCACGCACGGCAACCACAATCGGACCGCGACCGTAGTTCTGCCGAACTGTCACAGGCGCGCCGGCGGTAAAGCCCAGGTTCGCCATGCGGCTGCAAAAGTCGTGGCCGCCGGTCAGCGAATGGATCAGCGCGGCCGCGCCGGGGGGCAGGTCAGCAATGAGCTTCACCGCGCGGGTTTGGGGGGAGTCAATCATAGGTGCGCTCTCGATATTGCGAATCATTTGCAATAATGATACTCCTCTGGTTTTTTACGCGCAATGACGTACGTCACATCGCAGCCCTGCGCCGCGGTTTGCGCGGGCGTTCGTTCATGTGCGACAATGCGCGGAGCAATCGACCCATCAAGTTGCGGCGTCTGTTTCAGCCCTGGAAGGAGTGCGTAATGCGCGTTGTGGCACTGATCCTGGCCGGGGGGGCGGGCACGCGCCTGGGCGTCCTGTCCGAGCACCGGGCCAAACCTGCCGTCCCCTTCGCCGGCCGCTTTCGCATTATCGACTTCACGCTGTCGAACTGCGTCAACTCCGGCATCTACGACGTCGGCGTGCTGACGCAATACATTCCTCGCTCGCTCAACGAGCACATCGGCATCGGCCGGCCGTGGGATCTTGACCGGTCGCGCGGCGGGGTGCGGCTCATGCAGCCGTATCAGGGCAAGGTGCGCCAGCAGTGGTACGGCGGCACCGCGGACGCCGTGCTGCAGAACATCGACTATCTGCGCGAGGTGCGCGCGGACACCGTGCTCATCCTCTCCGGCGACCACATCTACAAGATGGACTACCGCAAGATGCTGGCCGCGCACGAGGAGCGCCACGCGGATCTGACCCTCGCCGTTATGAACGTGAAGCCCGACGAAACCTCCCGCTTCGGCATCGTGCTGACCAAGGAAGACGGCAGCGTGAAGGGCTTCCTGGAGAAGCCAAAGGAAGCGCCGAGCACACTGGCAAACATGGGCGTGTACGTCTTCAACGTCAACACGCTCATCGAACGGATGCTGGCGCTTGCGCCGGAGCACGAGGATCTCGACTTCGGCAAACACGTCATCCCGAGCATGGTCGAGTCGCACCGCCTCTACACCTACCCCTTCGAGGGCTACTGGGTGGATGTGGGGACGGTGGACGCGTACTGGAGCACGAGCATGGAGCTAGTGACGGGCGCGTCCGCGCTCAACCTGTACGACAAGGACTGGGTGATCCACACGCGCAGCGAGGAGCGCGCGCCGGCCAAAGTCGGGCCACAGGGCGACGTCCAGCAAAGCATGATCTGCAACGGCTGCAACGTGCGCGGGCAGGTGATCCGCTCGATTCTTTCGCCGGGCGTGTACGTGTCGCCGGGCGCGATCGTGCGCGAGAGCGTGGTCATGAACGACACGTTCATCGGTCCCGGCGCGGTGGTCGACCGGTGCATCATCGACAAGGGCGTGGTGGTCGGCGCGGGCACGCAGCTTGGTTTCGGCGATGACATGGACAAGCCGAACGAGAAGGAGCCGGGCAAGTTCTTCACCGGGCCGACCATCGTCGGCAAACGCGCGCACATCCCCCCGAATATTACCGTGGGGCGCAATGTGGTGATTGAAGCGGATGTGGACGACGAGGCGTTTGACCGGTTCGAGGGGGTCGTGCCGACCGGTGCGACGGTGGAAGGAGGCAAGCGATGAGCGTCCTGGCGATGATCCTGGCTGGCGGCGAGGGGCCGGCGCTCAGCGTGCTCACCGCCCTGCGCTCCGAGGCGGCGGTGCCCTTTGCGGGCAAGTACCGCGTGATCGACTTCGCGCTTTCCAACTGCGTCAATTCGGGCATTTTCAACGTGGCGGTGCTGACGCAGTACCAGCCGCGCTCGCTCAACGAGCACATCGGGCTGGGGCGGCCGTGGGACCTTGACCGGACGACGGGCGGCGTGCGCCTGCTCCAGCCGTACCAGAGCGCGCCGGGGCACACGGGCGCGTGGCAGGCGGGCACGGCGGACGCGGTGCGCTTCAATCTTGAGATCATGCGCGGCGTCGACGAGGTGCTGATCCTCCCCGGCGACCACATCTACAAGATGGACTATAACCCGATGCTGCGCTTCCACCGCGAGCGCAAAGCCGATGTGACCATCGCGACGATTGCGGTGCCCGCGTATCAGGCGCATCGCTTCGGCATGGTCGGCGCGGATCAGGCGGGCCGGGTGATCGAGTACGCGGAGAAGCCGAAGCGGACGTACAACACGACGGCCAGCATGGGCATCTACGTGTTCAAGGCCGACGTGCTGCGCGACTGGCTGACCGGCCGCGGGCGCAAGGACACCAATCTCGGCCGCGATACGCTCCCTGCACTGGTGAAGGAAGGCCGCGTGTTCGCGCACCGCTTCCGCGGCTACTGGGAGGACGCGGGCACAATCCAGGCGTACTACGAGGCCAACATGGCGCTGCTGGCAGAGACGCCCGCGCTCGACCTGTACGACGAAAACT
>CAZPTI010000292.1:0-6052 GCA_964588925.1 uncultured Anaerolineales bacterium | reverse complement strand
CCGCTATAGCGGATTGCGGGTGCAGGGCACCGCTAGCTCCCCATCTAGCACGACCGTGTATTATTCTACCCGACAGAGCGTTTTAAGTCAAAGACCTGACAGGTTTTCGGAAACCTGTCAGGTCGGGGTTGCTCAACTCTCATTCCCGTCTACGCCGTTCGCCTTGGCGAAGGCAGAGATGAGGTTGCTGAACTCCATCGGGAAGATGAACTTCGTCGCCGGGCCGGCGCCGAGCTTTTGCAGCGTGTCCAGGTACTGGAGCTGCATCGTCTTGGGGTCGAGTGTGTGCGCGGTCTCATAGATGCGAGAGAGCGCGATCGAGTAACCCTCGGCCTGCAAGATCGACGCCTGCCGCGTGCCCTCGGCGGTCAGGATTGCGGCCTGCCGCGCGCCCTCCGCGCGCAGGATCTCGGCCTGCTTGTTGCCTTCGGCCACGGTGATGGACGCCTGCTTCTTGCCGTCCGCCTCGAGCACCACCGCGCGGCGCTCGCGCTCGGCTGACATCTGCCGGTTCATCGCCTGTTGAATATCGCGCGGGGGCACGATCTCGCGGATTTCGACGCCAGTCACCTTCACGCCCCACCGCTCCGTGACCTCGTCCAGCTTGGCGCGCAACACCTGGTTGATCTGCTCGCGCTTCGCCAGCACGTCGTCGAGCGGGATGTCGCCGATGACCGCGCGCAGCGTGGTCGTCGCGATGCCCTGCGATGCGCCCGCGAAGTCGCGCACCTTCAAGACAGACAGCCCCGGATCGACCACCTTCCAGTAGATCAGGAAGTCGATGTCGATGGGCGCATTATCCTGCGTGATACACGTCTGCGACGGGATTTCAAGGAAGTCCTCGCGCAGATTGACCTTGTTGGCCTGGTCGATGACCGGCCAGAGCCACACGAGGCCCGGTCCACGGGTTCCGGCAAACCGGCCCAGACGGAACAGAACCAATCGCTCATAGTCCTTCACGACCCGGATGGGACGAAAGATGAGCAGGAAGAACAGAAACAGCACGATCAGCACAAGCGCAGTGATTCCTGCCTCAAGCATGGGAAATGCTCCTCTCAATGTTCGGGCGCGACTTCAACCTTGAGCCGCAACCCATCCAAACCAACCACGCGGACGCGGGCGCCCGCGGGAATGCACTCGCCCGTCACGTTTTCGGCCGACCACTCCTCGCCCTCGATATGGACGATGCCGTCCGGTTCGAGCGGCTGGCGCGCTACACCCACCTTGCCAAGCAGGGTCTCCTTGCCTGTCGCAACCGGCAGCCTGTGCGCGCGGAACGCGGCCGCGACGCCCAGCAGGAAGAACGCGCCGACGGCCGCAGTCGTGCCGATAGCCAGCAGCGGGTTCAGCGGCGAGACCGGAATCGCGCTGAGCGGCATCTCGGCCGGCCGCGCAAACAGCAGCAGCGAGCCGATCAGGAAGGCGATGATGCCCCCGACGGTCAACACAAAACCGGGGACTTTGATGTCGATCAACATCATAATCACGCCGGCCAGGATCAACAGCACGCCGAGCCAGTTCGTCGGCAACTGGAGCAGCCCGAAAAGCGACAGCAGCAGCATCAGCGAGCCGATCACGCCCGGCCCGACCGCGCCCGGCGTTGCGATCTCGGCGATGATTGCCAGCAGGCCCAACACGAGCAACAAGTACGCTACGTTGGGGTTGGCAAGGAACGCCAGGAATCGGTCGATGAACGCGACACCTGTTGGATCGTCCATGATCAACGGATCGGCGCACCCCGTCAGCAGCAGCGCGCCGGCAGCCAGCGCCAGCGCGGACCAGGGGCGGCATCTTTTCAGCATGGGGGCCTCCTTTCACCGCTACCAGCAACAGTATACACCCTTGCGCAACGGTGGCGCATGTCAAGAAGCTGATACCTGCCTGACGTTATCCGCCTGCTCATATAAAACTTATCACCCTCGCGCAATCGGCAAATTGACACACGCACAACGACTGACCTATAATCGGCCTTACGCCGATGCGTCCCGCGGCGGACCGAAACACCGAACCGTTTCGCAAGTGCGCAAGGAGGTGCGCTTCCTCAAACCCGTTCTCGTAACGTAGTCGTCCGTTCCGGCAGCCCATCCGCCGCCGGCCGCGCTCGTACGGTTTGTCGCGCCCGTCTTTGGCTGGGGCTGCCCCGACCTTACTGAAAGGGAAGCTCCGAAATGAGTCGACGTTTCTCGTTCCTGATGATCGTGGTCCTGATCGCCGCGCTCGTGATACCCGCGGCGGTCAGCGCCCAGGCCGTAACCGCGGATGGTCCGCAGGCGGCCCAGGGCAAGCACTCCCATCGTTTGATCGTGGAACTCGCGTCTCCGCCCCTTGCGCAGGCGGGGATCGCGCAGGTGGCCGGCGATGGCTCGAAGCTGGATGTAGCCTCGCCGACTGCGCAAGCTTACATCCAACGCTTGCAGGCCGAACAGCAGGCGTTTGTCTCTGTCATGCAGGCATCTATGCCGAACGCAAAGGTTGCCACCGTGCTGAACGGCCAGGGCGGCCAGATGCCGGCAACCTACCAGATTCTCCTCAATGGCATGGCGGTCGAAACGGATTCGAACGCGGACCTCACCGCGCTGGAGCGACAGCTACGCAACCTGCCCAACGTCAAGCGTGTTTCGCGCGACTGGGCGCACACGCCAAACCTCTATAAGTCGATCCCGCTCATCAATGCGCCCGCAGCCTGGAACAATCCCGCGATCGGCGGCGAGAACAACGCGGGCAAGGGCATCAAGGTCGCGTCAGTCGACGGCGGCGTCCACAAAGACGCGCCCATGTTCAACGGCGCGGGCTACACCTACCCTCCGGGCTATCCGAAGGGCGATCCGCGCGGCACCAACGGCAAGATCATCGTCGCGAAGGCGTACTTCCGCACGTGGGACCCGCCCGCGCCGGGCGATGAGAACGTGTGGCCGGGCGTGGCGGGTACGTCGCACGGTACGCACACCGCATCCACCGCGGCGGGCGAAAAGGTGCAGGCCTACTACCTCGGCGCCGGGCCGCTGACGTTGAGCGGCGTCGCGCCGAAGGCTTACGTGATGAGCTATCGCGTCTTCTACGAGAGCATCACGGGCGACGGCTCCTTCTACAACACGGAAGGCATCAAGGCGCTCGAAGATGCGGTGGCCGATGGCGCGGATGTGATCAACAACTCGTGGGGCGGCGGGCCGTACAGCCTTGGCGGCCAGTACGACGCGCTCGACGCGGCGCTAATTAACGCCGTTAACGCGGGCGTCTTCGTCAGCATGTCGGCCGGCAATGCGGGGCCGGGCGCGGCGACCTCCGACCACCCGTCGAACGATTACATTAGTGTGGCGGCCAGCACCAGCGGCGGCAGCTTCGCGGCGGGCCGCGTCGATGCGGCTGCGCCTGAGCCGGTGCCCGCGGAACTGAAGGGCTTCCCCTACCAGGCCGCCGCGTTCGGCGGACCGATTCCGCTCGGCCAGTTGCTCCCGCCGTACCCGTACGCGGCAGCGGCGGTCGTCGATCCGGCCAACGCCAACGGCTGCAACCCCTTCCCGGCCGGCGCGTTCCAGGGCAAGGTCGCGCTGATCGTGCGCGGCGTCTGCGAGTTTGGCGTCAAGGCGCTGAACGCGCAGAAGGCCGGCGCGGTCATGTTCATCGTGTACAACCACCAGACCGGCGGCGACGCGCTGATCGCGATGGGCGAAGGCGCGGTTGGCAACCAGGTGACGATCCCCGGCGTGTTCATTGGCTACTCGGCCGGCACCGCGCTGATGAACTGGAACGCGCAGCATCCTGACACCGCGCAATTGCGGCTGAACACCATTGCGTTCCAGGTGGGCAACGAACCGGATGTAATCGCCGACTTCTCCAGCCGCGGCCCCGCGGTGGGCAACGGGCTCAAGCCCGACATCACCGCGCCGGGCGTCAACATTCTGGCGCAGGGGTACACGCCGGGCGCGACCGGTGAGGCGCGGCACCTCGGCTTCGGCGAGGCGTCAGGCACGTCGATGGCCTCCCCGCACGTGGCGGGCGCGGGCGCGATCCTCAAGCAAATCTATCCGACGTGGACGCCGGGCTGGATCAAGTCCGCGCTGATGAGCACGGCGAAGTACACGGACATCTACCTTGAAGACGGCTCGCCTGCGCAGCCGCTCCAAATGGGCGCGGGCCGGCTCGACCTCGGCAAGGCGGTCGATCCGGGCGTGATCCTTGATCCGCCCAGCCTGAGCTATGGCCGCGTCACCCTGGGCGGCACGAAGACGATGACCGTCACCGTCCGCAGCGTGGCGAAGACGAGCCAGACCTACGCGATCAGCACGCTGGACACGCGCGATGGCTTCACCGCGACCACCACACTTGACGGCGTCACCGTCACCCCGACCTCGCTGACCCTTGCGCCGAGTGCGTCCGGTCAGGTCGTCGTCAAGTGGGACACGACGCAGACGAGCGGCCCCGGCGATCAGCAGGGCTTCGTCGTGCTCAAGTCCGCCGGTTATGAGGCGCACTTCCCTGTGTGGGTGCGCGTGGGCTATGCGCCGAACGCGAACCTCGGCGACGTGCTGGTGATCGACAACGACGGCAGCTCGTCTCTGGGCGGGGCCGACTTCCCAGACTACACGCGTTACTACACGGAGACGCTCAAGAACATCGGCGTTACCTACGATGTCTGGGACGCGGACGAACGCGCAGGGATGACGAACACTCTGCCCGATGCGAACTACCTCGCGCAGTACAAGGCAGTGATCTATCAGACCGGCAACAACTTCTACCCGAACGGTTCGTTCAACGTGCCGACGCCGCTCACGCAGCTTGATATGGACGCGCTGACCGAAGCCGCTAACGACGGCGTGCCGATCATCGCGTTCGGCCAGGACCTTGCCGGCGTTACCGCGGGCAACGCGGATGACGCGTCGTTCTTCTACGGCGTGACGCTCGGCGCGAAGTTCCTGCAGGATACGATCAACAACGAAGAGGTGTTCACCGACACGGCGCAGCTTCTCATCGGCGTGCCGCAGAGTCCCTACCGCGACATGAACTTCGACATCAGCGCGCGCGGGGATGGCGCGGACAACCAGGCCTACATCGACGAGGTTACGGGCAGTTGCTTCGATCCTGACAACCCGGACGCCTGCGATACGTTCACCCCGCTGCTGCAGTACGGCATCCGCGGGAATGACGTGGAGAACGGCTATGTCGCCATCGGCACGCGCGAGCGCGCGTCGCTTGAGCGGCCGAGCGTCATCTCCAACAACACGACCATGCTCTTCGGCTTTGGCCTGGAGGGCGTGAACAACAACACGGGCTTCAACACGCGCGAGGACCTGCTTCGCACTGCGCTGCGGTGGGTGTGGGACGAGCCGGAAGTCACCATCAGCGTAAACGTCGACCGACCGGGTCGCGTGACTACCTTCACGGCAGAAATCACTTCTGAGTTCGGCGGCGAGGGTGTCACTTACCGGTGGGACTTCGGCGATGGTACGGCGTTTACCCCTGCGTATGAGAGCGCGACGGTCGGCCATACGTACGCGAAGGGCGGCTGGTACACCGTCCGGGTGGAAGCGACGAACGAGTTCGGCGTGACGGTCGTTGCCGAGCGCCGCGTGTTCATCGGGTTCCAGCTCTATGCGCCGTTGATCATGCGCCAGGCGCAGCAACAGTAAGCGCCGCTCGCCATTTTGGGACGCATCTAGCTGAGAGTGTAAACGCGAAGAGATTCGCCCAGAGGTTGGCCGAGGGCTCGGCCGCCTCTGTGGCGCGACATCGCCGGCATCTCCCTGGCAATCGGTCGCAGGGAGATGGCTAAAGAAAAGGGCGGCTTGCGCCGCCCAGCCGCCCATTTATTTACGAGGGCAACGCCGCCCGCCACTCCAAACGGCAGGGTCGGCGTCCGGCATAGCGAACAACACTAAGCGATGAACGGACAAGTGGTTTTCTATTTGCAGGGAGGCGCAATGTATGCTACGGAAAACGCAAGCGCGGGAAAGCGGTGGCTAAACGAAAAAAGCCGTCGCGATGCGACGGCTGAGGGTGGCGGAGAGGGAGGGATTTGAACCCTCGATCCCTTGCGGGATACGCGATTTCCAAT
>CAZPTI010000291.1:0-6066 GCA_964588925.1 uncultured Anaerolineales bacterium | reverse complement strand
ATGGGCGGCGAGATCGCGCAGGTGATTTCCTTCAGCGGTCTGCCGGTCGTCCTCAAAGACGTCGACCAGAAGATGCTCGATAAGGGCATGGAGACCATCCGGGAGATCTACCAGAGTCGGGTGGACAAGGGCAAGATGAGCGCGGGCGAGATGGAGAGCAAGATGGCGCTCATCGAGCCGACGTTGACCTACGACAGCTTCGGCGATGTGGACATCGTCATCGAGGCCGTGCCGGAGAAGATGAACATCAAGAAGCGGGTGCTGGCCGAGCTGGAAGAGGTCGTGCCGGAGACGACTATCTTCGCGTCGAACACCTCCGCGCTGTCAATCAGCGAGATGGCCGCCGCAACGAAGCGGCCCGGCAAGGTGATCGGCATGCACTTCTTCAACCCGGCGCACGTGATGAAGCTGGTGGAGATCATCCCCGGCCTGGAGACGACGCAGGACACTATCGACGACGTCGTGATGTTCACCGAGTCGCTCCGCAAGCTGGCCGTCGTCGTGCAGGAGTGCCCCGGCTTCCTCGTCAACCGCCTGCTCATGCCGTACCTCAACGAGGCGACCTACGTTCTCCAGGAGGGCGCGGCCGACGCGACTGAGATCGACGAGAAGCTGACCGAGTTCGGCATGCCGATGGGGCCCTTCACCCTCATGGACATGCTCGGCATCGACGTGTGTCAGTACGTGGGCGAATATCTCTACTCTGAATACGGGCCGCGCATGGAGCCGGCGAAGTTCTTCTACGAGCTGGTCAAGGCCGGCCGCCTCGGCGAAAAGAACGGCAAGGGCTTCTACGGCTACGGCGACGAGACCGATGAGCCGGTCAAGGAACTGCTGGCGACGTTCCCGAAGGACCCGAACAGCAAGTTCACCGTCGAGCGCCTGGTTTACCCCATGATCAATGAGGCGATTCTGGCCCTGCAGGAGCATATCGCGTCTGCGCCCGACATTGATATGGCGATGATCGCGGGCACCGGCATCACGTACCAGGGCGAGCGCAAGGGGCCGCTGGCGATTGCCGACGAGATGGGGCTGGATTGCGTGCTGGAGGGGCTGGAGGAGTTGTTCCAGCAGTACGGCGAACGCTTCCGCCCGGCGCGGCTGCTCAAGACGAAGGTGCGCGCAGGACATCTGGGGGTGAAGGCCGGCCGCGGCTTCCACGAGTACGCGTAAGACAGGCAGGGCAAGTTGGCAGCTTGCCCTGCGTTCACGTTGAAGGAGTTGCACGATGGCTGAATACTCAAATCTGAAAGTGACCGTCGAGGACCGCGTCGGCGTGCTGACAATTGACCATCCACCCGCGAACGCGTTCGACGGGCAGACGTTGACCGAAATGGACGCGGCGTTTGACGAGTTGCTGGCGAACGACCAGGTGAAGGTGATCATCATCACTGGCGCGGGACAGTTCGCGTTTGTGGCGGGGCTTGACCTGAAGGAAGCCGCGGAGGTGTTCTCCTCCGGCAAGCTGGAGCTGGCGCAGGAGGCGATCCGCCGCGCGCAGAACCTCTACCGCAAAATCGAGTGCTCAAACAAGCCGGTCATCGCGGCGATCAACGCGGTGGCGCTGGGCGGCGGCCTCGAGCTGGCGCTGGCATGCCACATCCGAATTATGGCGGACCGCGCGCGCGTCGGCCTGACCGAGACGAACCTGGGCCTGATCCCCGGCTGGGGCGGCACGCAGCGGCTTCAGCGCGTGGTCGGCCAGGGCAAGGCGCTCGAACTGATCCTCTCCGGCGACATGATCAACGCGCAGGAGGCGTTCCGCCTCGGGCTGGCGAACAAGGTCGTGCCTGCCGGGCAGGTGATGCACGAGGCGATGGGCCTGGCGAAGAAGATCGCCGCGAAGAGCAAGCTGGCGATCGGCGCGGCTATGACCGCGGTCGTGCAAGGCGCCGAGATGCCGCTCGACCAGGGGCTCGAGTTCGAGACGAAGCAGTTCCTGGGGTTGGTCGGCAGCCACGATCTGATGGAAGGGATTTCCGCGTTCGTGCAGAAGCGGCAGCCGAAGTTCACCGATAGCTAATTCGCAGACATTCGCCGGGGCGGGCAGCCTTCGACTGCTCGCCGCCAAACTGCGGCGGCTTTCCGCTCAGGCCGCCCGCCCCGGCGAACAGATACAAAGGATACTTTCCAAATGGAAATGCGCCTGGACGGGCCGCAAATCGCGGTCTTCATTGATTTTGAAAACGTCGCGACATCCGCGGAGGCCAATTACGGCGATTTTGACGTGACCGCCGTCACCGACCTGCTCCGCTCGCGCGGGCGTCTGCTGATCAAACGGGCCTATGGCGACTGGGGCCGTTTTCATCGCTACCGCCGCCCGATGCTGGAAAACGGCATCGACCTGCTCCAGCTTTACTCCGTCGGCATCCAGCAGAAGAACCGGGCGGACGTACGCCTCGCCATTGACGCAATGGAGGCCGTGTTCACGCGGCCGAACATCGACGTTTACGCCATCGTTTCCGGCGACAGCGATTTCACCGAGCTCATCCACAAGCTGCGCGACTACGGCAAGTACACCATCGGCATCGGCCTGCACTCTGCCACAAGCGACCTGCTGCGCCGCGCGTGCGACGAGTTCATCTTCTACGAGACGCTTATCAGCGAAGAGCTGGCCGACATCGCGGACGAGTTGCAACTGCCCGACCCGCGCGAGTTGCTGCGTCGCGCGCTGGTTGCCGCGGAACAGAAGGGCGAGGTCCCGGTTTTCGCGGGGCGGCTCAAGCAGATCATGTTGAGCCTGGATTCTTCGTTCAACGAGGCGAATTACGGCTACCAGCAGTTCCGCGCGTTCCTCGAAGGCCAGTCCAGCCTGATCACGTTGCAGGAAGTTGACATGCAGCTTTACGTCAAGCTGCGCAAGCCCGGCGATCCCCCTGCCGCGCTCCAGCCTGCGCTGCCGGAAGTGAATGCGCCATCCATCATCAAGCCCGCGTCCGATATCGATCCCGGCCAGCGCGCGCGGAGCTTCCTGCGCGAGGCGGGCCTGCGCGTTATCGACTACGCGACGCGGCAGCAAGTGCTTGCGGACTTTCTCGCGGCCCTGCAAGAAGCGCCGCAGCCGATCTCCCTAAGCCAGGCCGCGGACCTGCTCAAAGACCGCTACGACGCGGAGAACGCGCTCACGCAAAAGATCGCGGTGCAGGAGGTCATGCGACTGCTCGTGATGAGCGACGCGCTGCGCTTCGAGGGCGGGCAGCCGGGCAGCGACGCACCCCTGCTGGATGCGAGTTCGCTTTCCGTCGAACTTCTCGGCCCGGCGTGTGATTGCGTGTACGTGATGCGGCTGGTCGAAGGGGGCGTGCCCATCGAGGCGGAGACGCTGGCGCCGGTGCTCTACGGGCCGGGTGCGGGGCCGGAGCGCGTGATCGACCTGTGCGAGCGGCTGACCGCGAAAGGGTTCATGGCGCGCACCGAGGGCGGCTGCAACATCGCCACCAATCTGATCGACCGGCTGATGGCGCGCGACGAGCTCGCAATGGCGACGGCCAGCCTCAACAAGGTGACGCTGCCGCTGGGCGAGCCAACGGTTTCGCTCGCCGAGAGCCTGTTCCGCGAGGCGTCTGACCTGCGGCAGAAGGACTTTGCCGGCAGCGCGCAGCGGTATCTCCAGGCCGCGCGCATCCAGCTTGACGCGGTGAAGAACGGCCAGCCGCGCGCGGGTTTCGACGATCTCAAGTGGTACCTGGCGAGCTACTGCTCGGTTAAGGCCGGGCATGCGTTCGTCACGGGCAACTATGCGGAAGCCGTGCCTTTCTACCTCGCCTTCTTCGGGCTGGCGCAGGAGGGGGACTGCGTGTGGCCGCGCATCCAGCGGCTCGTCAATCCGATGGCGAGCTACTACTTTGCGATTGCCGGCAAGCGGCTGAACGAGCCGGTCCCGCAGAACCTCGGACGTTCGCCCGCGGCGCAAGTGGCCCTGCGCATCCACAACCACGCCAACCCGCTTGTGGCGCAGGGGTGGGAGGAGCTGATGGGCCGGCTGGCCGCGGTGAACCTGGGCATGGTGCGGATGACGCTCCGCGAGCTGACCGGCCTTGCCGGATCGGTCACGCAGGTGGGCGACCCCGCGCGCGTCGAGCGGACGCGCGCCTTCCTCGCTGACCTGATCCATCATTGCCAGGACGCGCCAAACGGACATGAGGAGCCGCTGCGCCAGGTGTTATGACGGAGCGGCATCGAAGGGGCTGTTAGTGGGAAAGGAGCCGCCATGGACTTCGTATTGACCGAGGAACAGCAGATGTTCCAGAAGCTGTTCCGGGACTTTGCGGCGAAAGAGGTCGCCAAAGTCGCGGATCAGGTCGACAAGAAGGAAGAGTTCCCCGCGAAAACGATCAAGCGGGCCGCCGGGCAGGGCTTCCTGGGCGTCTTTGCGCCAGAGGAGCCGTACGGCGGCGCGGGGCTGGATTTCACCACCTACACGCTGCTGGTTGAGGCGATGGCTGCGGAGTGCGCATCCACTGCCCTCACCCTTCACGTCCACAACGTTCTGGCGCTCCGCACCCTCGTCAAGCACGGCACGGAGGAGGCGAAGGAGACGTTCGCGCCGGACATGGTCATGGGCGACCGCATCGGCGCGTTCGCGCTGACCGAGAGTGGCGCGGGCAGCGACCCAACCAAGCTCCGCACGGTGGCGTGCCGCGAGGGGGACGAGTACGTCCTGACTGGCGCAAAGACGTGGGTGTCGAACGCGGGCGTGGCAGGCGCGTATGTTATCTTCGCCGCGACCGATCCGGCTGCGGGCGCAAAGGGCATCAGCGCGTTCGTCGTGCCCGCGGAGGCGGACGGCGTGGTGCTCGGTGGACGCGAGAAGACGCTGGGCCTGCGCGGCGCGCAGATCAACCGGCTCTACCTCAAGGGCGCACGCGTGCCGGCGAGCAACCTGCTCGGGGCGGAAGGCGCGGGGTACAAGATCGCGATGGAGACGCTAGACTACGGCCGCGTGGGCATCTCGGCCGCGGCGGTGGGGGTGGCGCGCAGGGCGGTCGAGCTGGCGACGCGCTTCGCGACGGAGCGGTCGCAGTTCGGCACGGCCATTGCCAACAAGCAGGCGATCCAGATGTACCTGGCCGATGCCGCGACGCAGGTGGAGGCCGCGCAGTGGCTCGTGCGGCATGCCGCATGGCTTGCGGACCAGGAGCAGCCGTTCACGCAAGAGGCCGCGATGGCGAAGCTGTTTGCGGGGCGCATGGCGGGTGACGTGACCAACAAGATGCTGCAAGTCCACGGCGGCGCGGGGTTCATCGCGGACTATCCCATCGAACGGTACTACCGGGATGCGCGCGCGATGGAGCTGGTCGAGGGCACGTCGCAGATGCAGCAGTTGATTATCGCGGGCGGGCTGCTCGGGCCGCTTGGCGTCAAGGTGCGGCCGTAGGAGGAAGAGATGGATTTTACGCTTCCGAAGCATTTACAGCTCTTCAAGGAAGTGGTGAAGGAGTTCGCCGAGACGGAAGTGCGGCCCAAGGCGAAGAAGATGGACGCGGAGGGCTGGCCTGATCCCGACGTGGTCCGCAAGCTGGGCGAGAATGGCCTGCTCGGCATCCCCTTCCCTACCAAATACGGCGGCGGCGGGCTGGGCGAGATGGGTTACTGCCTGCTCATGGAGACGATGGGCGGCGTCTGCACCTCCACCGCCACGCTGATCGGCGCGCATATCGGCATCGGCGTGATGGCGCTCTACCTCGGCGGCACCGAAGAGCAGAAGAAGAAGTACATGCCCGACCTGTGCAACGGGCGCAAGATCGCAGCCTTCTGCCTCACGGAGCCGGGCGCGGGGTCCGACGCGGCGGGCATCAAGACGCGCGCGATTAAAGACGGCAACAGTTGGGTCATCACGGGCAACAAGATCTACATCACCAACGGCCCGATTGCCGACGTGTTCACCGTGCTGGCAGTGACCGATCCGTCGCTCGGCGCAAGGGGCGGTGTGACCGCGTTCATCGTCGAGAAGGGCATGCAGGGCGTGTCGGTCGGCACGGTCGAGCACAAGATGGGCATCCGCGGCAGCGCCACGTCCGAGATGATCTTCGATGAGGTGGTCGTGCCGTCGGCCAATGTGCTCGG
>CAZPTI010000290.1:0-6096 GCA_964588925.1 uncultured Anaerolineales bacterium | reverse complement strand
GTTGCCCCTGTACAGCCTGGCCGCCGACGAACTCGTCTTTGCCGACACGCAGACCGAGGCGGCATGGTGGGGCTACCAACGGGTGAGGCGCCCCATCGGTCTTGACGGGCGCGCCTACGCCCAGTACAGCAACGAGGAAGTCAGCCTGGAGACCCTCGTGGAGAAGGCGCTGCAGTACATGCGGCACTACGCAGCGAAGATCCGCGAGGGTCACTTCCCCTTGCCTGCGGAACGATGCCGCGCCACCTACTGCCCCTTCAGGGCCATCTGCCGCTACGACGCCCATCGGGTGGCACGCAGGACTGCTGCCGGGGAGGGATCGCATTGACCGGACAGCCCCTGCCGGCGGATCAGGCCGCGCGCATCGGTCAGGCCGCGGAGCACAAGTTCGTCGGCGCAAAAACCGGCCTCATGGATCAACTCGCCTCCGCGCTGGGCCAGGCCGGCCATCTCCTGCTGATCGACATTCGCTCGCTGGAGTATCGCGCCGTGCCCGTGCCCGCCAACGCGGCCATTCTCATCGCCGACACCGCAGTCCGCCGCCAGCTTGCGTCGTCCGCCTACAACGAGCGCCGCAGCCAGTGCGAAGCCGCCGCCGCCGCGATGGGTGTGCCTGCCCTCCGCGATGCCACGCTCGACATGCTGGCAAAGGTGGACGTGCCCGACGTGGTCCGCCGCCGCGCGCAGCACATCATTGAGGAAAACGCGCGCGTTTTGCAGGCGGTCGACGCGTTCGAGAAGGGCGACCTCATGCGCGCGGGCGAGTTGATGAACGGCTCGCACTTCAGCCTGCGCGATCTGTACGAGGTCAGCAGCAAGGAGCTGGACATCATGGCTGCGCTCCTGCGCGAACAGCCCGGCTGCTACGGCGCGCGGCTGACCGGCGCAGGGTTCGGCGGCTGCTGCGTCGCGCTGATGGAGGCAAGCCAGGCCGAGGCAGCCATCCCCGTCGTCGCAAAGGCGTACGAAGACGCGACCGGCCTGCGCCCCGCCCTGTACCTCACGCGCGCGGCCGACGGCGCAAACGCGCGTCCGGTGTAACAACTTAATTCTATTTCGATCTTGACACTGCGCGGCTGTTGCGGTATCCTCTCTCGAGAGAAACCAGGTTTCTCGCCGAAGCCTGGTTTCTTTATAACGAAGGCAGACGTGTGACGAGGGGATAAGATGGCCGCAACAATGGATCGGATAGCAAGGTGGACTGCGGCGCTGTTGCTGATCTGCGCGGTGGCGCTGGCTGGCCTCCCCGCGAGAGCGAGCGCCGCGCCGAGCCGCGATGACACCATCTACACCGTGCAGGCCGGCGACCGCCTTGTCGACATCGCCGCGCGCTTCGGCGTTTCCGCATCCGCCATCGTCCGCGCCAACGGGCTAAGCAACGCGGACCAAATCTTCCCCGGCCAGAAGCTGATCATTCCGTCGGCCAATACTACACCAGCGCCCGCGCCAACCCTCGCCCCAACTGCCGCGCCCACGGCCGCCGCGCGTCCCGCAACCACCTACACCGTGCAGCTTGGCGACACGCTCGCCAGCATCGCGCGCAAGCTTGGCGTCAGCGCGTCCGCCATTCTGCGGGCGAACAACATCAGCAACCCCGACTTGATCTGGGTGGGGCAGAAGCTGATCATCCCTGGTGACGATAGCGCGCCTGCAACCGCCACGCCGCAGCCCCGGCCGACCGGCCTGCCCTCCGGCGCAAACGCCCCTGCCACGCCCGAGCCTGCGTCGACCACTGCGCCCACCGCGGAGCCAACGGTTGCGCCGCTCCCCACGCCGACGATCCACGTCGTGCAGGCCGGCGAAACGCTGTCGCAAATCGCCAAACGCTACGGCGTCTCGATCGAATCTCTCGTCTCGACCAACGGTCTGGGCAGCGCAGACGTAATCCGCGTGGGCATGAAGCTCATCATTCCGTCGAAGGACGGCGCGGGAACGACGGGCGCGCTGGTCAAGCCCACGAAGTTCGTCGCCAGCATCTCGCAGCAGCGGTGCTGGCTTTACTCAGGCGAGACGGTGATCGCGCGCTGGATTTGCTCCACAGGCCGCAGTGGCTCAGTCACACGGCCGGGCGAGTATAAGATTCAATCGAAGATGCCGAAAGCCTACGGCTCGACGTGGAACATCTGGATGCCGTTCTGGCTGGGGATTTACTGGGCCGGTGGCAGCGAAAATGGCATTCACGGCCTCCCCTGGGATGCGACGAGCGGCGCGCAAATCTGGAGCGGCAACGTCGGCAAGCCGATTACGTTCGGCTGCGTGATGCTGGATAACGTGAACGCCAAGATGCTGTACGATATGGCGTGGATTGGGATGCCGGTGATTGTGCGGCCATGAACAAGAAACCGGGTTTCGCCTCGGCCGGGCCGACGCCCCAGCCGGGCCGAGGGTTCAGAAACCTGGTCTCTCAACTACCCCAACAGCCTTCCGTGCTCGATCTTCATGCACCGGTCCATCACGACCTGCAACCCGGCGGCCTCTGCCTTATCCGCTGCCTCCTGGTTCACCACCCCCAGTTGCAGCCACAGCGTCCCGGCGCCCGCGTCAACGGCCTCCTGGACAACCGGCATGACAGCCTCCGGCTTGCGGAATACGTCCACGATGTCCACCTGTCCGGGGATGTCCGTCACGGACGCATAGCTCTTCTCGCCGAGCACCTCGCTCACGGTCGGGTTGACCGGGATGATGCGGTAGCCGTGCTCTTGCAAATACTTCGCGACGCGGTAGCTGTCGCGGTCCGGCTTGTCAGACAGTCCGACGACGGCGACGGTCTTGGCGGTCTCCAGAATCTGGCGGATGGCGCGGTCACTCGGGTTCACTTCGATTCTCCTTTGGGGTCGCGAAACACAAGATCAACATCCAGCGCGCGTGTGTCCAGCACCTGCTCGTCACGCGTCAGCTCCAGCGTGAGGCGATAGCGTTCGCCCGGTCGCGGCGGCTGCCGCAGATGCAGCGTCAGGGACTGGTACGTCTCCCGCATCTCGACCATGTACATTGTGCTCACTGTTTCCCCGTCCGGGTCGGTCAGCAGGAGTTCAAGGTTCGGGAACGCGTCAAACGGGCTCGTCTCCAGCCGCACCCACACGCGGTCGAGCTCAGGATAGGGCCACGCCTCCGCGCGCAGGAAAACGGGCGGCTGCTCCTCCACTCGCCGTGGCGCTTCGGACAGGGACGCGCGCCAGATTTCATTGGGATCTTGCATTTGAGTCATTGTGAGGATCTTAGCGTAACGGGACTGAACAGGCAGTAAGCGGGGCAACGAAAGCGCCCTAGCCTGTCCTTCGCTGCGCCACCACCACGCTTGCCAGCACCAGCCCCGCGCCGACGATCAGGAGCGGCGTAATGGGCTCGCCGAGCAGCGTCACCGAGAGAGAGGCCGAGATCACCGGAATCAGGAACAGCACCAGCGCGGCGCGTGACGCGGGCAACTCGCGCAGGATGCTCAGCCATAGCAGGTTGCCGAGCGCCCCCGACCCCACGCCGAGCAAGGCGATCAGCCCCCACGCGCGGAGCGGCATGGCGAGCGTCAGCCCCTCGATCAGCGCGACCGGCAGCAGGAACAGCGCGCCCGCGGCTGCCACGACGGTCGTCACCACAACCGGTGGATACCGTTCGCTCAGCCTTTTGCCGCCGATGCTGAACACTGCGCCCGTAAACGCGGCGACCACCATCATTGCGTCGCCGATCAGCCCCGGCCCGCCGAGCGACAGGTGCCCCGCGCCCTGGCTGACCAGCGCCGACCCGACAAACGCGGCGACGAGCGCGCCCCATTCGATGGGCTTCAGCCGCTCGCGCAGCAGGGTTGCGCCGATCAGCACCATGAACACCGAAGTCAGGTTCGCCAGCACGCCCGCGTTCGTCGCGGTGGTATAGCGCAACGCGAGGTTCTGCAGGAAGTAGAAGAGGGAGATGCCAACGAACGCCACCCAGGCAACCGTCCGCCAGCGCGCGCGGATCATCACCCCGGCCTGCGCGAGGCTCTGGTCGGGATTTTGTCGTCCGGCAATGGCAAGATAGAGCGCCAGCATCACCGCCGAGACCGCCCAGCGCAGGAACGCAACCGCCGTCGGGCCGGTGTAGTCCAAAGCGGCCTTCGTGATAGGGAAGCTCGCGCCCCACAGCGTGACCGCGCCAAGGGCCATGAGATACAGCGTGAGTCGGCCAGGACGCGCCCGGTTCGCCGTGGTCTCAGCCGAGTTCGCCGCTTCCTTGGCGGCGCTCATGCCTCCACCGCACTGGCCGCGACCAGTTCCTTGCCGTCCAGCTTCAGCGAGAGGGTCGTCGAGGTGTGATCCGGCCCCATCGACACGCCATAGATCGTGTCCGCCGCTTCGATGGTGCCGCGGTTGTGCGTGATGAGGATGAACTGCGTCTCTTTGCCGAGCGCCTTGATCGCGTCGCGGAACCGGCCCACGTTCGCCTCGTCCAGCGCGGCGTCGACCTCGTCCAGCACGCAGAAGGGCGTGGGACGCGTCTTGAGGATGGAGAAGATCAGCGCGGCTGCGGTCAGCGCGCGCTCGCCGCCGGAGAGCAGCGCCAGCCCCTGCTCGCGCTTCCCCGGCGGGCGCGCCATAATCTCAATGCCCGTGCTCGTCGGGTTGTCCGGGTCCGTCATCATCAGCTTGGCCGAGCCGCCGCCGAACAGGTTGGCGAACTCGTCCTTGAACTTCGCGGCGACCGCCTTGAAGGTTGTGACGAACTCGCGCTCCATCACCCGGTCCAACTCGGCAATGACTTCCTGCAGTGACGCGACGGCGTGTTCCAGGTCGGTCGACTGCGTCTGCAGGAAGTTGTACCGCGCCTCGACCTCCTGATACTCCGCCAGCGCGTCGAGGTTGACCGGGCCGAGCCGGGCGATCTGCGCGCGGAGGTTGCGCACGTCCGCGTCGAGCCCTTCGGGCAGTTCCACGACCACGGGCAGCTTCGTCACCATGCCATTGAGCGGCAGGGGCGGCTGCGTGTCGAGCAACTCTTCCGACAGCACCGCCTGCGACTCGCCCTCGTCGTCCGCGTACTGCGTCAGCTCGACCAGCCCCAGGTCCTTCTCGATCTCCCCGCGCAGATGGGTCAGCTCGTCCTGCGCGCGCTGCGCGGCAAGGTCGGCCTGGCTTTGCCGCGCCTGAGCCAGCCGCTGCTGGTCGCGCAGGCCGCGCTCCTGCTGCTCCGACTGCCGCGCGTCCCGCTCCAACTCGGCCAGCCGCGCCTCTGCCGGTTCGATCTTCGCCGCAAACGCCGCAATCTCCGCGGTCAACCGGTCGTTCTCGACCGTTTGCGCCTCGATGGCCTGCTTCGCCTCGGCCTGCTGGCTGGCGAGCATTGCCAGCCGGTTGGTCTTGGCCTGCAACTCCTGCTCGCGCGCCGCTTGCGCGCTGGCGAGCTCCCGCACCCGGCCTTCCAGCCCGCGCAGCGCGCCCGCGCTCACCGCGGCCTCCGCTTTGATGCGCGCCACCTCCGCGACGTAGTCCTCCGCCGAAAGCTCGTTCAACCGGCGCCGCGCCTCTTCGACCGCGGCCTCGCGCTGCCCGTTCTGCGCTTCAAGGCTCGTAATCGCCTTCTGCAGCTCACCCTCGCGACGGTCCAGGTCCGCGGCCTCGCGCTCCAGCGCCTTGCGCCGCTCCGCATGCCACGCCACCGTCTGCTTCGCGCGCTCTGCGGCCAGTTGCGCCTTGCTGATCTCGTTGTTCAGCCGCGCCTGCCCCTGGCTCAACTCATCGCGCCGCGCCCGCAGCCCGTCGAGGGCAGCCCTGGCTGCCGCCTGCGCCTGCCGCAGCTCGCGCACCTCGCGCTCGCGCCCTTCGACCACCGCAGCGGCCTGCGCGATCTGCTCCGGCAACTCCCGCAACTGTCGCGCGCGCGACAGCAGCCCGCCGCCTTCACGCTGCCGGCTCTCCGCGCCGCCTGTCACGCTGCCCGACGGCCGCACGATCTCGCCGTCCAGCGTCACGAGCGTCGGCCCGCCCCCGCGCCCCAGCAACCGCCGCGCGGTCGGCAAATCCTCCACGATGAGCGTGTAGTTCAGCGCCAGCTCGACCGCCGGACGCACCTGCGCGTCGAAGGTCACGAGGTCGGCGGCAAGGCCGATGACCCCCGGCGCTTTCG
>CAZPTI010000289.1:3375-6116 GCA_964588925.1 uncultured Anaerolineales bacterium | reverse complement strand
ATCTCTTCCGGCACGCGCGCCTTGCCGTTCGCGTCCTCGTCGTGCGACTCGGTGAAAATCACGCGGTCGAACGGGTCATCGCCGAGCGTGGCCTGCACGGCCGCGGCCACCTGCTCCATGTCGCGGTGCTCGTCGGCCATGCCGACGACCGCGCCGCGCACCACGCCGACGAACTGCGGGTCCCACTGCGCGTTGAACCCCGCGCCGCCCTTCGCCAGCTCGCGCGTCATCCACGCGTCCCCCTTGAGGTCTTCGGCGATGCGGAATTTCCACGGCTGCCGCGCTTCGATCTCCTCGTTGAGCCACTTGAGCAGGGTCGCGCCTTCGGGCAGTTCATGCTCGGGGTCGCCGGCCGGGTGTTCGCCGTAGACGTGGCGGATGTAGGCGGTCGCGTCGAAGCGGAGGCCGTCGCAGTGGTACTCCTCCAGCCACATCAGCGCGTTGTCGCGGATGTACTGCCGCACCTCCCCGCGGCCGTAGTCAGGCCGCGTGTGGCCCCAGGGGGTCTCGTTGCGCCAGTCGTTGTAGAAATAGATGCCGCCGCCCCCGTTCTCGCTCCAGCCGTCGAACTGCCACAGCGCGTTGTCGTTCGGCCCGACGTGGTTGTACACCACGTCCATGATGACCGCGATGCCGCGCTTGTGCGCCTCGTTGACGAACTGCTTGAGGCCGAGCGGCCCGCCGTACGCGCTCTCCACCGCAAACGGGTGCCCGCCGTTGTAGCCCCACGAGAAGTCGCCGGGGAACTCGGTCGGCGGCATGACCTGGATCGCGCTGATGCCCAGGTCGCGCAAGTAGTCCAGCTTCTCCATTGCGGTGAAGAAATTGCCCGGCTTGCCCTTCTGTGTCACGTTGAACGTGCCGACGTGCATCTCGTAGATGACCAGCTCGTCCCACGCGGGCATCTTAAAGTCGCCGTCCTCCCAGTCAAAGGCCGGATCGACGATGATGCTATTGCCGGTGGAGCTGGTCAACGCGCGCGCGTAGGGGTCGAGCCGCCACAGCTCGTTCTTGCCGTTGATAATGAGATAGCGGTACTCCTGCCCCGGCCGCGCGCCCGGCACGTCGGTCGACCAGTAGCCGCCCTCTTCCTTTGCCAGCGCGTTGGCCTTGTCGGCCCACCCGTTGAAGTCGCCCGCCACATACACGCTATTTGCGTGCGGCGCCCACACGCGAAAGGACACGCAGTCGTCGTGGACGATCGCGCCCATGCCCGGCACGGTGGCCGGGTGCGCCCGATTCTTCCTCGTTGTTGCCATCAATGGTTCCTCTGCTATGGCGGCGCGCGAGAGGGGGGGTGCGCGGCCATCTCGAATAAGCGAATGCGCCTGCGGGCGGGATCGAATAAACGAATCGCGATGCGCCAGAAAGGGCCGCGCAACGGGGTAGGGCGCGTGCGTATTCGTTTATTCGATCATCATTCGCTTATTCGAGATGGCCGCGCCCTCCCCCACCCTGCGCGCCCCTCCTTATCCGTTCACAACTTCCCCGCCGTTGACGTGAATGACCTGCCCGGTGACGTACGAGCCGTCATCCGAGGCGAGGAACACGTAGGCGGGCGCCAGCTCTTCCGGCTGGCCGGGGCGTCCGAGCGGCACGTCGGCGCCGAATGATTTGACCTTTTCTTCGTCGAAGGTCGCGGGAATGAGCGGCGTCCAGATCGGGCCGGGCGCGACCGCGTTGACGCGGATGCCCTTTTCCGCGAGATTGATCGACAGCGAGCGCGTGAACGACACAATCGCGCCCTTGGTCGACGAGTAGTCGAGCAACTGCGGGCTGCCGCGGTACGCCGTAACCGATGTTGTATTGATGATCGCGGCCCCCTGCTTGAGGTGCGGCATAGCGGCCTTGGTCAGGTAGAACATCGCGAAGATGTTGGTGCGGAAGGTGCGCTCCAACTGCTCGGCGGAAATGTCGGTAATGCTCTTCTGCGGGTGCTGTTCGGCCGCGTTGTTGACCAGCACGTCCAGCTTGCCGAACTCCTGCACGGTGCGCTGGACAAGCTGCTGGCAGAACTGCTCGTCGCCGATGTCGCCGGCGTGGGTGAGGCAGCGACCGCCCTCCGCCTCGACCAGGCGCTTCGTCTCCTGCGCGTCGCCGTGCTCGTTGAGGTAGGCAATCGCCACATTCGCGCCCTCGCGGGCGAACAGGATCGCCACCGCGCGGCCGATGCCGCTGTCGCCGCCCGTGATGAGCGCGACCTTGCCCTCCAGCCGGCTGCACCCCTGCCGCCGCTTGTCGTCCGCAACGGGCCGCGGGGTCATTTCGCTTTCGATGCCCGGCTGCTGATCCTGCGTCTGCGGAGGCAGCGTCTGCTTTTTTTCTTCCTGGCTCACTTCCTCACTCCTTCGCTTCGTTGTGTTCTGCGATCAAGGCACCAGCGACGGCCCGCCGCCGGGGGGCAGCGTCTCGCCACCCGGACCGCTCACGCCCATGCGCAGCTTTTCGATCAGCCGCGTCGCGATCAGACTCGCGCCGCGGTCGTCCTCGCTGTCGCCCTCGATGCGGTTTGCGACCACGCCGGCCGCGGTGTTCATGCCGGCCTGGCCGGTGATCACGCTCGAGTCGATGCGCACGGGCAGGATGCCGCCCTGCGCGTCAAACAGGTCGTCGGCGTCGGGCAGGTCGATGCCGCGCGTCTTCTTGAGATGCTCGGCCACCTTGCGCCACACGTCGCCCGGCGCGGCGCCCTCGAAAACGGTGTTGTCGCCCGTAATGCCGAGCTCGTCGATTGAGATTCG
>CAZPTI010000289.1:0-3275 GCA_964588925.1 uncultured Anaerolineales bacterium | reverse complement strand
CGGTACCCCGGCCGGCTCCCGCTCGACTCGCCCTGCGTGCCGTCGTCGTCGCGGCTGCCGCCGTGATCCTCGTAACCCTCGCGCGCGCCGCCTTCCCCGCGGTCCTGATCCGTTTCGGGCCGCTTCTTCTGGCCGGAGCGGATCGGGCCGCTGTGGCCTTCGCCTTCTTTCTCAGTGCCGCCGGTGACGCCGCGCTGACCGCTGACGCCCGGCTCCCGGCCGCCCTTCGTGCTGCCTGAACCGCCCTCGCGGTCGGAAAACGCGCTGCCGCCCTGCCGTTCCTCGCTCATTTCATGCTCCGTTGACGGATCGACGTTGCCCTGTCGATCCTTCTGCTCCGGCACGCGCAGGCTGCCCGTGCCCTCGTTCTCGATGCCGCCCGCGGCCGTGCCCGAACCGCCGGATTCTCGTCTCTCTTGCGCCATGCGGGTTGCCCCTTTCGCTAAATATCGAAGCTCGCCGGCGCGCGCATGCGCTTGCCGACCGACAGCGCCAGCGCCAGCAGCAGCACGATGCCGACCATCGGCGCGAGCCACGGCATACTCTTCGCTTTCTTTGTCGCGCCCGTCTTGATCGCGCTCGCTTTCGTTGTGACCGTCTCGCTCACGTCCGTGGCCTTCTTCGATGCGGCCTCGGCCAGGACGGCCTTCTTTTCGCCCGCGGCCTTCGATGCCCCGCGGATCGCGGTGACGGCCTTGTCGAAGAGGGCCATCTTGGCCGCGTGCATCTCCTCCGACTTGACCTTCGCGCCCTCGGCCGCGGCGTCGATCAGTTCCATTTCCTTCTCATGCGCCACTTCCATCGTGTCACGCACACTCTCTGCGTTCATTTATTCCCTCCCGTTACTCGGTTCAATGCGGACCGGCTCGCGCGTCTCCATCCGCCGTTCAACCGGCGCGGGATAGCGCTCCGGCTGATAGGGGGGCAGCTCCTCGCGGCGCGGCGTTTGCTCCGCGTCCTTCGCGGGCGGCGCGACCTTGCGCGACACCACGGCCGCGCCGATCATCATCAGCGCGCGCGGCAGCAGCTTCTTCGCCAGCCCCAGCGGCGAGGATGGAATTTGCTCCGCGCCGAGCTGGTCCGCGTCCGCGTCTTTCGGCTCGCGCAGGCGGTCGGTCAGCCCGGCCATCAGTTGCAGCACCCCGCGCTCGACCAGCAGCTTCTCGCGGAAGAGCACTTCCCACTCCTCGTGGCCGATCTCCGCCTTGCGCAGGTCGCGCTCCACGTCCTGCAACTCCTTGATCAGCCCCGCGGGATTGCCCGCGGGCGCCTGCGCTTTCGCCTTGTTCCAGATGGCCTCAAGCCGGTCTTCCAGCTCGTTCGCTTCCTTCGTCCACGTCATGTAGCCGGGCGAGAAGGCAAGCTGCTCCGCGATGACCGCGCGGGCGTGCGCCGCATCGTACTCCCGGCCGCTGATCGCCATGTCCGATGGGTGCAGGACGATCTCCAGCTTGTCCGAGCGGAGCATGGTCAGGTTGTCCGCCACGAGGTTGCCCTGCCCCTTGCCCGCGAAGAAGGTCAGCACCTTGATCGGCAGCCGCATGAGGATGCTGGCCTGCGTGCGGGTGACGGGCATGCGCGCCTTGTCCAGCGCGGCCTCCACCTCGTCCACGACCGTCATGTAATCCTGCTCTTCGACCACCATCGGCAGGTGCTCGGTCGTCCACCGCTTGAACATCGTGCGGATGCGCAGGATGGGCACGAAGAACACCATCATGATGAGCGCCAGCGACGTGGCGAGGGTGTACGGATACCCCTTGAGGACGCGCTGCATGATCGCCTTCGCGCCCTTCGGCTGGTCCTCCGGGTCCGTAATCTTCGTCGAAATGAAGCCGATGACCGCGGGAATGATCAGCGCGGCCACGAGCATCGCCACGCGCACGGCCCAATCGGGCACCCATTCGGGCAGGTTGACGAAGCTCAACAGGAACACGCCCACTTCGGGCAGGATTACGCCGACCACCACGACGATCCAGATCACCGAGCCGAACGCGATGATCGAAAGCAGGGTCTGCCGGTCCTTGGGCACCTTGCCGAACAGGGTCGTCGTCGCCCAACTGAAGATCGTATTCAGCAGCCGCCCGACCTGCCGGCCGAGCGCGGCCAGAATCGTCTGAAATATCGCCATGACACTATCTCCCTAACACACTCACCACTTACGCCTTCACCATCGCGCGCCGATACCGCCACCACGAGAACACAAACAACACGATCCCCATCGCCGCGAGCGCAGTCAGGTACAACCACGGCGGCGGGATGCCCTTGAGCATCACGTTTTGCAAATTTGTGATGCTGTACGTCACCGGCAACAGATAACCTATGTAACGCACCGGAACCAGAATTTGAGCCAGCGGAAAGACGAATCCGCTGAAAAACATCGCGGCCAGCAGCACCAGCATCGACGCCTGCACGGCCTGCGAATCGGTGCCCGACGTGGCGGAGATGGCGAACCCGATCCCCAGCGACGCAAAGACCAGCAGGAAAATCGACAGCACGAGATACCAGATGTAGCCGAGCAGCGGCACGCCGAGCAGGTAGATCATCGCCGCGGTCAGGATCAGCGCGAGGAAGCCGACAAAAACGAGGTAGCTGCCGTACTTGCCGAGCAGGATTTCGAACGCGCTAATCGGCGCGACGCGGAACAGCTCGATCGCGCCGAACACCTTCTCGCGCACGAGCGCCAGCGACGCGATGCTGATCGCGACGTGCTGGAGGATGAGCGCCAGCACGCCCGGCGCATAGAACGTGACGAAGGACGGCGTGAAGGTCGCAATCGTCTTCGTCTCGGTGGTCAGCGGCGAGACCATCACGGCCGCGGGCACTTTGTCGAGCTCCGCAAGCTGCTGATCGAGCCGCGCGAGGTCCTGGTCGGCCTGCTCCGCCTGCGCATCCACGGTGGCTGCGTCCGTCGCAGGCGGGTTTCCCGCGGCGAGATTCTGCGCGCCCAGCCCCTGTCCCACGCCGCCCATGATGAGCGCGGTCGCGCCGAGCAGCGCAGTGGCGCGGTCGATGCGGCTGTTGGCGTCGAGCAGGGCTTGCTCCGCGGTCTGCGTATCGCCCGCAGCCGCGGCCTCCCGCGCGCGCTGCGCCGCGGCGCGCGCCTCCTGCAACTCGTTCTTCGATGTCTGGCTCTCCTCTTTCGCCTGCTGCGCGAAGAGCATGAGGATGCGCCGGTTCATCTCGCCCACGTACACGCGGCCAAGCTGGTCCACGTACGCGGCCTGCGTCGGGTCGATCTCGTTGTGATATAGCTCCAGCACGGCCTGCGAGCCGTT
>CAZPTI010000288.1:0-6116 GCA_964588925.1 uncultured Anaerolineales bacterium | reverse complement strand
TCGATCTCTCCGTCCTGCCCCTCGATGCTGACGTCGACGCACATGCCCCACTGCGCCCCGCGCGCCTACTACCTTAAGCCCACTTTAAGCCAACTTTATCGTCTCCTGCCATTGGAACTGTCCCTAACACGCTGGCGTCCTGAGAGTGTGCGGGTTGAGTTGTGTGAGTATTGACCTAGGCTTGTATTGACCGAGACGACATCGTGATGAAACCGCACGGAAGGAAAAGGCAGAAGATGAGACCCAACTGGCTACGAACTCTTGCATCCCATCCGGCTTTGAGGATTGGCCTGGCTGTCCTCCTCATCCTGATCGGCCTGGCGCCTGTCGGCGCGCCGATCCTGTCCGATTCGTCCTGGCGCGCAAGCGCGCAGGAAGATGGCACGGCGGTTGTTCCCGCGCCGGCCGATCCCTTCGCCTACCGTATTCAGGCGCAGGGCGATGTTCAGACGCAAATCGAACGCAGCGACGACGGCGGGAAGAGCTGGCACGCGGTTGCCGGCATCCCGGAGAAGGTCGTCGAGATCATGCCGGTGCGCGATGACGAGCAGGTCGTTTACGCTCGCAGCGCGGAATCAATCTGGGTGAGCCGCGATGGCGGCGCGACGTGGGCGCACACCGGCGAGCTGCCGAGCCGCCCGATGGCGCTTGCGGTGACGAGCCGCGCGAACAACGCGATCTTCGTGGGAACTGAGTCGGTCGGCCTTGCGGTGAGCCGCGATGGCGGTGAGACGTGGCAGGTTGTGAACGACCCGACGCTGACCATGAGCGGGCAGGCGCCGATTGCGGTCACCGCGCTGCGCCTCGACCCGAAGGATGAGACGATCCTGTATGCCAGCACGGCGGTGTGGACTGGCACGAGCACGGCCCGCCTGACGCCGGTCGGCACGTTCGTCAGCCTGGACGGCGGGCGGCTGTGGTTGCAGATGGACCAGTTGCCGTTGAACGGCGGCCCTGCGGCGCGGATCGACACGGTCGATGGCCGGCCGCTGACGGTGATGGTGGACAACGGGCAGAACGCGATCGCGCAGGAAATGAAGCTGACGACCGAGCTGTTGGACGAATTGAACAGCGGCGACCCGGTTGTGCGGGCTTCCGTGGCGCGGGCGCTTGGCTTGCTCGGCGACACGGTGGCCGTCCAGCCGCTGATGGATCGGCTGAACGATCAGGACATCCTTGTCGGCGACCGCGTGGTCGAGGCGCTGGCTCGCTTGAACGACCCGAAGGTTGCGCCTGCGCTGATGAACCTGCTGAACTCGGATGAGGAAGCGGTGCGGGCCCGCGCGGCGTACGGGCTGGGGCTGATGAAGCACGAGGCCGCGACCGACCTGCTGGCCGAGCGGCTGCGCACGGACAAGCCGATGGTGGCGCGGCGCGCGGCTGAGGCGCTGGCGAACATTGGCACGCCCGCGGCGCTGACCGCGCTCACCATGCCGCTGGCGGATGCGGAGATGACTCCGGCGCGGCATGCGGCGATGGCGGGGCTGGAGCAGGCCGGCGCGGAGGCAACGGATGCGCTGGTTGCGGCGCTTGGGTCGCAGAACCCGGCGCAGCGCAGCCACGCGGCGGAGATGCTCGGCTGGATTCGCTCGCCTGAGTCGGTGGATGCGCTGGCCGCTGCGTTGAAGGACAACTCGCCCGAGGTGCGCACGCAGGCGGCGTGGGCGCTTGGCGAGATCGGCAACACCGAGGCGCGGGATGCGCTGGCCGCGGCGCAGCGGAGCGCGGCGGACGACGCGACGAAGACCGCGCTCGTCGAGGCGCAGCAGCGCGCGGTGCAGAACACGGCTGCGGACCGCCCGGCGCCGGCGTTCGGAGAAGGCTTCGTGGCCGCGCTGAGCAGTGTGCCGGCCACATCGTGGACGTTCTTTGCGCTGTTCCTCGCGCTGGCGCTGGCGTTGCTGCTGTTGACGCCGCGGGCCGCGGGGACGGTGGAGAGCCGCGAGAGTCGCGGCCGGTAAACACGGTTGAAGCAGGTAGTTGGAAGAAGCCCCCGGATGAACGATCCGGGGGCTTTTTGCGTGCAGCCTCAGCCTACGCCGCCGAATCCTCATCCGGCAGCTCAGACCGGATGCGCGGCACGCTCGCCGGCGGGGGTGGAGCCTCCTCCGCGACCTCATCCACCCGCGCCGAAATCTCGCGCCAGTTCACTTCCTCCGTCGCGGCGGCCGTCTCGGAGTCGGGCGGAACGTCCAGCCCGTCGTCCGTTGCGGCGGCGACCGCGACCGCTGACGCGGCGGCCACGCCCGGAAGCTCCGGCGCAGGGGTTGCCGTGGGGAGCGGCCTTGCCCAGTCCGGCGCGCCGTCGGGCAGTTCTTCCGGCTCCGGCCGCGGCGCGCGGCGGTAGAGCATGTCGATCAGCCAGCCGATCACCAGGCCGAGGATAACGCCGACAACGAAGGTAAGCCAGGCAGTCATGTCCTAATCCTCCCTCTCACGAAACATACGAGGCAACCTCTTCCGACGTGATTACACGCTTAACTCCGGGCGCGGTGGTCGACAGTCCACCGACCGCGTTGCCCCACCGCAGGCAGTCGATCAGCGGCCGTCCCTCCAGCCACGCCTTGACGAACCCGGCGTTGAAACTGTCGCCCGCGCCGGTCGTGTCTACGGGCGTGACCGGGATCGCGGGCGCGTGGACGGGCGCTTGCCCCTGCGCCAGCGCGTATGCGCCGTCCGCGCCCGCCTTGATGACGACGAGGCGGCACAACTTGCCGAGCGCGTCCAGCGCAGAGAGCGCGTCGCGCGTGCCTGTCAGCCGCTGCGCCTCGCGCAGGTTTGGCAGGTAGACGTCCAGCGCGCCGAGCGCGCGGCGCACGTCGGGATCGGACAAGCACGCGGCGTCGGAGCCGTTGCCGTCCATCAGCACGCGCATCTTGCGCGCCCGCGCGAGCAGCAGGCCGACCTGGACCTTGCCGCCCCACACCGTGCCGCCGATGCAGACCGCCTCGGCGGAGGCTTTCGGCAGCGCCTTGAACGCAGCGGGAATAGGCGGCTCCGGGTCGACGTAGCTGATGAAGGCGCGGTCGGCGGGGAAGCTGGCCGCAACGGTCACACGGCGCAACGGGCGGGGGTGGCAGACCGACAGGCTCGTGTCGATCCCTTCTTCACCCGCATGACGGAGCGCCAGCGCGCTGAAATCGTCGTTGCCGAAGTCGCCCGCCCACGCCACGCGCAGCCCCAGACGGCGCATGGCGGCGGCCGAGTTGAACACGCCGCCGATCAGCATCTCGAAGCCCGTGCCGAACACCTCCTGACCGAGTTCCGGCATGGCGGGCAGGCCGGTAAACACCAGGTCGAGGAAGTAGTCGCCGACGAGCAGGACGTCGAACTTGCGCGCCATCCTTTAGCTCAACGCCGGGAACAGGTCGCCGTGCGCGGCGGCGTATTCGTCGACCAGGCGGCAGGCGAGGTTGTAGTCGCGCACGAGCGGATGGATCGCCAGCGCCTGAACCGCCGCGGCTTTCGACTCTTCGCCTACTGCGCGCACCGTCAGCCGCTCATACGCCTTGACTTGCAGCATCAGCCCTAGCTCGGCCTCGGGCAGCGGCGCCAGCGCCAGCGGGTGAACCGAGTCAGCCGAGACGTAGGCCGGGATTTCGAGCACCGCGTCCGCGGGCATGGCGGCTGTCGCGCCCGCGTTCGGGATGTTGAGCGTCATCTGGCGCGATGGCCCGCCGGCGAGCGCCTCCACCAGGTCGAGCGCGACGCCCGCGTAGCCCTCCCCTTCCATCGCCGCGGCCAGTTCGGGATGCGCCGAGAAGTCGTGGCTGTGACCGGTCTCGCGCGCCATGTAGGTCTCCCCGCGGCGGCGCAGGTAGGCGGCGTGCGCGGCGCGCATCGCGTCGAGGTCGCCGCGGCCATACAGGTCGGCGAGCGTCGCGAAAAGCTCGTCGTTCAGCCTGACCAGTTCCAGCGCGCGGGTTGTTCCTGCGGCGAGCAGGTTGTCGACCGCCTCGCGGCCGTGGTAGTAGTAATAAAGGTACTCGTTCGGGATCATGCCGAGCGACTGGATCAGGCCGGGCGCGAAGGGCAGGCCCGGCATCCCGCCCGCGGCGGCAATCATGGCGAGCAGGTGCGGCAGATAGTCCCTGCCGCCCATGCGCACCCCGCGCACCCAGCCGAGATGGTTCAGCCCGAAGTAGTCGAGGTGGACGTCGGACGGCGGAGCGCCGAGCACGGCTGCGGCCACGCGCAACATGCCCTCCGGCGCGTCGCAGATGCCGACTGTCCGCCGCCAGCCCCCGAGCCGCGTGGCAGCCTCTGCCATCAGCCCGGCGGGATTTGCGAAGTTAATCAGCCACGCGTCGGGACATTCCTCGCGCATGAGGTCGATGTAGCGGAGCAGCACGGGGATGGAGCGCAGCGCCATCGCGAAGCCGCCCGGTCCGGTCGTTTCCTGGCCGAGGACGCCGTGTTTGAGCGGGATCGTTTCGTCCAGCGCGCGCGCGGCAATGCCGCCCACGCGGAAGGTCGTGATGACGAAATGCGCGCCGCGAAGGGCTTCCCGCGCGTCGGTTGTGCGGGTGACGGCGAAGGGCGCGGGAGGCAGCAGTTGGCCGATCAGGTCGAGCCGCGGCGCGTCGATGTCCATGAGCGCAAGGTCGGTCAGGCCGAGGCGCGCGTGGCGGCGGATCGTTGCGTCAACGATGAGCGGCGTGCGCACGCCGGCCGCGCCGATAACGGCAATTTTCATACTGCGCGCTCCCGCTCGGCCAGCGCGGCCTCCACCAGCTCGTGATAGCGCACCCAGCGATACTCCTCCGCGAACGGTGCGCCGATCTTGCGCCCGACCGCGGCGTCCTGTGCCTTGAGGCCGAACGCAAGCAGTTCGAGAGGGCTGGCTGCCATGCCGCCTGCCACCTGCCGCGCGTCCAGCCCGGCCAGCGCGGCCTGGCGCGCGATGCCTTCGACGAGGAAGACTACCTGCGATCGGTGCTCGGCGACCGAAGCGATTTTGCGCTCGATGAAAGCGGTCGTGTCGACGATCTTATTTGCGCCGGGGAGGTCCGGCCCGTAGAAATACTTCTCGCGCACCAGGTGCGGTTGCAGCCCTTCCGCAAGGTGCTGCGGGTAGGCGAGGGGCAGTTGCGCGCAGTTGATCGCTTCAAGCGCGGCCCAGGCGACCGCGCGATGGTCGGGATGCGGCTCGTGGAGCGCGTACGCATCCTGCGCGAAGACGATGTCGGGGCGGATGCGGCGGATGGCGCGGACGAACTGCTCGCGCAGCACACCGGGGCGCAGCCTGTCCAGCTCCATGTCGGGAAAGCCGAGCAGCACCGGCGGCTGCGCACCGAGCGCGGCAGCCGCGCGGCGCATCTCCTCCGCGCGCAAGCTCGCCAACTCGTCGCTCTCTTCGAGGAACGAACCCTTGCGGCCATCCGTCGCAACAACGATGTGGATGGTCGCGCCTTCGGACGCGAACTTTGCCAGCGCGCCGCCGCAGAAGATCTCGGCGTCGTCGGGGTGCGGCGCCAGTGCCAGCACAATATCGGGCATGAAGTGCCTCCATTTGCGGTTTCTATGGTAAAGTATACCGCATCGCGCATCCACCTGCGAACGTCCACGCCGCGAAAGGCAACGCAATGAAGCAACCACCCCAGAACTCCGAGAAGGTCCCGTTCATCACCAAACTGGCGTTCGGTTCAGGCGACGTCGGGCCGGCGGTCGCCACCAGCATCATGTCATTCTTCTTGCTCTATTTCTTCACGGACATTGCGCGCGTCACCCCGGCGCTCGCGGGCGTAATCCTGCTGATCAACAAGATTTTCGACGCGGTGAACGATCCGCTCGTCGGGATGATCAGCGATCGCGTGCGGACGCCGTGGGGCCGGCGGCGACCGTGGTTCCTCTTCGGCGCGATCCCCTTCGGCGTGACCTTTTTCCTGCTTTTTCTGGTGCCTGACTGGGGTCAAACAGGGCTGTTCGTCTACTATCTCGTCGTGTCGCTCATGCTCGACCTCGCGTTCACGGTGGTCAACGTGCCTTACACCGCGCTGACGGCGGAATTGACGCGCGATTACGACGAACGCACCAGCCTCAACCAGTACCGTTTCGCGTTCTCGATCACCGCGGGGTTGCTGGCTGCGTTCTTCCATCCGATCATCGTCAATGCG
>CAZPTI010000287.1:0-6162 GCA_964588925.1 uncultured Anaerolineales bacterium | reverse complement strand
GACCCTTCGGTTCTTCGATTCTTGGTGGTGCAGTTATAATGTGGGGATACCACAATCAGGGAGAAGTTACATGGAGGACCTTCGCGAGCAGTTGACGCGCTTGCAGGAAGAGATCGCCGCCATGGGGAGGCGTCTTTGACCTCGATGGTAAGCGGCAAGAGATAAGCGCGCTCGAAGAAAAATCGGCGGACGTCAGCATTTGGGCCGACCCCGACCTGGCGAAAGCCACGATGCGCGACCTGAGCGCGCTGCGCGAGCAGATGGGCACCTGGGACAAGATCGCGGCCGAGACGGAAGACGCTCTGCTGCTTCTCGAAATGGCGGCGGACGAAGGGGATGAGTCGGCGATTGCCGAGGTCGCGGCGGAGGTCGAGCGACTGAACAAGCGGTACAGCGAGCTAGAGTTCCAGCTGGCGCTCGGTGGGCCGTACGACCGGAGCGACGCGATCCTCTCCATCCATGCGGGCGCGGGCGGCACCGAGGCGCAGGACTGGGCGCTGACCCTGATGCGCATGTACCTGCGCTGGGCGGAGCGCCGCGGGTACGAGAGCGAAATCACGAACCAATTAGAAGGGGAAGAGGCGGGTATCAAGACCGTCACCATCGAAATCCGCGGCCCCTTCGCCTACGGCTACCTCAAATCGGAGCGCGGTGTCCACCGCCTCGTGCGCATCAGCCCCTTCGATTCCTCCGCCCGGCGCCACACGTCCTTTGCGCTTGTGGAGGTGCTGCCCATCCTCGACGACCACATCGAGGTGGACATCGACCCGAATGACTTGAAGATCGACGTGTTCAGGTCGTCCGGCGCGGGCGGCCAGAACGTGCAGAAGAACTCCACTGCCGTGCGCATGACGCACATTCCCACCGGCATCGTCGTCACCTGCCAGAACGAACGCAGCCAGTTGCAGAATCGCGAATCGGCGCTGCGGGTGCTGCGCGGCAAACTGTATGACATCGAGCTGCAGAAGCTCGAGTCCGAGCAGGCGCTGCTGCGAGGGAAACACGTCGAGGCCGGATGGGGCAACCAGATCCGCTCTTATGTCCTGCACCCCTATCAGATGGTGAAAGACCTGCGCACGGACGTTGAAACCGGCAACACGGGCGCGGTGCTGGACGGCGACCTGGATCAGTTCATGGAGGCATGGCTGAAGCAGCAGGTCGGGGCCGCGTGACGCCACAAGCATGATCATCACCAGCGCGAAGAACCCACGCATTAAGCAGGTTATCGACCTGAAGGACCGGCGCGACCGCGAGCAGACGGGACTCACCCGCGTGGAAGGATACGAGGAGGTGGGTTTCGTTGCGCGGAGCGGGGCGAAACTTTCATCGCTTTTTGTCTGCCCGGAACTTTTCCGCGCGGACGAGGAGCGCGCTCTGCTGGCAAAGCTCATGCGCGGCAGCGTTGAGGCGGTCGAGGTGAGCCGCGAGCTCTTCGAGCGCATCGCATATCGGGAGGGGGTGGATGGGTGGTTGGCGCTGGTCCAAACGCCCTCCCATGCGTTGAGCGCAGTCCGCCCGCGCAGCCCGGCGTTCCTCGTCGTCGTCGATGCGGTGGAGAAACCGGGCAACCTTGGCGCGATCCTCCGCACCGCGGAGGCTGCGGGCGTTGACGCGCTGATCTCTGCCGATCCCGTCACCGACTGGGGCAATCCCAACGTGGTCAGAGCCAGCAAAGGCGCGGTGTTCGGTGTGCCGGTGGCAACCGCGGGCAGCGACGAGACCATTGACTGGCTCCGCGCGCGTGGGATCAAGAGCGTCGTCACCACCCCGCAAGCCGAGAAGTTATACACGGAGGCGGATTTGACCGGGCCAGTCGCGGTGGTCGTGGGTTCTGAGAAGTACGGCGTGAGCAAACGCTGGCTGGAGGAGGCGGATGTCGCCGTGCGCATCCCGATGGTCGGGCGTATCGACTCGCTGAACGTCGCGACGAGCGCCGCGCTCCTCATTTACGAAGTGGTTCGGCAGCGAGGCGCGGCGCGATGAAACAGGCCCAACCTCCCCGCATCAACCTGCTTGTCCCGGACAGGTGGGCGGATTACGAGCTGCTTGACAGCGGCGACGGCGCCAAACTGGAGCGGTTCGGACCGTACCGCCTGGCCCGGCCGGAAAGCGGCGCGTTCTGGGAGCGCAAGCTGCCGCAGAGCGAGTGGGCTTCCGCCGATGCCACGTTCACGACGGCCGACGAAGAGGGGGCCGGGCGCTGGGAGTTTCGTCGTCCGCTCAATCCGCCGTGGAAGATGAGCTACGGCAACTTGCGCTTCTTCACGCAGACCACACCCTTCCGCCATGTGGGGCTTTTCCCTGAGCAGGCCGTCCACTGGGACTGGGCGAGCGGCCTGATTCGCGCGGCGCGGCGGCCGGTCAAGGTGCTCAACCTCTTCGGCTACACCGGGCTGGCTTCGCTGGCCGCGGCGGAGGCTGGCGCGTCGGTGACGCATGTGGACGCCTCGCCCAAGAGCATTGCGTGGGCGCGGGAGAATCAGGCGCTGTCCGGGCTGAATGACCGGCCAATCCGCTGGCTGGTGGACGACGCGCTGAAGTTCGCGCGGCGGGAGTCGCGGCGGGAGTCGCGGTACGACGCGCTGATCATCGACCCGCCCAAATTCGGCCGCGGGCCGAAGGGCGAGGTGTGGAAGCTGGCCGAGTCGCTGCCCGCGCTGCTGGAGGCATGTCGCGCGGTGCTGACGGAGCAGCCGCTCTTCATCGTCCTCACGGTATACGCGATTCGCGCATCTTCAGTTGGCCTGCAATACCTGCTTGAGCCGGCGGTTGAGGGGCTGGGGGGACGGATCGAGGTCGGCGAGATGGGATTGGCCGAACGCGACCGCGGGCGAGTGCTGTCCACGGCCATCTACGCGCGCTGGTCTGCATAAAGGCAAAGACCTTTTGCCCACTTAAGGCGCTTAAGCCACAGAGGGCGCTCTGAGACCTCTGCGTCCTCTGTGGCTAATCAAGCTGCGGCCTCCGCTATGCTGCGAGCCTTCCGATCCTTCTTGCGATCCTCTGTGCCGAGGATGCGCTTGCGCATGCGGATGCTCTTCGGCGTGATCTCAACCAACTCGTCGTCCGCGATGTACTCAAGGCAGTCGTCGAGCGACATATTGATCGGTGTCTCCAGGTGCACCAGTTCCTCCCCGCCGGACGCGCGGTGATTCGTCAGGTGCTTCTTCTTCGTCACGCTCAACGCGAGATCATCCTCGGTGGGACGGCGTCCCACAATCATCCCCTCGTACACCTCAACGCCGGGGCCGATGAACAGCTTGCCGCGCTCCTGCGCGTTGAACAGCGCGTAGCTCGTGCTCACGCCATTCTCCCACGCCACCAGCGAGCCGGTCTGCCGCGACTTGATCGGCCCCATGTACGGCTCGTAGCCGTAGAAGATGCTGTGGACGATGCCCATGCCCCGCGTCGCAGTCAGGAAGCCCTGGCGGAAGCCGAGCAGGCCGCGCGTCGGCACGAGGAACGTGTAGTACACCGTGCCCGTCGCGCCGTTCGCGCCCTGGCGCATGTTGGTCATTTGCCCCTTCCGCGGGCCGAGCATTTCGACCACGACGCCCGAGTACGGCTCCGGCACCTCGATGTGAACTTCCTCCACCGGCTCCAGCTTCTCGCCTGTGTCGGGGTCTTCGTGGAAGATGACCTCCGGCGCGCTGACCTGGAACTCGTACCCCTCGCGGCGCATCGTCTCGATGAGGATGGCAAGGTGCAGTTCGCCGCGACCGCTGACAAGGAACGTGTCGGACGACTCGGTCGGCTCGACGCGCAAAGCGACGTCGCGCTCGATGGCGCGCTCCAGGCGCTCCTTGAGCTTCCGGCTCGTCACCCACGTGCCCTCGCGGCCCGCGAAAGGTGACGTGTTGACGCCAAACGTCATGCGGACGGTGGGCTCTTCCACGCTGATCGTGGGCAGAGCGACCGGGTTCATCGCGTCGGCAATCGTCTCGCCGATGTTGATCTCCGGGATGCCGGCCATCGCGATGATCTCGCCCGCGCTGGCCTCCTGCACTTCCAGCCGCTCCAACCCCTCGTAGATGAAGAGTTGCGTGATCTTCTCCTGGTGCGCCTCACCGTCACGGTCGATGCGCGCGATCTGCTGTCCGCGCTTCAACGTGCCCGCGTACAGGCGCCCCATGACGATCTTGCCCTTGTAGTCGTCGTATGACAGGTTCGTGACGAGCATCTGCGCGGGCGCCTCGGGGTCGACCGTGGGCGCGGGCAGGTGATTAACGATGGCGTCGAAGAGCGGCTTGAGGCTGCCTTCGAGGTTGTCGGGGTCCGCGCTCGCCTGCCCCGCAGTCGCAATACAGTAGATGATCGGGAAGTCGGCCTGGTCTTCCGTCGCGCCCAGCTCAATGAACAGGTCAAACGCCGCGTCCACGGCCCACGCCGGCCGCGCGTGGTTGCGGTCGACCTTGTTGATGACGAGGATGGCCTTGCGCCCAAGTTCCAGCGCCTTGCGGAGCACGAAGCGCGTCTGCGGCATGGGGCCTTCGGCCGCGTCCACGAGGAGCAGCACGCCGTCGACCATGTTGAGCACGCGCTCGACCTCACCGCCGAAATCGGCATGGCCCGGGGTGTCGACGATGTTGATCTTGATGCCGCCGTAGCGCACCGCGGTGTTCTTCGCGAGAATCGTGATGCCGCGCTCGCGCTCCAGGTCGTTCGAGTCCATGACGCGTTCGGGCACGTTCTGATTGTCGCGGAACACGCGCGACTGCTTGAGCATGGCGTCGACCAGCGTGGTCTTGCCATGATCGACGTGCGCGATAATCGCGATGTTGCGAATGTCTTCCCGCTTCGTTTCCATCTTCCACCCGTTTCCCGTGCCCGGCGGCATTAATCCAAAAACGCCGGAAGCTTACTTAAAGCTCCCGGCGTCTGTCGCAGACGCAAGTGTCTCCAAAGACGCACAGAAAATCGTCAGCGGGCAAAAGCGCCGCGCTGACGATTCAGTAAGGATATTATAGGCGAGAACGCCATAGAAATCAAATCGGGCTCGTCGCGATTGCCATTCCGTGGTATGCTTGGCGCTCTTTGAGTCCGAGAAGTGAACTGACAGGAGGAAGCGCAATGTCTAAATTGATCTACTCGTTGAGCGCGTCGCTCGACGGCTATATGGAAGATGAGGCCGGCAAGTTCGATTGGGGTGCGCCGGACGAAGAGGTGCACACGTACATCAACGACCAGCAACGCAAGATCGGCACGTATCTCTTTGGCCGCCGTATGTACGAAACCATGGCTGTTTGGGACACTGACCCGAGCCTCGCCGCCATGTCGCCTTTCACCGCCGAACATGCGCAAATCTGGCGGGGCATTGACAAGATTGTGTACTCCAGAACGCTGGAGTCGGCCAGGACGCCCCGGACGCGGGTTGAGCGACAGTTCGATCCCGAAGCGGTCCGTCGGCTCGTTGCGTCGGCGGCGCAGGACGTGGAGATCGGTGGGCCGGATCTGGCGTCCCATGCCTTCAAGGCCGGGTTAATGGACGAGGTCAACCTTTATGTGGTCCCTGTCATCGTGGGAGGCGGCAAGCCGGCGCTCCCGCGCGGGGTCTTCGTGAAGCTGGAACTACTGCACGAGCACCGCTTCGCGAGCGGCACGATCCATCTCCGCTACCGGGTTGCTGGGCAAGCGTGACCTTCACCCCGAACGCTGCGGTCGTCCCGCTGCTCGACCGGCTGCTGGCAGGTGTTCGGCCCGTTCTCGGCGACGCGCTCGCCGGCGTGTACCTCTACGGCTCGCTCGCGATGGGCGATTTCGACCCGGCCATGAGCGACGTCGACGTTCTCGTGGCGACGCAGGACGCGGTGAGCGGCGAGCAATTCGAGCGGCTGCGGCGCCTTCACGCGGACATATTCAGCAGCGGGGAGCCGTTGGCGCGCGAGCTGGAGTTGTCGTACATCCCTTTGGCCGCGCTCCGACGGTGGGACCCCGCAGACGCGCTGCATCCGCACATTGACCGCGGCGAGGATGAGATCAAGTGGACGCGCCACGACAGCGACTGGGTCATCCGCTACTGGATGGTGCGGGAGCGCGGCGTGATCCTCGATGGCCCACCACCAACGGAGCTCATTGACACGATCGGCCCCCGCGAACTGAAACAGGCTATCCTCGATATGCTGTGGTGGTGGGAAGGGCAGCTTGCGGAGCCGACCGAGGTGA
>CAZPTI010000286.1:0-6178 GCA_964588925.1 uncultured Anaerolineales bacterium | reverse complement strand
GGCAGAAGATCTGGCGCGATAACGGCGTGGCCCCGCGCGGCATCGACCGCGAGGTGGTCGAAGTGCTGCACCGCACGCACATGGGTGACGACCAGGACGCGTCGCACATCCTGCTGGCGGGCGTCCGCACGGCGCTCTCCGACGGGTGGGGCGGCTCCATGTGGGCGACTGACATCTCCGACATCCTCTTCGGCACCCCCAGCCCGAAGGTCGGCGAAGTCAACCTGGGCTGCCTTGAAGAGAAGCAGGTCAACATCATCGTCCACGGCCACGAACCGACCCTCTCCGAGATGATCGTCACCGCTGTGCAGGACCCCGAGCTGATTGCGTATGCGAAGAGCAAGGGCGCGGACGGCATCAATCTGGCGGGCATCTGCTGCACCTCGAACGAGGTCATGATGCGGCAGGGCATCCCCTCGGCGGGCAACTTCCTCAACCAGGAACTGGCGATCCTGACCGGTGCGGTCGAGGCGATGGTGGTCGACGTGCAGTGCATCATGCAGTCGCTGACCGGCGTGGCGGATCATTTCCACACGGAGATCATCACGACCAGCCCGAAGGTCAAGATGACGGGCGCGACGCACATCGAGTTCGACGAGCACCACGCGCTGGACATCGCCAAGTCGATTGTCAAGCGGGCCATCGACCGGTATCCGCAGCGCGGCGAGACCCGCATCCCGCAGAACGCGTCGGAGCAGGTGGTGCCGGGCTTCAGCCATGAGTATCTGAACTACATGCTCGGCGGCGCGTACCGCGCGTCGTTCCGGCCGCTGATTGACGCCATTGCCACGGGCCGCCTGCGCGGCGTGGCCGCGGACGTGGGCTGCAACAACCCCGGCCTCACGCAGGACTCCGTCCACATGGACGTCATCACCGAGCTGCTCAAGAACGACGTGCTCGTCGTTGCCACCGGCTGCGGCGCGATTGCGGCGGGCAAGTACGGCTACCTGCGCGGTGAGGCCGGGCTGGAGAAGGTCGGGCCGGGCCTGCGCGAGATTTGCGAGACCATCGGCATCCCGCCCGTTCTGCACCTTGGTTCGTGCGTCGACAACAGCCGTATCCTGACGGTCCTCTCGCAGATGGCGACCGAGGGCGGGCTGGGCGACGACATCAGCGACATCCCGGCGGTCGGCCTGGCGCCTGAATGGATGAGCGAGAAGGCGCTGGCGATCGGCACGTATGCGGCGGCTTCCGGCGCGTACGTCATGATGGGCGTCCGCAACCCGGTCGAGTTCTCCGACATGGTGACGGGCATCATGACGGACGAGTGGGAGCAGCGCTTCGGCGGCAAGCTGGAGTTCGTGACCGAGGCCCCGGAGATCGTCCGCAAGACGCTCGAACACATCGACAAGAAGCGCGCGGCGCTCAAGCTGCCCGCGTATGATCCGACCCGCCACGGCGCATCCGGCGACCAGCCCATCGAGGAGTTCCTCACCGAGCCGGTCGAGCAGCAGATGGCCCAGTTGTACGGTTGATAGGGGACTACGATGTCACGATACATTGCCACGCGCGCCATCCGCGGCGCCAACCTGATCACGCAAGAGGCGGAAGAGCTGCTCAACAAGGCGATTGCCGAGAAGGGCGCTGACTGCAACGTCGCGTTCCCGAACACCGCCTACTACCTGCCGACCATCTTCGGCATGACCGGCCGCGAGGTCACGAAGCTGGGCGAGCTTAAGCCGGTGCTCGAACACGCGAAGGACCTGTTGCACCCGATCCCGACGGCCAACTGCTGGACGCCGTACCTGGGCGAAACGCTCGACTCGGGTATGTCCACTCTGCTGTCGGCGGAGATCATCGAGGCCGTCCGGTTCGTTTATGGCGAAGAACCGGGCCGCATCCCCGGCTTCCACATGGCCGGCGGCTCGTTCACGAGCCCCGATGGGACTGCCGCAGGCGGCAACGGCTACCTGAACGGCCCGATTGACGACGTGCAACTGCGCGCGTGGGGCATTCAGTTGGTCGACGGCCGCATGCCCGGCTTCGCGGCCATCGTCGGCTGCGCGAAGAGCAACGAAGTGGCCGTCAAGATCGTGCGCGAGCTCCAGAAGCGCTCGATCCTCACCTTCCTGTGCGGCAACGTGAATGGTCGCTCGATCATCCACCAGTTGCAGGAAGAGGGCGTGGAGATGGGCTACGACACGTACATCGTGCCGTTCGGCCTCGATACGCTCTCGGCCATCTACCCCATCGGTTTCGCAACCCGCTCCGCGCTGACGTTCGGCGGCATGAAGGGCGGCCAGGCGAAGGACATCCTGCTCTACAACCGGGCGCGCGTCTTCGCGTTCGTGCTGGCGCTGGGTGAGGTTGATGACCTCAAGTACGCGGCGGCTGCGGGGGCCATCAATTACGGCTTCCCGGTCATCGCGGACACGAAGATCCCGCAAATCCTGCCCACCGGCGTGACCACCTACGAGCACGTCATCTCCATGCCCTTCAACGAGATCGAGGGCGGGAACGACCTGGAGCGCGCGGAGAAGCTGGTGCAGAAGTGCATCGAGACGCGCGGGGTCAAGATCAAGCTGACCGAAGTCCCGATCCCGGTGCCCTACGGCTCGGCGTTCGAGGGCGAGGTCGTGCGCAAGAAGGACATGCGCGTCGAGTTCGGCGGCAAGTACAGCCGGGCGTTCGAGTACCTGCGCATGGTCGACATGGATCAGGTGGAGGACGGCAAGATCGAGGTGATCGGGCCGAGCTTCGAGAACCTGCCCGAAGAGGCGTCCATCGACATGGGCATCCTCGTCGAGGTGGCCGGCCGCAAGATGCAGAAGGACTTCGAGCCGGTGCTGGAGCGGCAGATTCACTACTTTGTGAACGGCGCGAGCGGCATTCAGCACATCGGCCAGCGCGACATCACCTGGATTCGCATCAGCAAGGCTGCGGCGGAGAAGGGCTTTGCGCTCCAGCACTTTGGCAAGATTCTCCATGCCCGCTTCATGGCTGACTTCGGCGCGATCGTCGACAAGGTGCAGGTGAAGATCATCACCGACCCGGCGCTGCACGCGGAATGGCTGCAGAAGGCGCGCGACGCTTACGACTACCGCAACAACCGCCTGGCCGACATGACCGACGAAGCGGTTGACGAGTTCTACACGTGCACGCTGTGCCAGTCGTTTGCGCCGACGCACCTGTGCCTGGTCAGCCCGCAGCGGTTGGGCCTGTGCGGCGCGTACAACTACCTCGACTGCGCGGCGTCGTACCAGATCAACCCGACTGGCCCGAACCAGCCGATCCGCAAGGGCACGGCCATCGACAGGGAGAAGGGCATTTTCTCGGGCCTGAACGAGATCGCGCAGCAGAAGTCGAACGGCACGGTGCAGGAAGTGTCGATGTACTCGATCATGAACGCGCCGATGACGGCCTGCGGCTGCTTCGAGTGCATCGTGATGCTGATCCCTGAAGCCAACGGCGTCATGGTGGTGAGCCGCGAGGACACCAGCATGACCCCGGCGGGCATGACCTTCTCGACGCTGGCCGGCATGGCGGGCGGCGGTTTGCAGACCCCCGGCGTGATGGGCGTGGGCAAGTACTACCTGACCAGCCCGAAGTTCATCTCGGCGGACGGCGGCTTCCAGCGCGTGGTGTGGATGTCCAGCGTGCTCAAGCAGACGATGGCGGCCGAGCTGCAAGCCGTCTGCGAGCGCGAGGGCGATCCTGAGCTGATCAGCAAGATTGCGGATGAGACGATCTGCACGGACGTCGACGGGCTGCTGGCGCACCTGGAGACGGTGGGGCATCCGTCGTTGATGATGGAGCCGATGTTCTAAGCAGGGTTTTAGTAGGGGCGGGGTCACTCCGCCCCTACGCGCTTTGGTTACAACTTGTCGCACCTTTACAGGTTGTAGCTTTTACGCTACACTTATGGCAGATATTTCGATCACAGTACTCGAATACCAGACCGAAGACGGACGCCAACCTTTCAGCGAGTGGCTAGAGAAGCTGCGAGACTTGGAGGCGGCGCAGCGGATCGATGCCCGCTTGAGCCGGGTGCGGCTTGGCAATGTTGGAGATGCGCGATCCGTTGGCAAGGGCGTCAACGAGTTAAGAATTAGCTACGGCCCTGGTTACCGCATCTACTTCGGTCGGAAGGGAGATCGGCTTGTCGTCCTGCTGTGCGGAGGCGACAAACGGACGCAGCAGAGGGACATAAAACGAGCGCAGGAGTACTGGGCGGATTACTTGCGGAGGATGCCATGAGTGAGCCGGCAGTTGATTACAAGATCGGGTTGCTGAAGAGATTAACTGACCCTGATTATGCGGTGGGCTATCTTAATGCCGCCCTGGAAGATGAAGATCAACGCGTTTTCTTACTCGCGCTGCGCGATGTCGCCGAGGCGCGAGGATTGAGCCAGGTGGCGCGGGACGCGCAGCTAAACCGGGAGAACTTATACCGGATGCTGTCGCAGAACGGCAACCCGCAGCTTTCCAGCCTGACTGCGTTGCTGCGGAGCATCGGCCTGCGGCTGGCGATTCAGCCGGACCAGGCGTATAACCTTGCGACTGACGCAATGGCCGTGGCCGAGGAACAGGCCGAGTACAACACTGAAGACAAAAGCGATGAGTGAACTGCTGCTTGTCCGTGATGTCATGCGCATCGGGGCGCCGACCTGCAAAGTGGAGGAAGGCATCGTCCCGCTGGCGCAGCAGATGATCGACCAGGGGTGGACGGCCGTAGTCGTTATGGACGACGACGGCGACGCGCGCGGGTGGATCAACGAGCGGATGCTGGCCGTCGCGTTCACGCACGGCGAACGGGCCAACGAAATGAGCGCTGCGCAGATTATGGATGAGGACGTGCCGGAGGCGCCGGCAGATATTCCCCTCTCGGCCACGGTGCAGTTGATGGCCGATATGGGGGTGGATCACCTCTTCTTCATGCACAATGCGGGTGGGAAGAGCTGGCCGGCGTCCGTTTTGAACCTGCGCGATGTGGTGAAGGCGCTGGCGGGGCCGGAGTACATCAAGGCGCAGGGGATGCACGCAGCGCGACCGACGCCGATGGATCTGTTCAGGCAGCGGTATAACCTGCCGAAGAAGTAGCACCTTAACAACGTCACCTGGAAGGGCGACTTCATACCAGGCATTTGCAGGGGCGGGGATATTTCGGTTATGTCGTAAGGGATCGACGCAGTATAATGGGCTATGCGTCAGCGATGGCAGCGGTGGGAGTGAGCGATGCAGACGACCTTGCGACGTACGCTGGTCAAGAGATATGCTCCAGTTCTTGCCGAGCTGCGGGGTGAGTTCGGGGACCGGCTAAAGACGGTTGTGCTTTTCGGTTCCCAAGCCCGGGGTGAGGCAAGCAGCGAGAGCGATCACGATCTGTTCCTTGTCATAGAGGGGTTGCCCGCAGAGCCAGTGGCGCGCGCGCGTCAGGTTCGCGGCGCGTTGTTGCCTGTCCTCCACCGGCTGCCCGGCGCAGTTTCCTTTGTGGCGCGCACGCCCGAGGAGTTTGCGGCAAAGCTTTCGCCGTTAACGCTGGAAGTGTGCGTGGACGGCGTCTGCCTGTTCGGGGCGCGCTTCTTTGAGCCGTATCGACGCAAGGCGCTTGCGGCGCTGAGTAGTTCAGGGCTTGAACGCGCGAAGTGGGGACGGAACAGCATGTGGGTGTTCCCGAAGCAACCTGCCGGAAACTGGGAACTGTCGTGGGAGGGTTTCCGTGAGGGGGTTTGAGAACGCCGAGTACCGTCTCAGACTTGCTGAAGGATTCCTTGCCGAGGCGGAGCAAGACAGAAGCCTGTCGCGCTGGCGGTCTTGCGTGGATAATGCGCAACTAAGCATCGAGAACGCGGGCAAGACCGCTCTTGCCCTGTGGGGTGTCGCTGCAAAAACCCACGATCCGGCTCAGCCGCTTGCCACCCTGTTACGCAGCGGACAGATATCCGCCCCCGCCGATGCCCTGGTTCAGCAAATGCTGCCCCACCTGCTTGCCTTTGGCGCCGCCGAGCACTTCATGACGGATTACGGAGATGAGGCCACCGGCACCGTGCCGTGGGACTTGTTCACCGAAATCTCAGCGCAGGACGCCTTGACGAGCGCGAGAAGTTGTGTCGCCGCCGCGCAGCAACTGGTTCTCCTCTTTGCCGGCCCAAAAACGTAGCGCAAGCAAGTGATCGTTCGTATTGACGAAGGAGAAGACTAGCCGTGCCTGAGCCCGCCCTCAATGCCGTCGTGGCCC
>CAZPTI010000285.1:0-6257 GCA_964588925.1 uncultured Anaerolineales bacterium | reverse complement strand
CGATGCTGTTGAGCAGGTAGCGGCCGAGCGGCGCCTGCTCCAGCGCGCGGCGGAAGTTGTCCAGGTTCAAGCCGGAAGGCCAGAGCCGCGGCGGATAGAGCGCAACCTGCGCGTCGTTGAGCGTGCTGATGGTCAGCGCGGACCACAGCGGGAAGAGCACAATGAGCGCGACCACGATCAGCAGCGTGTAGAGCAGGACGCCCGAGACGGTGCGGCGTTGAGCGATAGTCATGCGGTAGCCTCTATGGGCGAATCAATCGTAGTGGACCCGTTTTTCGACCACGCCGAACTGGACGATGGTCAGAGCCAGGATGATCAGGAAGAGCATGATCGACTGCGCGGCGGCGAAGCCGTACTTGCCGTTGAAGTAGAACTCGCGGTAGATCGAGAAGACGAGCACGTTGGTTGAATCAACCGGGCCGCCGGAGGTCATCACGTGAATCTGCGTGAACGTCTGAAACGCGGCGAGGGTGTCGACGATGAGCAGGAAGAAGAGCGTGGGCGACAGCAGCGGCAAGGTAATGTGCCGGAACTTCGACCACGCGGTCGCGCCGTCGATCATCGCGCTCTCGTAAAGCTCTTCCGGGATGCCCTGCATGCCGGCCAGCAGAATCACGGTGTTGAGGCCGAGTTGCAGCCAGACCGTTGTGAATGCGACCGCGGGCAGCGCAGTACGCTCGTTGATCAGCCACGGTACGGGATCAACGCCGACCAGGCTCAACAGGTAGTTGAACCAGCCGAGCGACGGGCTGTAGAGGTAGCTGAAGATGAGCGCGGCCGTTGCGCCCGAGACCGCAATCGTGATCGAGAAGATCATGCGGAAGATGTCGATGCGGCGGAGGCGCAGGTTGCCGAGCAGCGCCAGGATCATGGCGAGGGCCAGCGTCGTCGGCACGGTGTAGAGCACGAACAGGACTGACCGCTGCAGGCTGTTGATGAAGAGGTCGTTGGCGAAGAGGCGCTGATACTGGAGCAGCCCGACGAACTTCGCCGCGCGGCCAAGCGGATCGGTCAGGAACATGCTGAGGCGGATCGACTGGATCAGCGGGATGAAGACGAACGCGATGAAGATGATGAGCGCGGGCGAAAGGTAGAGAAGCGCCTTGAGGAAGGTCTTAATCTCGCGACGCTGCGGCCCTGTCAGGCCAAGGGGGCCGCGCGGTAACGGCTGTATCGGTTGGCCCGTAGTGGCGCCGGTGCTAAGGTTAGCCATGCGACTCACTCGTTCGAAGGTCACTGCGGTGTGCCGGTAGAACTGCTCAGGCAAGGGCGAGTATAGCAGAGCAAGGCCCCTGCGTCAAAGCGGGAGTTGTGAGAGGGCTGCGCAGGTGGTATCATTCGTCCTGTCGAAGCGGCCTTGCGCTTACCCTGGGGCCGGAGCAACCGGCCTTACTGCTGGAGCAAAACAATGTCGCCACAACGGATTCCGCTCGTCGTCCACATCACGCATGAAGCCGGCGTTAAGCTAGGGGGCATCGGCGCAGTGCTTGATGGCTTCCTCGCCTCGTCCGCGTATAATGCCTCGGTGGGACGAACCATCCTCACGGGGCCAATCAACCCGTTCAACACGGTCGAAATGGAACGGCTCTTCGCGCCGGGGAATAAGCTCAAGGTGAAGTACTCGTCGCTCTACGGGTACGAATGGAACGAGGGGCCGGAGGACGTGGTCGCGGCGTTGCAGGCCATCGAGCAGTCGATGAACGTGAAGTTCCTGTACGGCACGCGAACGATTGCCGGGCGGGATCACGAAATCCTGCTGGTGGACGCGGGCGGCATTGCCGGGCACGTCATCAACAGCTTCAAGTTCTACCTGTGGCAGCGGTGGGGGCTGGACTGCGGCAAGCACGAGAACAACTGGGAGTTCAGCTTCTTCCTCAATGCGGGCGAGCCGCTGTATGCCGGGTTGCAGGCGATCACGCAGGACATGCCGCCGGGCGTCACGCGCTACCTGATTGCGCACGAGTGGCTGGGGCTGCCGATGGTGTTCAGCGCGTTGCTGCGGGACGACTGCTGCTACAAGACGATCTTCTACGCTCACGAAGTCGCCACCGCGCGGCTGCTCGTGGAGGACAACGGCGGCCACGACACGCGCTTTTACAACGCGCTGCGCCTCGGCCGCGAGCAGGGCGTGAATCTCGACCAGGTGTTTGGCGACCAGTCGTGGTTCTACAAGCACGCGATGGTGCTGCGCGCAGGCGTGTGCGACCGCATCTTCGCAGTGGGCGATCCCACGCTTGACGAGTTGCGCTTCCTCGGCGGCGTGTTCGCCACCGCGCCCATCGACCTGGTTTACAACGGCGTGCCGGCCGCGCCTATCTCGATGGAGCAGAAGCTGGCGAGCCGCGAGCTGATGATGCAGTACGCGCAGAACTTGTACGGCTATCGGCCCGATTACATTTTCACGCACGTGACGCGCATGGTGCCGTCGAAGGCGCTGTGGCGCGACGTGCGGGTGCTGGAGCATCTGGAGTGGAACCTGGCCGGGCAGGGCAAGAGCGCAGTGCTCTTCATCGTGTCGACCGCCGCGCCGACGGGCCGCCGCGCGGAGGACGTGTTCCGCTGGGAGGCCGAGTACGGCTGGCCGGTCAACCATCGCGGGGATAACGGCGACCTCGTGCAGGATGAGGGCCGTTTCTTCTTCAACGTGCTGGAGCCGTTCCACTGGGGCCGCCGCGCGCTCAAGATTTGCCTCGTCAACCAGTTCGGCTGGGAGCGCGCGCGCTGCGGCTACCGGATGCCGGAGGAAATGCGGTTCGCGGACCTGCGCGCCGGGACCGATCTGGAGTTCGGCCAGTCGATCTACGAGCCGTTCGGCATCGCGCAGGTGGAGCCGCTGAATGCGGGCGCGCTGTGTGTGCCGTCGAGCATCTGCGGCTGCGTGGGCTTCGTCAACCGCGCCAACGGCGGCAGCATCCCGGAGAATGTCATCGTCGGCGACTATGTCTACATCCCGCCCGACTGGCGCCTGTGGAGCCCGTGGGACGCGCTGCGGATCGACCAGGCGGTGCGCGACGGGATCGAGGCGCGGCAAAGCTGGGAGGTCAGCCAGAAGATCGGCGCGCGGCTGCCGAAGAACGACGACGACCGGCGGCGGTTGCTGGAAACCGGGCAGCGCGTGGCGGGCGGCATGAGCTGGGATGTGGTCGTCGAACAATACTTCCTCCCCGCGCTGGTGCGGGCAAGGTAGCGCGCTCAGTCTGCTATCGCGGAGGTCGATGTGCGAAAGATCGCCGTGGCGCTCTCGAAGGGCGGCGTGGGCAAGACGACCACCGCCGTCAACCTGGCGGCGGGGCTGGCACTGGCGGGCCGCCGCGTGCTGCTGATCGACGTGGACACGCAGGGGCAGGCCGCGAAGCTGCTCGGCTGCGCACCGGCAGCGGGACTGGCCGAAGTGGCGGGCGGGGAGATGCCGGTCGAGCAGGCGGCGTCAGCGGCGCGGGAGCATCTCGATCTGCTGGCCGGTGGGCGCGGGCTTGCCACGCTGAAGCGCGTCATCACGCGCAAGGATTTCGGCGGCGAGCAGACCATCGCAGAAGCGCTGGCGCCGCTCGATGACGCATATGATTACGCGATCCTCGACACGGCGCCGGGTTGGGACGCGCTCTCGGTCAATGCGCTCTTCTACGCAAGCGAAGTGCTGACGCCCGTCTCGCTGGAGATTATGACCCTGCAAAGCCTGCTCGACTTCAATCAAAGCCTCGCCGCGATCCAGCGTTATCATCCCCTCACCTTGCGCTACATCGTGCCCACCTTCTTCGACCGCCGCGTGCGCAAGTCGGACGAGATTCGCGGCCAACTGGCGCACCATTTTGGCGCGCGGCTGTGCGAGCCGATCCGTTATAACGTCCGGCTTTCGGAAGCGCCGGGGTATGGACAGACGATCTTCGAGTACGCGCCGCATTCGCCGGGGGCGGACGATTACCGCAGCCTGGCAGAAAGGGTGATGAGCGATGGCTGAACGCAAGCAGACGCCCGATGTGCTTGCCGAGTTATTGAGCGCAGACCTACCGTCCGTGGCCGCGCCGCAGATGGCGCCCACTGCGCCGGTTGATAAAGCCGCAAACAAGGTCACGGCGAAGCCGCAGCCGCCGCGCGAGCCGAAGCCGCGGCCCGAGCCCGCGGCGGAGCCTCTGCCGGACATGTGGGAAGCAGATGTGGTGACGTTTCAGGAACACCGCGGCTGGCGGCCGCGCTATGTGAATGGTGCGGAAATACCGGGGTGGCTGACTGCGCCGCTACTGCACGATTACGTCAATCTGCGTGGGGCGGATGGCTGGGAGTTGGCGGCAAGCTCGAACCTCGGCCGCTTCTACGGGGCGGCAGACGGGCTGCAACTGTATTTCAAGCGGCGGAGAAAAGCGTAGCGCAAGCTGGCAACTTGCGCTACATAAACTATTTCCGATTCATCTCGTAGACGATCTTTAACCCTTCGAGCGTGAGCCAGGGGTCGACGTGCTGGATGACGCTCGTTTCGCGCGCGACGACTTCGGCCAGACCGCCCGTGGCGATCACCTTCGTGTCGTCGCCCAGTTCTTTGCGGAAGCGCGCGACCAGCCCTTCGACCAACCCCACGTAGCCGAAGAAGATGCCGGATTGCATCGCGGCCACCGTGTTTGCGCCGATGGCTTTTTGCGGCGGCGCGATTTCCACGCGGTACAGCTTCGACGCGCGCGAGAAGAGCGCCTCGGCCGCGATGCCGATGCCGGGCGCAATGGCGCCGCCGAGATAGTCGCCCTCGCGCGAGATGGCGTCGAACGTGGTGGCGGTGCCAAAGTCGACCACGCAAGCGGGGCCGCCGTACTTCACCTGCACCGCTGCGCAGTCGACGATGCGGTCCGCGCCCACTTCCCGCGGGTTCTCGTAGCGCACCTTCACGCCGGTTCGGACGCCCGGATCGACCACGAGCGCATCCTGGTTGAGGTAGTCTGCGCAGACGCGGCGGAAGACGCCGGTGAGCGCAGGCACGACCGATGCGATGGCCGCGCCGTTCACCTCGCCCGCCGCAATGCCGCGGTGCTCCATCAGTTGCAGCAATGTGATGCCATACTCGTCGGACATGCGGTCATGGACCGTCGAGAGACGCCACGTCGCGGTCAGCCGGTCGCGGTCGTATACACCGAGCGTAATGTTCGTGTTGCCGATGTCAATCGCGAGGAACATGCGCCCCCTTTGCCTGCGGTCAGCAACAAATCTCAGATGCGCGCTCGGCGTGCCGCGTCTCAAGGACGCGGTTGCCCTCGCCCATGATCAGCACGGTTGGCTCCCACACTTCGGGCAGCGGCTCCTCCACCTGCGCGTAGGCCATAATAATGACTTTGTCGCCGATGCTGACCAGCCGCGCGGCCGCGCCATTTAGCTCAATCGCGCCGCTGCCGGCCGGGCCTTCGATCACGTACGTTTCAAGGCGGTTGCCGTTGTCCACGTCCACCACCTGCACCCGCTCGTACTCGCGGATGCCGGTCGCCTTCAGCAGGTCCTTGTCGATCGTGATCGAGCCGACGTAATGGACGTTGGCATCCGTCACCGTCGCGCGGTGGATTTTGGCAAATAACAGAGTTCGAATCATTGGTTCTCCCTGTATGGTCCAAAACCCGACGGGTCTGCGAGACCCGTCGGGTTTGCGTTATTCAAGCAAGAGATTGTCGATCAGCCGCGCGCGTCCCACGCGCACGGCCATCGAAAGCAGGACGCCATTTTCGGCTGTCCCGAGTTCAACCAGCGTCCGCGGATCGGCAGCGCTCACATAGTCGACCTTTGCCAGCGGCTCCGCGTTCAGCACATCGAGCATCGCCTGCCGCAGGCGCTCGCCATCGCGCTCGCCGTCGTTCCAGCAGCGCCGCGCGGCGGAAAGCGCGCGGTAGAGGACGGGCGCAGCCGCGCGTTGCTCCGGTGTCAGATAGGTGTTGCGCGACGACTTCGCCAGCCCATCGCGCTCGCGCACCGTGGGCCGAACGACAACTTCCAGCGGGAACGCAAGGTCGCGCGCCATCTGCCTGATGACGACCACCTGCTGCGCGTCCTTCTGGCCGAAGTAGGCGCGGTCGGGCTGGAAAACATTGAACAGCTTGGCGACGACTGTGGCGACGCCGCGGAAATGGGTCGGCCGCGCGGCGCCTTCCAGCGTCCTGGTGACTTCTTCGACCGTGACGTAGGTCTGGAAGCCCGCGGGATACACCTCTTCCGCGGGCGGCGTCCACACCAGATCGACGCCTAACTCGTCCAGCAAGCGCAGGTCGCGCTGAAGGTCGCGCGGGTAC
>CAZPTI010000284.1:0-6281 GCA_964588925.1 uncultured Anaerolineales bacterium | reverse complement strand
GATGTCCTTGCCCTGGGACGGCTTCTCGCACAGGAACACGCGCATGAAGCCTCCTGGGTGTGCGTGACGGTCATCGAATGGACGTCAGCATTCCCGGCCGACGTGTGCGCGGCAGCAAACAAAATGGAAGCGGAGGACACCAGGTTGTGCTGGTGCAGAACGCGGGCGGCAGATGCGCTGGCGCAAGGGAAGCGGGTGCGGGCTGCTACAGCCGCTTCCTGGGGGACGGGGGATCGCGTGGCCGGACAGACCTCGTCGGCATTCGGATTGCGGGAGATGGCCTTCAGGGGTAGCATCCATTGTCAGGCGCCCGCCCAAGCTCTGGACAGCTTGAAACAGGCATTCGCAGTTCCCCGCAGTACCCCTCGCTTTCAATCATCCGGGTACCGGCTGTTCGACAGCGACAAAACGTCCAGCGCTCGAACAGTAGCGGAGTATTCCGATGAGCAACTATGTACGTTCAGCCGCCTTCGCGGCTTCCCGGGTCCTTGCCGCGCAAGGCTTGACGGTCAAGCGTTCCCACCTCTCCGAGGTCATTGCCGCATTGCTGGGGTACCGCACGCACGCGGCACTGTCCGTTGAGGAGGCGGATCCCAAGCTCGACTACCACCTGGACGATGCCGAGATCCTCGTGCTCAACCTGCCGATGGGCGAGAGGCGGGCCGCGGAACTCGGCCTTGCAGCGGCGGGCGCGGCACCGTCGGCCGTCACCACGGCTTGCGTCGAGGCGTTGAAGGCCAGCGCCGGTTCCACGGACGTGTACGTCAGTGTGGCCGACTTCTACGACTTGCATGCCCGCCAGGCATTGGCCGAAACGATCCACAACGCCGATGATGTGGCCGGTGCGATGGCTGAGAGCAATGCCTCGTTCCCCGACGAGCCCGATATGGACATCGAGTGCCCCCCGACGACGGACCTGTGGGCGGCGGTCGACGAATGGACGATCGAGGCCGACGGCACCATGACGGGCGAATACGACCCCGAAGGTGATCGCATGTTCAATGGGGACACGCTGAACTGCCGTGGCTGGCTGATCTACCGCAAGGCAGGTCGCGCCGGGCTGGTGTTCATCGAGGGCGATGGAACGGGTGGAGCCGACGACAGTTGGCGTGACCTGGATCGCGATGACGAATGGGCGTATCAGCAGAGCTTGGGCAGCAATCCGGCGAACTGATGATGCGACAAGCACCGGCTGCGTGGAAACTGCCGCCGGTGTTTGTTCGGCGGTTCGTCACAGCGAGATAACTACCTTGGTGCGGGATGGTTCTTGAGTAGGAACCAGCACATGTTGAGCGCGAAGGAACGGCCAAGGCGCCATCTGACCTCCCGGGATGCCAACAGGGCGACGCGCGCCTGGGCTCAGAAAGCCGAACACCCAGCAAGTCCATTCTCCTCCTCAGTCGTGAACTCGTCGCATCCAAGCCAGGACTCCAGGGAAACGAGACCGCTGCAGATAACTGCGCTATAACCGCGATGGCGAATAATCGATGCGGGGACGGAGGATATATGCGCGTCAGGCGTTTGAAGATTGAAAACTTCCGATGCGTCTCTCAAGGCAGTGTTGATTTTGCAGGGCATACGCTTCTGGTCGGAGGCAACAACATTGGGAAGTCAACGGTGTGCGAGGCTCTTGATCTCGTCCTCGGTCCTGAGCGCATATTCCGTAGGCCTGTCGTTGACGAGCATGACTTTCATTGTGGCCGCTATCTGAATGCGGAAGGCGCGCCGGTTGAAATTCGCATTGAGGCGATCCTGGTCGATCTTTCCGAAGAGGCGCAGCGGCGCTTTGGTGGCCATCTCCGCAGGTGGGACGACTTAGCGGGTACGTTCATAGACGAGGAGCAGGATGGTCTTGGAAAGGCCGATGGTCCGGCAGTGATCTGGGCTCTACCACTTCTGTTTGTCGGTCGGTACGACCCGGAAGAGGACGATTTCGTCGGCAACACATTCTTCGACCATCCAACCAAAGAGGTCGATGCTCTCGACGAAGAAACCGAGGTCAAGCTCGGTCAGGGCCGTGTTCCGTTCACGCGTGTGCACAAGCGCCTTTGCGGCTTTGTGTTTTTGCGGACGTTGCGGACCGGTTCACGCGCTCTCAGCCTGCAGCGCGGTTCGTTGCTCGATTCCGTATTGAAGCTGGGCGGCGCCGGTGCCGTCGAGATGTGGCGGGACACTCTGGCCAGACTACAAGCGCTTGACCCGGCAATCGGCGAGATCGAGCAACTGAAGCATATCCGCTCAGAGTTACGATCCCGGATGGGACGCTTCGTCAACTTGGCGCCTGGTGACGATGCGACGGCCTTCTTTGCTTCGGACCTGACGCGCGAGCATCTCCGGGAAGTCGTGCGGCTGTTTATCGCAGCTCAACCTGGTCAGCATCTCGTACCGTTCGGTCGGCTGGGTACTGGTTCAATCAACCTGCTGGTCTTCGCTCTCCTGACCTTCATTGCCGAATTGAAGGACAAGCAATCGGTGATCTTCGCGATGGAGGAGCCGGAAATTGCGCTCCCGCCACACACGCAGCGCCGGGTGACGCGGTTCGTGCTCGCGGAAATGGGGCAATCGATTGTCACTTCGCATTCACCCTACGTGATCGAACAGTTCGATCATGAGCAGATTGTCATCCTGAACCGCAACGAGACCGGCGCTCTGACAGGCCAGCCGATCGATGGCCGGGCGATCAAGTCCAAGACGTTCCGCGTCGAACGGCGTCAATTCGCCGAGGCAATTCTGAGCCGGGCGGTGCTGGTCGTGGAGGGATCGACGGAGGCAGCCCTATTTCCGGTAGCTTCGTCGATCATGGAGGCGTCCCTCAATCCGGAGGACTACACCCACCTCGATCTGGCTGGCGTCAGCATTTTCAATGCCGGCGGGGATGGCTCGGTACCGCGTCATGGTCCGGTGTTTTCGGCGCTCGGAAAGCTCGCCTTCGGTTTCTACGACAAACCCAACGCCCCGCTGAACCAGGATGCGATGGACAAGCTGAAGAGCTATACGCAGGTTTGGGAGTCCCCCGAGAAGGGCATTGAGGAGCTGCTCGTAAAGGAGACGCCCATCGCAGTTGTGAGGCGGTTTCTCAATGAGGTGAAGGATCGACCCGACTTTCCCAGCGTCGGCGTCTATGATCCGGCGGCGGGCGATGGTGAGGTAACTGCATTGGCGACGAAGGTTTTGAAGGCGCGCAAGGGCGACGCCTACGGCTATGCCGCCATGATGATCAGCCAGTGCCAGCACGCCGACCAGCTACCGGCGACGATCCGAGAAATCCTTGAAACCATCCACAAGGCGCTGAGCGCCGTTTCCGAAGATGTCGCAGCACCGCCGCCGGACGACTTGGAGGATCTCTTCTAATGAAGCTGGAGCTGTGCGAAAAACGCAAGGCGGTCATCGCACAAGGCGGACACCTTTTGGTCCTCGGCGGGCCCGGCTCCGGCAAGACCACGATCGCCCTGCTGAAGGCCCAGCGCCAGTCTGCGACGCTCAAGCCAGGACAGGGAATCCTCTTTCTCAGCTTCTCGCGCGCTGCCATCCGCCAGGTTCTCCTGCGCTGCAAGGAGATCCTGACGCCAGCCGAACGGCGGGCCGTCACCGTCCAGACCTATCACGCCTTTTGCATGGAGATTCTGGAAGCCCACGGCCGCCTCCTGCACGGCCGGCCGATCCGCTTTCTCTACCCCGGGGAGGAACGTCTTCAGAAATCGGCGTTCGATGGGGATTGGATGGTCGAGCGACGACGTCTGGCATCGGAGCAAGGGCTCTACTGCTTCGATCTCTTCGCAGCGGGCGCGGCAGACCTACTGGAGGGATGCGCGGCGCTGCGCGAGCTCATTGCCGATCGGTTTCCGATGATCATCGTCGACGAGTTCCAGGACACCGACGACAACCAGTGGCGGATCGTTCGCGCTCTGGCTGAGGTCACGGACGTGTTCTGCCTTGCCGATCCAGAACAGCGGATCTTTGATTACCGGGATGATATCGATCCGCGCCGGCTGGATATTCTCCGCGAGGAGATCCAGGTCACCGAGTTCGATCTGGGCGGGGAAAATCACAGAAGCCCAAACGCGGGAATCCTTCAGTTCGCCGACGCAGTACTGCACAACCACAGTCCGCTGCCGGCCACCACAGACATCAAACAGGTTTCGTACTGGCAGAACACGTTTGCCGCAACGGTCCATGCAGCGGTGATATGGACCTTCAGCGCGTTGCGGAAGAAGGGGGTCGAGCATCCGAGCGTGGCGGTGCTGTCGAGAAGCAATTCGCTCATCGCCGACCTTTCGGTGATCCTGTCGGAGACGCACACTTACAACAAGCAGACCCTACCCGTCATCGAACATGATGTCGTTTGGGATGCTGAGCTTTCCGCGGCGGCGGCGGTGGTCGTGGCGTCAATCCTAGAATGGCCGACCGGCCCGGCCGAAGAGACCCTTGCGCGGACGCTCCGGGTCATTGCTGGATATTACAAGCTGAAGAACGCGGAGGAGCCGACCAACGCCGCGGCGGAGCACGCACGTAAGTATGACGAGGCGGCAGCCAAGGTGGCGACGGGCGAAGGACCGCGCATCAATGCCGCGAAAGCCCTCGTCGCGGTCTACAAGGCTGGCATCGATCTGGTCGGAGAACCTGTCGCGGACTGGAAAGCGGCGCGCTGGGTGCTTCACGATATTCCAGCGCTGAATGAGCTGTTCCGCGAGGCCCGGCTAGTGCGGCTGTTCAGGGCGACCGACGCTCTGGCCTCCGGACTCGGCGAGCGTTGGCTCGCCTTGAGCAGCTATGCAGGTGCGAGCGAACTAGTCAAACGTATCCTCGAGCAGGAGCGGCTCGTGGCAGCCGAGCGCGACCCCCAAGGCTGCATCCTGATGAATATGCACAAGGCCAAGGGAAAGGAGTTCGATGGGGTCGTTCTCGTGGAAGGCGCTTTCAAGTCGAGCTTCTTCGATGAGAGGAATGAGCAGCCGCCGTTTGAACGTAGCCGCCGGCTGCTGCGGGTCGGCCTGACGCGGGCTAGGACGCTAGTGACGATCGTGCGACCGCAGAATGCCCGGCCGCTGGTCGATTGAGCGGATCGGTGGCCAGTCTGACGAACAAGGCGACCGATGACGCGACCCTCCTCGTCATCAAGCTGAACGGGAACAGCCGTGGGGATCCTGCTTGGCTGGTCAGGATTGCGGCGCACCACTATCAGATGCAGAGGGCTTCGCACCCAACGTCACCGCCTCAATGCGATACGGCAGAATGCCCACGCGCCGCGCTTCGATCTTGAAGGTCACCCGTTCGTTCTCGTCGGCGTCCTCCCATTCGTCGCGCACGGTGCGGCCCTCGACCAGCACCCGCATGCCTTTCTGGTACAGCGTCTTCCAGTGCTCGGCGTCGCGGTGCCACAGCTCCACGGGCGCCCAGAAGCCGCCGCGATCTTCGTACTCGCCGTCCTTCTTCGGGATCGGGTTGTCGAAGTAGACGTTCAGGCGAAGCAGCCGGCGCGGCTCGTCGTTGCCGTTCGGAAATTCGCGGTAGTCCGGCGCAGAACCGATGTTGCCCTCGCCGACGAAGTGCGTGCTCATGGTGACTCCTTGGTGGTGGGTGGAACGGCCGCGGTATGCCCGTGGACACGCCGCAGGTAAGCCGCTTCGGCCTGGGCGGCCTTGCTGGCGCATTCCAGGGCTTGGCGAGCGATGCTGTGGGTCAGGCTGATCTGCATGTTCAGCACGATGCGCTGCAGTTCGATCGCGTACAGCTCGTCGATCAGCGAGGCCGGCGTCGCGGGGTTGGCCAGCAGGGCCTCCCACAACGCCACGCCCATGGAGGAACGGTCGAGGTTGCGCCAGCGCAGGAAGGTCGTCCCTGCGCCAGTGGCCTGCTGGGCCAGTTGCACGTCGAGCAGGCTGAAGGGGTAGGCCCGCGCCTGGGGCAGCACGCGCCGCTGCGCCAGGCCAATCAGGTCGTCGCGCAGCGCTGCGCACTGGCTGGCCCAGGTCTCCAGACTTCCCTTACCCTTAAAGGGCTGTAAAAGGCCTTTTAGGTAGGCCGCATGTTCCAGCCGCCGGAAGTCCGTCTGTTCCAGCGGAACGAAGCGCGCGGAAGGGGTCAATGCCATCATGCCGCGGCATCCTCGTCTGGTGCCCCATCGGCTGCGCCATCTTTCGGTGCCAGCTTCACCGCATCGGCGGCAGGCGCCGCAGCCGGCGCACCGGGCCGGTTCGCTCGCCGCGCGATGGGTGGCGCAAAGCGGGAGCGGCGCGTGCCTTCCAGCACGTCCTGCGGCAACTCGCCGAACTTCTCCAGCG
>CAZPTI010000283.1:0-6294 GCA_964588925.1 uncultured Anaerolineales bacterium | reverse complement strand
TGAAACACCTTCACCACGCGCAGCGTGTCAGTAGATGCGATGGGTACAGAAGAACGATCCGTGGTGAGGATACTGAAACCTTGAGAGAGGAGACAGAACGTGAGCAACGCGAACGTGGTACAGAAGAACGATCCGTGGTGAGGATACTGAAAGGCCGTAGGGATCGAATGCGCTGTCGTCTTGCAGATAGGGTACAGAAGAACGATCCGTGGTGAGGATACTGAAAGGTCACCTCCGCAACCGTGCGCTTGACCTTCGCGACGGGTACAGAAGAACGATCCGTGGTGAGGATACTGAAAGAATCAAAGAACGGATTCCAGACCGCCGGCGAGGGCGGTACAGAAGAACGATCCGTGGTGAGGATACTGAAAGCTTGCGAGGCGCGGGCGTATGCGCTTAGGGGCTAATGGGTACAGAAGAACGATCCGTGGTGAGGATACTGAAAGGGCGGGACGGTGGACGCGCTGCTGTTGGACGTCGATGCGTGGGTACAGAAGAACGATCCGTGGTGAGGATACTGTAAGGTACCGCCCAAGCAGATTCTCGCCGACGCCGCAGCCGCGGGTACAGAAGAACGATCCGTGGTGAGGATACTGAAAGTACAAGAGCGGTGAGGCGCTGCGCTACAACTTCTAGGGTACAGAAGAACGATCCGTGGTGAGGATACTGAAAGGTCGTAGGTCACGTAAAGCGCCCACCGGTACGGCTGGGTACAGAAGAACGATCCGTGGTGAGGATACTGAAAGTTAAACGCCACTGGCCGCCCGGGGGCATCTCCCGGGGGTACAGAAGAACGATCCGTGGTGAGGATACTGAAAGGCTGGCCCTGCCGACGCCGGCAATGACGAAGCAGCCGGGGTACAGAAGAACGATCCGTGGTGAGGATACTGAAAGGTGGTGGCTGCGCGCTGTGCCGCGCTGGGTTGTCGGGGTACAGAAGAACGATCCGTGGTGAGGATACTGAAAGTCGCTCGACGGCGTCGACGATGGCGGCAGCTTCGATGGGGTACAGAAGAACGATCCGTGGTGAGGATACTGAAAGTACTGGCAAGCCGCGGCGACAATCAGCGCGGCGCAAGGGTACAGAAGAACGATCCGTGGTGAGGATACTGAAAGGCGCGACGCGGGCAGGAGGACGCACGAGCCGCACCAGGGGTACAGAAGAACGATCCGTGGTGAGGATACTGAAAGAGGAAATCGCAGGTAGTCGGGATGATCAGCGCGTCGGGTACAGAAGAACGATCCGTGGTGAGGATACTGAAAGTCGCCGACATACTCAGGTAGGTGCGCTATGCCAAAAGGGTACAGAAGAACGATCCGTGGTGAGGATACTGAAAGCTCGGCCGGGTCCGCACCGATCACGTACGCCCGGCCGGTACAGAAGAACGATCCGTGGTGAGGATACTGAAAGACGTCGTCTGCCCCGCATTCAGGAAAATCGGGAAGGTACAGAAGAACGATCCGCGGTGAGGACACTGAAACGCAAGTCCGGCGCGAGTGCTCTAACACCTGCGCCGGACTTGCGCATCTGAATCTAAGCTATGCCGCTGCGGCAGCAGCCTTCGCCTTCTCGCGCTTGCGGAAGCCCTTGATCCACATGCGGCCATACTCGTCGTGGCCCAGGAACAGGTCGCCCGCGAGGATGGCGGTGAGCACAGCGGGTTCTAGCGGATTCGTGATGGCCGAGTTCAGGCCAGAGTTCATCGCCATTGCCATGAACGCGGCGTTGAGCGCGGGGCGATCCGGCAGGCCGAACGAGACGTTGCTGGCGCCCGCCGTCAGATTGACGCCCAGCTCCGCGCGTAGCAGCTTCATCGTCGCCAGCGTCACCTTGCCCGCGTTCGAGTCCGCGCCGACCGTCATCACAAGCGGGTCAAACAGCAGGTCTTCGATCGGCACGCCGTGATCCGCCGCGCGCGCCACGATCTTCTTCGCGATCTCCAGGCGCACCTGCGGATCTTGCACCGGGCCGCGCTCGTCGTTGCACAGCGCGATCACCGCCGCGCCGTACTTCTTCGCCAGCGGCAACACGCGCTCCAGCGCCTCATCCTCGCCCGTGGTCGAGTTGATCAGCGCCTTGCCCTGGTAGAGCGCAAGCCCGGCTTCCAGCGCGTCGGGGTTGGCCGAGTCGATGGAGAGCGGCACGTCCACCGTCTCCATGACCATCTGCACCGCTGCGCGCATGATCGCCGGCTCGTCGCCGCCGGGCACGCCCGCATTCACGTCAAGGACTGCCGCGCCGGCTTCCACCTGCGCCAGCGCATCCGTGCGGACGCGCGAGTAATCGCCGTTTGCCAGTTCCTCAGCCAGCTTCTTGCGCCCGGTCGGGTTGATGCGCTCGCCGATGATGGCGAAGGGCCGCTCCGGGCTGATCACGACGGTTTTGGTCTTCGATGAGAGGACGGTTTCCATGCTACTACTCCGTGACGTTATGCCTGCGTCGGAAGCGCCCGCGACGCGGGCGCTTCCGACGCAGCGAGGATGGTTTGAATCGCCGCGTGCTGATCTGCCGTTAGCGCCGGCGGCTGATGCTTTGCCAGGATTCTCTTGAGTTTCTCGTTGACCCGTTGCGCGGTGTCCTTTGCGCCCGCCTGCTCCCAGATCGCGTGCTGGTTGCGGTCGAGCACGGTGGGCATCCACACCTCGCGGCGGGACACGGCTGCGGATTCTGGCTGGTCGAGGAAGTGACCGCCGGGGCCAATCTTTTCGATCAGGTCAAGCATGATTGTACCACGGTTCACTTCAATTCCCCGCATCAGGCGCTTGACCATGCTGATGATTTCGTCGGCCAGCACGAGCATGGGGAGCGAGCCGATGTCCGCGCAGTCGAGGAAGCCCGCGTCGTGGACGAGCGACGCGCCGCTAAGCGCGGCCATAAGCGACTGCATCATCGCCTCCAGCCCGGCCTGCGCGTCGATCAGCTTGCTCTCCGACGCGCCCGCGGTCCCCATAAAGGGGATGCCGAGGTGGCGCGCCAGCTCCGAGCACGCTGCGCTGTGGAGGACGGATTCCGGCGAACCGTAGGACGGCCGCGCGGTGCGGAGGTCCATCGGGGAAGGCAGCCCGCCAATGGCCGTGGGCGCGCCGCGTCGCGCAAGCTGGATGATCGCGAGGCCGCTCAGCGCGGCGGCCTGGTGCAGCACGAGAGCCGACGCGCTGCTGAACGGCGATTCGATGCCGACCGTTGGCCCGCCGAGATAGACGACCGGGACGCCATGCCGCGCGGCCCAGATGCAGTTACCGAGATCTTCATCCGTGTGGCGCAGGGGAGAAGGATACGTCGAGAAGAGCGCGAAGACAGGACGCCATCGAAGCGCTTCCTCGCCGCCCGCCACCGCAGCGGCGATGCGATACATGGCGGCGACATTAGTCGCCTTGTGCGCCCACGCGATGATGGGCTTGCCCGTATTTGCCAGTAGTTCCGCAAACTCGTAGACCGAGGCAAGCTCGGCGTCGACATCGCCAATCAAGCCGAGGCCCATCACGTAGTCGATGTTCGGCAGCGCATCAGCAACGCGCGCAGTCAGCGCCGGGTCGCCACGGCGTGATGGACGTCGCTCGCCCGTCTCGGGGTCGATGAAGTAGGTGCTCGTCAGGCCGGGGCCGAAGTGGACGCGGTCGTTTGCCAAGCGCATCGGCTGTTCGCCGCGGCCCCATACTGTAAACGCGGGCGGCGTCGACGCAATGGCATCGCGCACCACGTGCGAGGGGATGCGGACGCGGGTCCCGTCCACCGTCGCGCCCGCGGACTGAAGCAACTCGCGCGCCTCCGCGTTTCCAACCTCCACGCCGATCCGTTCCAGACATTCGAGCGAGGCCAGCGTCAACTCGCGACACTGCTCGTCACTCAGCACGCGCAGGCGGGGCGCATCGCCGTAATTGGCAGTAATCACCGGCTAGACCCTCGCCACTGCGTCTGCAATGCGGTCAACCGCCTCGCGGATGTTGTCCATCGAGCTGGCGAAGCAGAGCCGAATGTACCCCTCGCCTTGCGGCCCAAAGGCCGTACCGGGGAGCACCGCCACGCCCGCCTGGTCGAGCAGGAAATCCGCCCACCACGAGGATGTCTTGCCGTAGGACGACACGTTCGGGAAGACGTAAAACGCGCCCTGCGGCGAGCGGCAGCGCCAGCCCGGAATCTTGTTCAAGCCGTCAACCAGCACATCGCGGCGCCGCTGGTACTCCGCCACGACCGCGTCCACCTGCTCCTGCGGCCCGGTCAGCGCCTCCACGCCCGCCACCTGCGTGAAGCTGGCCGTGCAGCCGACGGAATGCGTCATCAGCAGCTCGACACGCTCGGCCAACGCTTCGGGCATGATCCCGTAGCCTAGCCGCCAGCCGGTCATCGCGTAGGTCTTGGAAAATCCATCGCAGATGATCGTGCGCTCGGCCATGCCGGGGAGGGTTGCGATGGACGGGACCGCGCGGCCGTCGAACGCCAACCGCATGTAGATTTCGTCGGACAGCACCCAGATGTCGCGCTGGATGGCGACCTGCGCGATGCGCTCCAGCGCCTGCAACGGCATCACGCCGCCGGTCGGGTTGCTGGGCGAGTTCAGGATGATGAGCCGCGTCCTGTCCGAGACGAGCCGGTCGAACGCGTCGAGGTCAAAGGAGAAGTCGCGTTCTTCAACCAACGGCACCGGCAGCGCCACCCCTCCAGCGACGCCGATCATGGCCGCATAGGTCGGGAAGCCGGGGTCGGGGTAGATGACCTCGTCGCCGGGGCGGACGAGCGCCAGGGTGGGAAAGAAGAGCGCGGGCTTGGCGCCCGGCCCGACGACCACCTGCGACGGCGAGAAGGACATGCCGCGCCGCGCGCCCGCGTCCTCAGCAATAGCCTTGCGCAGCGCGGGCATCCCTGCGGAGGCCGTGTAACGCGTGACGTTCTCCTCGATTGCCTTCACGCCCGAAGCCTTGATATTCGCAAAGGTCGGCACGTCAGGCTGGCCGATCTCAAGATGAATAATTCTGCGCCCCTGCGCCTCAAGCGCCTGCGCGCGGGCCAGCATGTGATACGCGCCCTCCGGCGCGAGATGAGCGACGCGGTCGGCAAAAGTTGTCATCAGAGCTCCGTTTTCGTGGCATCCGAAGACCTGACGGGTCTTCGAGACCCGTCAGGTCTGTCTCTATACATGGCCGTAATAGTCGCGGTGGACCGCGACGGAGTAGGCGTAATCGAGCAGTGTGCCCCAGGAAAAGACCGGCAGGTCGATCTCGCGCTGGAGCGCGCGGGCGAACGGCGGAAAGCCGGTGCATTCGAGCACCAGCGCGGCCATGTTCTCATACTGCCGGACGAACCGCATGGCGACCGACAGGAACTCGCGCTCGGCCTTTTCGTACTCCGCGGACGGCGGATCGGTGCGCAGCCCACCGGTCCAGAGGTGGTCGAACTCCTCGCACGCCAGCCCGGCCATCGCGTCGCCCACCACGTAATTCGACCCCGGCTGAATGCCCACCGCGGTCAGGTGGCGCTCGACCAGGTAATTCGCGTTCGCCATCAGCACGCCGACCACACGGTCCGGCCCGACAAGCTGCTGCGCGAGCGGCACTTGCAGCAGGCTCGACATGAACACCGGTACGCGCACGGCCGCAGCGACCTCACGCTGGAAATAGGCGAAATAGCCGCACTCCGCCGCTATCGCCCGGCACCCCATCCGCTCCAGCCGCCGCGCGGACGCCAGCAGCGGCTCGAGGCAGGGCGACTTGTCATCCTCGACCACAAGGCAGTGGATGTTGACGCCTTCCGCTACGTCATACTGGATCGGGTACGGGTAGGCGCTTGCGTTGCGCACGTCGCCGGGGAAGCCGGGATACACGTCGTCGAGGATTATAACACCGAGACCCATGCCGTAGACGCGGCGATCCGGCCGCGCGCGGATAGCCCGAATGCCGGAATCACGCGACTGGTTCATCGGGAACCCACCAGTATTTCGGCGAGCACTGCGGCGTCGATGTTGCCGCCGGAGATCACACACACGACTTTGCCGCGGCCGCACGCGCCCTTCAACGCCGCCGCGACCGTCGTCGCCGCCGCGCCCTCAGCTACCACCTTTGCCCCCTCGGCCAGCAGCCGGACTGCTGCCCTCACCTCGTCGAGCGTGACTATGGGCGCGCCCGCCAGCAGCCGCGCGGCGAGCGGCCACATTTGATCGAAGACGAATGGCGCTCCCATGCCCGTTACGAAGCTTGCGGCATATGGCACAGTCACTGGCTGCCTGGCCTTCAAGGAGGCATGAAGCGGTGCGGCCGTCTCGACCTCGCACCCGAATACTCGCGCGCTCGAGCGCATCG
>CAZPTI010000282.1:0-6304 GCA_964588925.1 uncultured Anaerolineales bacterium | reverse complement strand
GTTCAGTCTCTCTGCGCTTCGCGTCTCCGCTACGCTCCGCGACTCCGCGTTCCAAAAACTACGACTACGCTACGCGGCGTTCGATTCGCTGCCGGGTGCAGAAAAAAGCGACGCGGACTGCGCGGCGTCTATAATCCATTTCGGTTGCCAGGCGACGCGATAAGGAGATGAGAGTATGGCGGAGAAACCCGGCGACGGCCGCAGAGCGATGGGCGATATCGCGCCCGCGCTTGCCGATTACACTGATAACGTCCTGTTCGGAGACGTCTGGGAGCGGCCCGGGCCTGGCAAGCGCGACCGCAGCCTGATTACGGTGGCGACCCTGGTCGCGCTGTATCGGACGAACGAGCTGCCGTTCCACTTGAAACGGGCGCTGGAAAATGGCGTGACGCGGGATGAGTTGATCGAGTTGATCACGCATCTTGCGTTTTATTCCGGCTGGCCGACGGCGGCCACTGCGCTTGGGATCGCGCGGCGCGTGTTTGAGGAGATTGACGCATGACGAATGTTCCGTCGGTTACTTTGAATAATGGCGTGAAGATGCCCCTGCTGGGGTTTGGCGTTTTCCAGATTCCTGATGCGGCGGAGTGCGAGAGAAGCGTGTCCGACGCGCTCCGCGCTGGCTACCGGCTTCTTGACACCGCGGCTGTTTACGGAAATGAAGCGGCTGTCGGCCAGGCGATCCAGCGGAGCGGGGTGGCGCGCGAAGAGTTGTTTGTCACCACAAAGCTGTGGATACAGGACGCGGGGTACGAGGCGGCGAAGCTGGCGTTTGAGCGGTCGTTGCAGCGGCTGCAACTGGATTACCTTGACCTGTACCTGATTCACCAGCCTTACGGCGACGTTCACGGCGCGTGGCGCGCAATGGAGGAGTTGAACGCGGAGGGCCGCGTCCGCGCCATCGGCGTGAGCAACTTCTACCCGGATCGCGTGATGGATATTATCGTCCATAACAAGGTCGTTCCGGCGGTGAACCAGATCGAAACCCATCCGTTTTACCAGCAGATCGAAACGCAGCGGTTCCTGCTGGAGAACGGCGTTCAGATCGAGTCGTGGGCGCCGTTTGCGGAGGGGCGGAACGGCATCTTCGAGAATCCGCTGCTGCTCTCGCTGGCGGAGAAACACCGGAAGAGCGTCGCGCAGGTCATCCTGCGCTGGCTGACGCAACGCGGAGTTGTGGCGATTCCCAAGTCGGTGCGCAAGGAACGGATCGAGGAGAATTTCAACATATTCGATTTCGAGCTTAGCGCCGAGGACATGGACGAGATCGCGACGCTGGACACGAAGCAAACGAGCTTCTTCGATCATCGCAACCCTGATATGGTGCGGCGGTTGAGCTCGCACAAAATGAGCGTGTGACCTGACATGGAGACGGGAGGGTTGAAGATGCAGAAGCGCATGCTGGGCAACGGTTTGGAAGTGTCGGCCCTGGGGCTGGGGTGCATGCGGATGTCGTTTGGCGACGCGCCGATTGGCGATAAGCAGGAGATGATCGCGTTTCTCCACGCGGCGGTGGCGCGCGGGGTGACGTTCTTCGATACGGCGGAAGTGTACGGCCCATTCACGAACGAGGAGCTGGTCGGGGAGGCGCTGGCGCCGTTCAAGGGCGAGGTCGTCATCGCGACGAAGTTCGGGTTCAAGCACGACGGCGACAAGGGGCCGCGGCCGGGGAGCGGGCTGGACAGCCGGCCGGAGCAGATCAAGCGCGTGGCGGAAGCGTCGCTCAAGCGGCTGCGGGTGGAGGCGATTGACCTGTTTTACCAGCACCGGATGGACCCGAACGTGCCGATGGAGGACGTGGCGGGCGCGGTCGGGGACCTGATCCGGGAAGGCAAGGTGAAGCACTTCGGGCTGTCGGAGGCGAGCGCGGAGGCGATTCGGCGCGCGCACGCGGTTCAGCCGGTGACTGCGCTGCAAAGCGAGTATTCCATCTGGTGGCGCGTGATCGAGCCGGAAATCCTGCCGACGTGCGAGGAGCTTGGGATCGGCCTCGTGCCTTACAGCCCGCTCGGCCGCGGGTACCTGACCGGCAAGATCGACGAGAGCGCCACGTTCGCCGCGAATGACATCCGCGCCAACAACCCGCGCTTTACGGCGGAAGCGATTCGGGCGAACCGGGTTGTGGTGGAGTTGCTGGAACGCATCGCCGCGGAAAAGGGCGGGACGCCCGCGCAAATCGCGCTGGCGTGGCTGCTGGCGCAGAAGCCGTATATTGTCCCGATCCCCGGCTCGCGGAAGCTGGAACGGCTGGACGAGAACCTCGGCGCGCTGAATGTCCAACTGACGGCGGATGATTTGGGCGCCATTGACAGCGCGATGTCGCAGATTACGGTGGTGGGCGACCGGTATTAGGCGCGTTGGGGCTGTAGGTCAGGCGAGCAGGCGCTCGACGATGAATTGATGCGCGGCGGAGACGTCGACGCGGAGGGCAATCTCCGCGTTGGCGTCTCCTTTTTCGTCCGGCACAGACGCGATCAGCTTGCCTGCGGAGTGCTCGTCGCCCGTCTCGACCTGCGCATGAATGGGTGTCCATTCGACGAGATCAGGTCGGATCAGCGTGGCGACGGCGAGCGGATCGTGGAGGTAGGTGTAACCGAGCTCGCGGTAACGGTCGTAGCGTTCGACCTGTTCGGCCAGCGCGAGGCGGAAGGGATCGCCGCGGGACCGGAGCGCGGCAACGTCGGCGGGGTGGATGCGCACCTGCATCGTCACATCGAGCGGAACCAGGCGGATGGGCGCGCCGGATGACAGGACGACTTTTGCGGCCTCCGGGTCGCACTGGAAGTTGTAGTCGACCCAGGGCAGGTCGAGCCGGTCATGTCCGCCGACCACGCCGCCCATCACGGTGATCCCGGCCACGTTGCGCGCCACGTCTGCTTTGAGCAGGGCGAGCGCGATGTTGGTCAGCGCGCCGATGCCGGCCAGGTGGATGTGCCCTGGATTTTCGAGGACGAGGCGCGCGATCAGGTCAGCGGCGTGCTCCCCGCCCGGCTGCAACGCGAGGTCGTCGGTCGTCAGGAACCCTTCGCCGTCGTCGGGGCCGCACAGCAGCGGTCGCTCGGACACGAGCGGTCGCTCGGACACGAGCGGGCGCTCGGACACGAGCGGGCGTTCGGCGCCCGACGCGACCGGGATGTCGGCCCGGCCGCGCAGGGCGAGCGCCTTGAGCGCGATGCGGCTGCGCGCGTGGACGTCGCCGTAGACGGTCGTTACCGCGGCCAGGTCGACCTCCGGCGAGCCGAGCAGGACGCCCAGCGCCAGCAGGTCGTCGACATCGCCGCCGATGTCGGTGTCGAGGATGAGGGGCAGCGGCATTGGCCTCCTGCGCTACTCGCGTAGCGCGCGCAGCAGGGTGTCCTCGGCGTCCGATTCGAGCGTCGTCTGGTAGACGTGGCCGTGGAACGGCTCGACTGCGGCGCGGAGCGCGGTCGGGTCGCCACTGCGCGCGTAGATGATGATGGCCGAGCTGTTGTTCGGCATGGTTTCTTTAATATCCTGGATGAACTTCTTGTCGATGCCCAGGTTGGTGCTGGCCCCGACGCCGGCGCCGGCCAGCGCGCCGAGCACGATGCCGCCGATGGGGAAGAAGATGGAGCCGAGCAGCAGGCCGATGGCCGCGCCGACGCCTGCGCCGGTCTTCACCCCGCGATCCAGCTCGCCGTGCACCTTGAACTTGCCCTCTGCGTCGCGCACGATGACCGCCGCGTCGTCGAGCGAGAGCAAGCCCTGGCGCTGGAGGTCTTTGAGCGACTCGCGCAGCCGCGGGCCTTGCTCCATGTCTTCAAACGTGATCGCCGTAATGCTTCCCATGTGACCCTCCTATTGAACTACTGGCAGAGTCGTGCGCGTCCGAAATGGCGCGCGTCAGGCTTTCAGCGTTTCCACTGCGCCGCGCGACAGCGCGGCGAGCTCTTCCCACGCCCCCCGCTCCTCGTCAACGGTCGCGGACCGCGCGTTATCGAGAAAGCGACCGTATGCCACTTCCATCCGGTTCAGCAGGAACTCGTGGCGCAGGTCGGGGCGGTTGCGGCGTTTTGCCTCGCGGATGACCGCGGGGTCGGCTTCGGTCTTGCCCGCGCCCGCGTCCAGGCGGCGCAGGTGGCGCGCGAGGAGGTAGATGACCTCTTGCTCGACGACCGAAAGCTGATGATAGAGCGTCCCATACCGGGGCTCGCGCGGATCGCGCTCGTACATCCGCAGCGCTTCCGCGATGGAGACGTGGCGGCTCAGCTCCGCGTTCAGCAGGCGGACGAACTGCTCGGAGACAACCGCCTCTTGCCCTTCGTCCTGCGCAGGCGACGGCGCGGACGCCGTCGCGCCTTCGATCATGTAGGTGTCCCCTTCCTCCAGCCCGGCGAACAGGTCCTCGTTGATGCCTTCGGGCAGCGGCGCGCCGGCGATGAGGATGAACTGCTCATGCGCGGCCATTTCCTCGCGCAGGCCGTCGGGCATGACGGAGGAGAAGCCTTTCGGGTTGTGCTGCGAGACGTGGCAGTTCCATGCGGCCATGCGCCGGGGGACCCACTCGCCGACGTTCATGGTCACGTCGATCTCGTCGTCAGGGGTGCCCATGAATGGCAGGAGCTCGCCGTTGAGTTCAACGCGGAAATCTTTCAGCCCCGGCGCGCGCTCGAAGATGCTCTGCGGCATGGCGCGGGTGAAGAGGCGCGGGGTCTGCCATGCGGGGCCGGCCTCGGGGTGTTTTGTCTCGTCCGCCGCCGCGTCATAAGCAGCGCGCACCATTTCCCAGACGGCAAGGTGGTCGGGGTGGGGATACAGGCCGTTGGCGGGGTGGGTCAGCAGGACGGTCGGGCGAATCTCGCGGATGAGGGCGACCAGCTCGCCGATGGCCTCCTCCCGCGGCAGGTCCTTGATGCCGCCGTCGGGCCAGTCGAGCCAGCGCAACTCTTTAATGCCCAGGTGATCACACGCGCAGCGTAGCTCCTGCGTGCGCACTGCTGCCAGTGTGTCCGCCGTGGCGCAGTCGTCGCAGAAGATGGTGGCGGCCTCGCCGCGCGTGGCGCAGCACAGCACGACGCGCGCGCCCTGATCGCTGTAGCAGGCCATTGTCGATCCCGCGCCAATTTCGTCGTCCGGGTGCGCAAAGACCGCCAGAATCGTGTAGTTCTTCTCCGTCATCTTCCCCCAAATCCTTCACGCAAAACCGGGGCGCGGTCAACGCGACCGGCCCCGGCTGATTGACCTGACGCCATTATAGCGTTAGGGCGCAACCTGGACGAATTGCCCGTCCTTCACCTGGAATACGTAGATTTGCGCGGCGCGCAGGTCGCCGTTGTCCTGGAACTGCACCTCACCGAGCGGGGTTTTGAGGTCGAGCGCGCGAATGGCATCGCGGACGCGCTGGCCGTTGAGCGCGCCGGCCTTCTTGACGCCCTCGGCCAGCACCTGCATCGCGCTGTAGCCGTTGACCGAGTAGGTGTCCGGGTTGCGGAACTCGACGGCCTGATACGCAGACACCCACGTCTGGTCGACGGAGGTCCTGGGGCTGGGCGCGAAGCCGGTGATGTATGCGCCTTCGGCCGCGCCGTCCGCATTGTCGATGGTGGCCGCGAGGAAGCAGCCGTCGGAGGCCATGAAGGTTGTGTTTGCCAGCCCCGCATCGCGCAGGTCCGCGCGCAGGTAGGGGCATTCGACCTCGTAGCCCGCGTAGTAGATGGCATCGACGCCGGCGGCCTTGATCTTCGCCACTTCATCGACAAAGCGATTCTGCTCGACCCTGACCTGCTGCGTCAGCGCGACTTCGGCGCCGAGCGCCTTGAGGTCTTCCGCGACCAGCTTGCCCAGGTCGATGCCGTACGCATCGTCGTTGTAGAGCACGGCCACTTTCTTTGCGCCGAGCTTGTTGACGAGATAGTCCGCGCCGGTTTTGGCCTGCAAGTCGTTCGCCGCGTTGACGCGGAAGAAGTTCTTGTACCCCTGTTTCGTGAGGGATACTTCGGAGGCGGTGGGCGTGATGACGACAAGGTCGAGGTCCTTGTACACCTGCATCGCGGCGGCGGTCTGGCCGGAGTTGGGGTGGCCGATGACGCCGATGACCTTCTCGCCGCGGTCGACCGCGGCCTTGACTTCCTCGGCCACGCTGACCGCGACGTCGGAGTCGGCTTCGTCGTCCACCGCGACAACCTTGACGCGGTAGCCGAGCAGGCCGCCGGAGCGGTTGAGTTCCTCGGCCATCAGCCGGACGCCGCCGGCAACGGTCTGGCCGGTGTTGGCCTGGAAGCCGGAGAGGGGGCCGGCCACGTAGACGGTCACGTCGCCCTTTGTGGGCGCGGCGGCTCCGCCG
>CAZPTI010000281.1:0-6346 GCA_964588925.1 uncultured Anaerolineales bacterium | reverse complement strand
CAGCAGCGCGTCGCCATTGCCCGCGCGCTGGTGAACGACCCGCGCATCATTCTGGCGGACGAGCCGACCGGCAACCTTGACTCGAAGGCCGGCGCGGAGGTCATGGGCATCTTTCAGCGGCTGAACGTGGAACAGGGGATTACGGTCATCCTGGTGACGCACGAGCCAGACATCGCGGAGCACTGCCGACGCGTGGTGCGCATCTACGACGGCAAGATCGCGTCGGACGAACAGGTTCCGACCCCGCGCATGGCGAGCGACTCAGCGTATCAGAGCCGGCTGGGCAGGCCGGACGGGTGTTAACATGAACATGGTCGAACAAATCCGGCTGGCGCTGCGCGCGCTGTCGGTCAACAAGCTTCGTTCCGCGCTTACAATGCTCGGCATCATCATCGGCGTGGGCGCGGTCATCACCCTGCTCTCGGTGGGCGCGGGCGTGCAGAATCTCGTGACAAGCCAGTTGCAGAGCATTGGCACGAACCTGCTTTTCGTCGTGTCCGGCAACCTGGGGGGCAACAACCCGCGCGCAGCGTCGGGTTTGACGCTAACAGTAAGCGATGCGGAGGCTATCGGCGACCCGTTCAATGTGCCCGATGTGGTTGCGGTCGCGCCGGAAGTGCTGGCGAACGCGGACGTGAGCTACGGCAAGACGCAGTTGCGCGTCTCTGTGTCGGGCGTCACACCGTCCTACGCGGCCGTGCGCAATCGCCCCCTTGCCGAGGGCAGTTTTATCAGCGATCAGGACGTCAGCTCGCGCAGCCGCGTGGCTGTCATCGGCAGCGCGATTGCGGAGAAGTTGTTCGGCGACACGGCCGCCTTCCCCGTCGGGGCCAGTATCAAAATCAACAACATCCCGTTCCGCGTTATCGGCGTGCTGGAAGAGAAGGGCGGCACGGGCGGGCCGGGCGGCAACCAGGACGAGGTGGTAATGGTGCCGATGAGCACCGCGCACGAGCGCCTTTTCCCGCGCTTCCACAACCGCAAGGGCGAGCCGATGCTCTCGGTTGTCTACGCGCAGGTGGCGAGCGAGGACCGGATGGAAACCGCGTCGCAGGAGATCAGCGACCTGCTGCGCGAGCGGCACGACATCCGTTTTCAGGACGAAGACGACTTCACCGTCATCAACCAGCAGGACCTGCTCTCGATCTTCGGCCAGATTACCGGCGTGCTGACCATCTTCCTCGGCGCCATTGCTGGCATCAGTTTGCTGGTTGGCGGAATCGGGATTATGAATATAATGCTGGTGTCCGTGACTGAGCGCACCCGCGAGATCGGCCTGCGCAAAGCAGTCGGCGCGAAACGCCGGGACATCCTTCTGCAATTCCTCATCGAGTCGGTTGTGCTGGCGCTGATCGGCGGGCTGTTAGGCATCGCCCTGGGCGCAAGCGGCGCGATCGGGATCTCCCGGCTTCAGGACGACCTTGTCGCGGTGGTGACGCCGCAGTCCATTGCGCTGGCAACGGGCTTTTCCGCCGCAGTCGGGCTGTTCTTCGGCATCTATCCGGCCACTCGCGCGGCCCGGCTGAACCCGATTGAAGCGCTCCGTTACGAGTAGCGGCAGTATGTGCCGGTGGCGGTGGGCGGCTGTCGCCGGTGCGCCAACTCCAAAGAAGGAGCCCCCTCATGAAGCGCGCGTTGTTCCAGGTTGTTCTCATCCTCATCCTCCTCTCGCTGACGCTTGCGCCTGCGCAGGCGGCGGGCAAAACGCCGGCGGGGCCGACCGGCAAGCTCGCCATTATGACCTCGCCCGGCGGCGACATTCTGCTGCTCGATGTCGCGACAGGCAAAACGCAACGCCTGACAGACGGCATGGACCCCGCGTTCTCGCCCGATGGGAGCAAGCTGGCGTTCACGCGCTGGGGCGTGGAACCGGGCTTGTTCGTCCGCGATATGAAGACCGGCGAGGAGCGGCGGATCGTCCGCGCGGACAAGCCGCGCCATCCAAGCTGGAGCGCGGACGGCGAAAAGCTGGCGTTCGTGCGGCTTCTGCAGACGGTGACGTGCCGGGAGAGCGCGCTCGGCTGCCTGCCCGAAGACCAGTTGCGGCTGCTCTTCGGCGGCAAGGAGTGCGGCAAAACGCCTGCGGGCGAGTTGTGCATCTCCGCCATGCCCATCTTCAAGATCGACCAGACCGGCATCGCAACCGTCGGGCTGTACGAGCAGGCGTGGCAGGACATGCCCGCGCCTATCGATGCGCAAAGCGTCACCTGGCGGCCGAAGAGCGATGACCTGCTGTATCGCGGGAACAACCGCTTGCAAATCACCGGCCCGGGACGCCGGCCGGTCGATGTGACGAAAGATGTCTGGTGGAGCAGCCCCATCTGGTCGCCCGACGGCAGCCGCTTCCTCGCGCAGCAGCGGATCCACGACCGCACCGAGATCGCGCTCTTCGACGCCTCCGGCCAACTGATCCAGTACCTCACCAAACCCGCATCCGCCTTCAAGCGCGCGCCGAACAACGTCGCGCCAGCCTGGTCGCCCGACGGCAAGGCGATCCTCTTCCTGAGCGACCGCGACGGTGGGGCGGGCGTGTGGACGCTCTACCGGATGAACGCCGACGGGTCGGGGCAGGCGCCGTTCCTGCCGAAGGCGTTGAAGGACGTGACCATTAAGTACGATTTCGTCGCCGAGCGCGTTGTCAGTTGGAGCAAGTAGTTGGCAAGGGCCAGAACGAGCTAAAACAACCGTTCGGGCATTTGCGTTTTTCGCAGAAGTAGGGTAAGATGGGGAGGTAAGATTGCTATAGACTTTGCATTTCTTACGCGGCCGGAGAGATAACTATAGCAAGAAAGTGGGGACCTCAAACGTGGCGGAAAATGCGCGATTGAAGGCACTGGACACGACCCTGGCGACCCTGAAGAAGCGCTTTGGCGAGGGGACGGTCATGAAGCTGGGCGAGGCGGAACGCTTGAAAGTGGCCGCCATCCCAACCGGCTCCCTTTCATTAGATCTGGCGCTGGGCATTGGCGGCGTTCCTCGCGGCCGCGTCATCGAGATTTACGGCCCGGAGTCTTCGGGTAAGACGACCATTTGCCAGCACATCATCGCCGAGGCGCAGAAGATGGGGGGCATTGCTGCGTTCATCGACGTGGAGCATGCGCTCGACCCCGACTATGCGCGGCGCTGCGGCGTCAACGTGGATGACCTGTACATCTCGCAGCCGGACACGGGCGAGCAGGCGCTGGAAATCGCCGAGGCGCTGATCCGCTCCGGCGCGGTGGACGTGGTGGTTGTCGACTCAGTGGCCGCGCTGGTTCCGCGCGCTGAAATCGAAGGCGAGATGGGCGACAGCCACGTCGGTCTCCAGGCGCGCCTCATGTCGCAGGCGCTCCGCAAGCTGGTCGGCGCGATCAAGACGAGCAACACGGCGCTCATCTTCACCAACCAGTTGCGCCAGAAGATCGGCATCATGTTCGGCAACCCGGAGACTACGTCGGGCGGCATGGCGCTCAAGTTCTACGCCAGCGTCCGGCTGGACGTGCGCCGCATCGAGGGGATCAAGGCCGGTGGCAACACCGTAGGCAGCCGCACGCGCGTGACGGTTAAGAAAAATAAAGTCGCCGCGCCGTTTAAGCAGGCTGAGTTTGACATCATGTATAATAAGGGTATCAGTAAGTCGGGTGACTTGCTGGACCTGGGCACGGCGATGGGGATCATCGACAAGCGCGGCGCGTTCTACACGTTCGCGGACACGCGGCTCGGTCAGGGCCGCGAGAACGCGAAGGAGTTCCTGGAGAACCAGCCTGCAATGATGAAGCAAATCGAGGACGCGATCCGTGGCAAAGCAACGCTCGCGCCCGTCCAGATTGCCGGCCCGGATGAGGACGACGGGGACGACGAGGAATAGGACCGTCAACCCGGCCTGGCTGCGCTGCGTGGGCGCCTTGCGTATGAGGCGCGTATGCGACACGGCCGGAAGTCTACGATCGTGACCAACCTTGTTTTTGTCACGCCGCATTGCGGTGTTGGCTGCGAAGGGCCGTAGGCCGACAGGCATATGGGCTGAATCAATCGAGGGTCCGGCGCTGAACAGCGCGCTGGTTTAAACCGGCGCGCGGCAAGCGCCGGCATTCGCATTCGCGCTAACGCTCGGGCGCGGGCAACCAATCGAGGCATGATCGAGACCAGAGCCGTGGACGGGGCCACCGTGGGTGACCTGTCGCCACGGTTCTTTTGGTTTAAGCAATGGTGAAGACTGTCACGCGGTTGGCGTTTCAAAAGCGGACCGACGAACGCGTCAACGTGTATCTCGACGGCGAGTACGCGCTGGCCCTGCCAGCCCTGGAAGCGGCGCGGCTCAAGGTTGGTCAGCAGCTTACTGACGCGGAAATCGCCGCGCTGCGGGCGACCGACGCTACGGCAAAAGCCTACGACCGCGCCGTTCAATTCTTAAGCATCCGTCCGCGCAGCAGCGTAGAGGTGCGTCGGCGGCTCCAACAGGCCGAGGTGGACGCGGAAACGGTCGAAGCCGTCATCACGCGGCTGACCGAGCAAGGCTACCTGAACGACGCGGAGTTTGCGCGCTACTGGGTGGAGAACCGCCAGTTGTTTCGCCCTAAAGGCGAGCAAGCGCTGCGGCAGGAGTTGCGGCAGGCAGGCGTCGACAACGAAATCATCCAGCAAAGCCTGGAAGGGCTGGACACGAGTGAAGCTGCCTACGCAGCCGCGCGACCAAAGGCTGAACGGCTGAAAACGCTGGCAAAAGAAGACCCGCAGGCATTCAAGCAGAAACTTGGCAACTTTTTGTTGCGTCGCGGGTTCAATTACGATATAGTACGCGAAATTACAAAGAGATTGTTGCGAGAATTGAAGACTGAGGATTGAAGATTGAAGACGTCCCTGAGTCAGGAGGGCTGCCTTCAATCTGCAATCTTGAATCTTCAATCTTCAATACATAGCACTACCCTACCCACCCTTGACAATCGAAAGGCAGGAATTACATGTTTGGAGGAAACGCAGGTCTCCGCATTCTTGTGGACCTGTTGATCTTCCTGGCAGCCGGGATCGCTGGCGGTGTGATCGGTTACCTGATCATGAAGTCGCGCCAGTTGCAGGCCCGGAACGAGGCAGAGGCGATCGTTAAAAATGCCGAAGTCGAGTCAAAGCGGATCGTGGCCGAGGCCGAAACCAGGGCCAAAACGATCGAGCTGAGCGCCCAGGAACAAAAGGTCCAACTGCTTGAGGAGGCCGATCAGGAAATTGTCCGCCGGCGGCGCGAGATGGATCGCGCGGAGGAACGCGCGCAGCGTCGCCAGGAGGCGGTCGAGACCCGCATGGAGCAGCTTGAACAGCGCAGCCGGAAGCTGGATCAGCGGCAGGCGAAGCTGGACAAGCGCGAAGCGGACTTGCAGAAAATCGAAGAAGACCGGGCAGCGGAGCTCGAGCGGATCGCGCAGATGACGCGCGAAGATGCCCGCCAGGAACTGCTCCTTGCGGTGGAGCAAACTACGCGGCAGGAGATGGCGCGCAAGATTCGCGAGGTTGAGGCGCAGGTCTCCGCCGAGGCCGAAAGCCGGGCGCGCGAGATCATCACGCGCGTCATGGAGCGCGTCGCATCCGAGCACGTGTCGGAGACGACTGTATCGAGCGTCCCGCTACCGACCGACGAAATGAAGGGCCGCATCATCGGCCGCCAGGGGCGCAATATCCGCGCCATCGAACAGGCCACTGGCGTTGACCTGGTCGTCGATGACACGCCCGAAGCCATCCTTATCTCTTCATTCGATCCGATCCGCCGCGAGGTGGCGCGTATCTCCATCGGCCGGCTCGTGCAGGACGGGCGCATCCACCCTGCGCGCATCGAGAAGGAAGTCGAGAAGGCGCGCGGCGAGGTCGAGAAGTCGATCAAGGACGCGGGTGAGCAGGCAGTCATCGAGGTCGGCCTGCAAATGCTGCACCCGGAGATCATCAAGCTGCTCGGCCGGTTGAAATACCGCACCAGCTACGGGCAGAACCAGCTTGCTCATGCCGTCGAGGCAACGCATATTGCCGCAATGCTGGCGGCGGAGATGGGCGCCAACGTCCACATCTCCAAGATGGGCGCGCTGCTCCACGACATCGGCAAGGCGGTCAGTCATGAGGTCGAGGGCGCGCACGCGCAGGTCGGCGCCGACATCGCTAAACGCTACGGCGTGCCGGAGAATGTAGTCAACATTATCGCGTCGCACCACCATGAGGTGGATCAACTGACCGTGGAAGCGGCCATTGCGACGACCGCGGACGCGATCAGCGGCTCGCGGCCCGGCGCGCGGCGCGAGGCGCTGGAGAGCTACGTCAAGCGCATCCAGGCGCTGGAAGAGATCGGCAATTCGTTCAAGGGCGTGCAGCAGACGTACGCCATCCAGGC
>CAZPTI010000280.1:0-6355 GCA_964588925.1 uncultured Anaerolineales bacterium | reverse complement strand
GGCGCCGTTGCGACCGCAAACGACCCTTATTGCAGGGCGCACATTCGTTTATTCGAGATGGCCGCGCCTGCCTTACTCTTTCTCTATCCCGCCCTCCGCTTCCTCCATACATCTTTTGCTGTAGCCTTCTCCCTCCCATCTCTATCTTTCGTAGTTGCGCAACTCACGGGCAAGAAGGTCAATTGCCCGATGACCGCGCGCGTTTTCACCTCTATACTTCAAGCGTCCATCGATTCATCGAAGGTCGCAACTTGCGGCGAATTGGGCTGCAAAAGCGGAGCAAACGCGCGCTGCGTGACGTTTCTTCTGCGTTACAGGATTGCCAGCCCTTTGATTAACGTATGAGTGATGAGGAGGCTAGTAGAAGATGGCGAAGATGAAGACTTTGCATGATTTGTTCATCGACCAGTTGAAGGACATGCACAGCGCGGAGCGGCAGTTAGCCGCGGCCCTGCCGAAGATGGCGAAGGCCGCCAACCACCCTGAGCTCAAGCAGGCGTTTGAGCAGCATCTTGACGTGACCAAGTCGCAGATCGAGCGGCTGGGCCAGGTGTTCGAGATGATGGGCGCGTCGCAGGGGCGCAAGAAGTGCAAGGGCATGGAAGGGCTCCTCATGGAAGGCGAGGAGATCATGATGGAGGACATGGCGCCCTCCGTCAAGGACGCGGGCCTGATCGCCGCGGCGCAGAAGGTCGAGCACTATGAGATCGCGTCGTACGGCACCCTCCGGACGTATGCGGAGATGATGGGCCACCGCGAGGCGGGCCAGGTGCTCCAGCAGATCCTCGACGAGGAAGGCCGCACGGACAAGCTGCTCACGCAGATCGCCGAGAAGGGCGTCAACATCGAGGCGAACGACATGGGCATGCAGGAGGGGCAGAAGATGGGCGGCGAGTCCAGCACCCGCTCTCGCAGCCGCTCCACCAAGAAGACGGAATAAGCAAATGGGGGATGGACTTCCGAAGGTCGAAGCTGGCGCGTGGTCAGCGCCTTCGGAAGTCTTGCTTTGCGGCAGGCTGCGCGGACGTGATGGCGCACGAGTGAGTGAGAAGGACAGGAGAGGGCAATGGAACGGACAGTTGTGGCGTTGTATGACAACCTGGACACCGCGCAAACTGCGGTGCAGGAACTCCTCAATCAAGGCTTCAGCCGCGACGACATCAGCGTCGTGCGCACCAACCAGCAGGGCGAATACACCAGCGGCAATGTGAACGACCCGAACGCGATGTCGAGCGACGCCAGTGGCGCGGCGGCTGGCGCGGGCATCGGCGCGGTGCTCGGCGGCCTGGCGGGCTTGCTCGTCGGTCTCGGCGCGCTGGCGATCCCCGGCATCGGCCCCATCATTGCGGCCGGTCCCATCGCGACCACGCTGGCCGGCGCGGGCCTGGGCGCAGCGACCGGCGGCCTCGTGGGCGCGCTGGCGGACGCAGGCATCCCGGAGAACGAAGCGGGCGTTTACGCGGAAGGTGTGCGCCGCGGCGGCACGCTTGTCACCGTGCGCGCGAGCGACGACATGGTCTCGCGCGCGACCGAGGTGCTGAACCGCTACACGCCGGTCGACATCAACCAGCGCGCGACCGAGTGGCGCGGGACGGGTTGGAGCGGCTTCGACGCGAACGCGGGGCCGTACAGCACCACGACCGGCGCGCCGCACACGCATCAGTACGGCGGCGAGGGCAGCGACACGGGCGCGACCGACATGCGCGGGCAGGCGAGCGGCGGCGACTACCGGACGAACCAGGGCATGACTGGCGAGAACTCCGGTGGCACGTATGAAGGCACGGGCAGCGCGGGGTACACCGGCACGGGCACTATTTACCAGGGCGGCGGATCGTACACCAGCAGCACCGGCCAGCCGTCGGGCGATACGCCGATGGACGCGCCGCGGCAGAGCAATTTCGACGACCGCAATTCGGTGATGAGCAGCGGCCACGGCGAGATGAGCACGAGCAAGGGCTTCTCCGGCCAGGGCGGCGGCACCTACGAGCGGATGCAGGATACCGACTCGACGGTTCACCCGCGCTCGAGCGAAGGCGACTACCAGGCGCGGCGCGATTTCCTCGGCGGCGATGAGTCGATGGACGAGGGCGGGCGCTCTTCTGCCAATCGCATGATTGAAACGGGGCAGGGCGCCTACGGCGCGCAGGGGCAGAACTTTGAGTCCAGCGAAGGCGACGCGATGGAAGGCCAGCTCGGCGGCCATCAAGGCGCGCTCGCGGGCGGGCAGACCTTCACGCCCGACACCAGCGGCGTCAACTTCGGCACGACGGGCGTCACCTTCCGCGGCGGCAGCCGGTTCGAGGATTACGACCGCGACTTCCGCAGCGACTGGGAGACCAACTACCGCGACACCGGCTTCGGCTATGAGCGGTTCCAGCCCGCGTACCAGTACGGCTGGCAGCTTGGCTCGCAGTACACCGGCCGCGACTGGAACGACTTCGAGTCGGAGGCGCGCACGGATTGGGAGCGCAGCCACCCGAACGATGCGTGGCAGGACTTCAAGTCGGCGGTGCGGAGCGGCTGGGAGCGGTTCAAGCAGGGTGGCCGCGAGTTCGGCCACGAGATGCGCGGCGAAGCGCGCGAGCTCGGCCACGACCTGGGCCAGGGCGTGACGCGCTCCTTCGACCACTACGACCGCGACTTCCGCTCCGATTGGGAGCAGTCGTTCCGGTCGACCGGTTACGGCTACGAGCGGTACCAGCCCGCGTACCAGTACGGTTACGCGGTCGGGTCTGAGCCGCGCTACCGCGGCCGCCGCTGGGAAGAGGTTGAGGCGGACATCCGCCGCGACTGGGAGCAGCGCCACCCGAATGACGCGTGGGAAGACTTCAAGAATGCGGTCCAGCACGCGTGGCAGCGGGTGCGGACGGACGTGCGCGACGCAATCGACTGAGACTGAATGACGGCGAGACCCGACGGGTTCCCAACGCCACGAAGTGGCGCACCCGTCGGGTTCGGAGCAACACATGGGCGCACCGATACCATTCTCGCGCGCGGAGATCCGGCGCACAGCCCAGGAAGGGCTGGGCTACGATAAGCTGCGGCCGGGGCAACAGCAGGTGATCGAGGCCGTGCTGAACGGACGCGATACGCTGGCGGTCATGCCCACCGGCTCCGGCAAGTCGGCCATCTACCAGATTGCCGGCGCGCTCATGCCCGGCGCGACGCTGGTCGTGTCGCCGCTGATTGCCTTGCAGAAGGATCAACTCGACGCGTTGGCCGACGGCGACGTGGGCGAGGCCGCAGCGCTCAACTCCAATCTGGCCGAAGCGCAACGCGAAGAGGCGCTTGATGACATGGAGCGCGAGCGGCTTGAGTTCGTGTTTGTGGCGCCAGAGCAGTTTAACAATGAAGAGGTCATGGCGCGGCTCCTGGAGAATCCGCCGTCGCTCTTCGTGGTGGACGAGGCGCACTGCATCAGCGAGTGGGGGCACGACTTCCGGCCCGACTATCTGAAGCTGGGCGCGGTGATCGAGCGGCTCGGCCATCCGACCGTGCTGGCGCTGACCGCGACGGCCGCGCCGCCGGTGCGCAAGGAGATCATCGAGCGGCTGGGGATGCGCAACGCGCGAATCGTGGTGCGCGGGTTCGACCGGCCCAACATCTGGCTCGGCGTAGCGACGGTGCAGGACGAGAGCGCGAAAGAGAAGACGCTCATCAAGAAGGTGCTGGCAGCGCAGAAGCCGGGGATCGTGTACGTGGCGACGCGCAAGCACGCCAGCGAGGTGGCGGCCAAGCTGCGCGAGGCGGGCGTCAAGGCGGAGTTCTATCACGCGGGTCTGGCCGCGAAGGAGCGCGAGCGCATCCACGACGCATTCATGCGTGACTCCGTCACGGGCGACGAAATTGAGGTGATTGTCGCGACCATTGCGTTCGGGATGGGGGTGGACAAGCCGAACGTGCGCTTTGTGTTCCATTATGACATCAGCGAGTCGATGGACGCGTACTATCAGGAGATCGGTCGCGCGGGGCGGGACGGCGAACCGGCCGCCGCCTTGCTGTTGTACTGCCCGAGCGACCTCGGACTGCGCCGCTTTTTTGCCAGCAGCGGCGCACTCGATGAGGAACAGGTGCGGCAGGTGCTCGACGCGATCCTGCTGAATGAGGGCCGCGCGACGTCGGACGAAATCGCGGACATGGTGGCGCTGTCGCAGTCGAAGCAGGTCGCCGCGCTGAACCGGCTGGTGGAGGCGGGCGCGATCAACCGGCTGCCCGACGGGACGTATGAGGCCGTGGCCGGCGCGGAGGACGCGAAACTGGATGCGGTGGTTGCGGAGGCGGTGGACGCGCAGGCGAAGCGGCGGGAATATGACCGCTCGCGCGTGGAGATGATTCGGACGTATGCCGAACTGACCGCATGCCGGCGGCAGCACCTGCTGAGCTATTTCGGCGAGGAGTTGGCCGAGCCGTGCGGCAACTGCGACAACTGCGAGGCGGGGACCGCGCAGGGCGCGAACGCGGACGCGCCTTTTGCGGCGGGCAGTCGGGTCAAGCACAAGCGATGGGGTGAGGGGCAGGTGCTCCGGCTCGAAGGCGATAACATGGTGATTTTGTTTGAGAGCGTGGGTTACAAGACGTTATCCATTCCGGTGGTGATGGAGGGGGAATTGTTGACGCCCATTTCATAGGGGGGAACGCAGTTCGATTACTGAAAGTGTGAGGGAGAATCTGACGATGACAGCACGTTACTTCGCGTTGATCGCGGGCATTGTCTACCTGCTGGTAGGCGTTATGGGGTTCATTCCCGGCCTCAACGACATGACGCATCCGGGCATGGCGGAACACGACCTGGCCGTCGACGCGCAATACGGTTTCCTGATGGGGATTTTCCCCGTCAACATCCTGCACAACCTTGTGCACCTGGCGATCGGCGTCTGGGGCATCCTGGCGTATCGCAGCTTCCGCGGCGCGCGGAGCTTCGCGCTCGGCCTCGGCATCTTCTACCTGTTGCTGGCGGTCATGGGCCTGATCCCCGGCCTGAACACCACGTTCGGCCTGATCCCGATCTTCGGCAACGATGTCTGGCTCCATGCGGGGACGGCCATCATCGCGCTGATCGTCTACTTCGCGTCGCGTGATGAGCGGGTGACGGCGGGCAGCCGCGCGTAAACGGGGAAGAGGAGGGCGGCGCGATGGAGACATGGGAGCTGTGGTATGGGGAGGCGGCCGCGGCGGGACTGCCGTTTGCGCGCAGCAAGATCGACCCGGCGGATGCCGTGCTCGTCCATTCGGCGCCGCCCTCGCTTGAAGTGATTGTGACTGATGAGGAAGGGCGGCGGCTCGCCCACGGCAAGGAACTCAAGCGGACGGCGGAAAGCCCGATGTGCCGGCTGGTGAAGCGCGGCGAGGAGATCGTTCGCGAAGATTTGTGGCCGCGCGAGGAGCATACCGGCGAGGTGGTGCTGCTGCCCGGCGGCGAGGCGGGGCATCTGTGCGAGTGGTGGAACGCGCCGGATCGGTCGGAGTGGCGGTGGCGCGTGGAGTTTTATAACAAGAAATCATAGACTTATACGGTGAGGTGCCATGCGCTTCCGAAGCGCCTGGCGCGTGGCGGCGAGTGGTTGATTGTGATAAGGAGTTGAGAAAATGGGGATCAAGGGTTTTCTGACGACGTTGGGCCTCGGTGTGGGGGCCATGTACTTTCTGGACCCGGACCGGGGCGACCGGCGCCGGGCCGACGTGCGGGATCAGGTGATGCGGCTCCGCGGTGAGGCGCAAAGCGTGTGGAACGAGGGCAGCGAGGACCTGGCGCAGCGGTTTAAGGGCCTCGGTAAGCAGGCTGAGGGGATGGCGCAGGACGCGACCCGCGGCGGCATGGATGCGCTGTCGGGGCAGGGCGGAATGAAGTTCAAGATGGACATGAACCGCCCCGGCGACCGGCTGCTGACGATGGGCGGCGGTGGCCTGCTGACGCTGTTCGGGCTGACGCGCGGCGGCATCCTGGGCAAGATCGCGATGCTGGCCGGGCTGAATTTCGTCGTTCAGGGGCTCAGCCAGAAGAACTACCTCGGCGACGTGGTGACGAAGATGCGCGGCGAGGGCATGGGCGGCGGCATCGAGTTCCGCAAGGGCGTCCGTATCGAAGCGCCGGTCGAGCAGGTGTACGCATTCTGGCAGAACTACGACAACTTCCCGCGCTTCATGTCGCACCTGAAGGAAGTGCGTGACATGGGCAACGGCAAGTCGCACTGGGTCGCCAACGGCCCCGCGGACGTGCCCGTCGAGTGGGACGGGCAGATTACCGAGCAAATCCCGAACCGCGTGATCGCATGGGAGAGCCTGCCCGGCTCCGAGGTGTACAACGCGGGCCGCGTGCGCTTCGAGTCCGTCGCGGGCGCGACGCGCGTGGACGTGT
>CAZPTI010000279.1:3533-6454 GCA_964588925.1 uncultured Anaerolineales bacterium | reverse complement strand
GCTCTCGCCGATGGCCTGGCGGGTCACGCCGGCGACGGTGAGCGCGCAGGTGACGATGACGCGGTCGCCCGCGTACTCGCGCGTGTACTCGTTGCGCCAGTCGGGCGCCACCGCGTCGAGCCGCGCCTGGTACACGCGGGAGTCGACGTAGGCGAGCGCCAGCGCGCGGGCCTTGTCCTGCGTCGTCGCGCCAGCCTTGAACTCCACGCTCTCGGGGTCGAAAGGCTGGACAAGCTCGGCCAGCACGGCATCGAAGGTCTTGCCGGCCGCAACAGGGGCGGCCAGGCCGGAAGTGGTGTCGGTCTTGGTAGACATGTGTTTGGCTCCTTGTGACGATTGCGTGTCTCGAGTGGCGCGCCCACGCACGATGGAGCGCGCGTGACTGTGGCTGATGTGAGACTGTGCGCCGGAGGGCCATATGGCCGCCGGTATGGACAAGGGCCGGCGTTGGCGAGGTCGGGCGGAGCGTTCCGACGGCCAGCCCTGTTAGCTCCGCACGCCCATTGGTCGGAAGAACGGACCGCGGGCAGATCGTGATGTATCAACGGCGCGTCGACGAGGACAGGTTTGTGTGCGGAAGCCGGAGCCGCCACCCTGCCCTCGCGCGCGCCGATGGCCGGCTTGCTTAAGGGGCGTGGTCAGCGCCAGCGTGACAGACTGTCTCCTCGAGACGCGTGGTTGGGATGTATGCGCAGTGTGTGGACTGGGTTGTTGCTGTGACGCGTCCCTTCTGCGGACACGACCTCGATGCGCCAGTGCGACGACTGGTGCGCCGAGGTCATGCTCGCAGCAGAACGCGGGGGAAGGTCGTGAAGGGCCGAGGGGTGGACCGTCGAGGTGTGGTAGGGGTGTGTGACGGCGCGCACTCGCTCTCATCCGAGTGCGCGCCGATCAGAAGCAATGTCAGTGCCAAAGCCGCTCACTCAAAGCAAGCGGCGAACTTCTGTGTGCGTCTCGATTCGATTGTCAAGGTGCGAATCGGAGTGGCCCGGCAGTTACCGCAGGCCGGGCGTTTCCGTTAGCCGGCGCTCGACGCTTCCGACACCGGCTCGGCTTGCGTTGCCGGCGGGGTTTGAGAACGTTGTCGCCGTTCGCGCGTGGGTTTGGGGCTTGACGGCTCCCGCTCGTTGCGCTGCAGCGCAGTCAGCCGTTCCACGAGGACCTCGTTGATCACGTTCGGCATCGCAAGGTCATCGCCGTGCTCCGCGGCCAAACCGCGCAGCGCCTCCTGGGCCTTGCCATCCCCGCGCGCCTTCTTGAGGAACGCGGACAGGGAGACGTCGTATTCGCGGCTGGTCAGTTGCCCGGTGGCGCGCAGCCGGTCACCCTCGCGCAGTCCCGCCACTGCCAGCGCGGTCAGCCCCTCGCAGCGGAGCGTCACGTAATCGGCTGCTTCGCGGCCATTGCTGTCTGAGCGACGTCCGCCGCGGCCGGGATCGCTGTACACCGCGATGCGCAGGAACTCGGCGTCGCTGTAGCGCCAGCGGGCCGCAATGACGCCTTCGACGTGAATCTCGTTCAGCATGTCTCCTCCATCTGCGCTTCCCCGGCTACCATTCGACCGCCCACAGCGGTCCGCGTTCCTTCTGGCCGTCGAACAGGGTTTGCAGGTCGGTCGCCTGTCCGTGTTCCGCGCCGGCGGCCTGCGCCTCGGCCACCAACCGCAGGCGCATATCCGCGTTCACTGCGACCAGTGCGACGCGGCCCTGGCGTTCGACCTGACGTTGCCACTTGATCATCCGGCGTTCGGGGTCACCGCTTTCGCCTTCGACTTCGACAAACAGATCGGCGCCCGCGTGACGCAACAGCACGTCTGGCTGTGACGGACCACTCGCCGCCGGGCAGACTGCGGTGGCCCAGCCGCGCAGGCGCGCGTGGTAAGTGAAGGCGCAGACCAGTCCCGCGTGCGCAGTCTGGCTGGTCCCACCGTGCGCGGCCAGCAGGACATCCCACTCCGACGGGCTTGCGACGATGCCGCACGCCCGCAGCACCTCATGACCGAGCGGCGCGAGGCGCACCAGGATCAGCGTCGTGTCGTCCGCCTCGGCCAGGTCGGGCTTGTGGACGCCGGCGACCGTCACCTTCTCCTCGATCCAGAACTGTCGCCGCGCCAGCGCCTGAAACACTCGGCGCAGCGACCCCGCGTCGGCCTTCACGGTGGTTAGGTTCGCGCTCATCAAGTCCGCAATCGCCAGCCGCATCGACCAGCCGGTCGTGCCAAGGCCTGCCAGGGCCAGCGCCTGCCGCGGCCAGGTCTGGAGCAGGTCAACGAACCGCCCTGGCGCGATTGCGGGCAGCGCGGGCAGCCGCACATCATCAAGGCCCAACGGCTCCGCTTGCGCGGGGCGTACCGGCATCGGGTTAAAGGCATCACGTCCGGGTCCGACCCGCGCCGGCACCCCGGCCCTCGCCGTCTCCGGGGTCAACCGCAGTGAACCGGTCTGCGACCACAAAGGGCCGCTCGACTGCGCCGGTCCATTTCCCGCACCATCCGGCTGGGGCGCGAGGGCCGGCTGGATCAGCGAACGCAGGAAGCGGTTCTCGTCTTCCAGCCGGCCCATCTCGGCCCGTAGCCGCTCGGCCTCGCTGCGCCAGCGGTCGCTCTCAGGCTCCGGTTTCGCTTCGGTGGCCCAGCCTTGCCCGCTGCCGTTGTTGCCAGGCTGAATTCCTGACGGGAGGCCGCTCAACGCTCCCTGCCGGACACCCTGCAACAGGCTGCGCCAGGTCTCCGGCGTGGCCCGGCCAACGAAATGCGGGTCGGCGCGAATGCGCTGATCGAGCTCTTCTGCCAGGAACAGCCCCGCGAACTCGACGATCAGCCGCAGATACTCCCGCAATTGGCCCTCGGCGATCAGCCGCAGCCGCCGCTCCTCCTCAGCAATCTGGCGCGCGGCGCGCTCGAAGGCCGTCAGGTTTTCCGG
>CAZPTI010000279.1:0-3433 GCA_964588925.1 uncultured Anaerolineales bacterium | reverse complement strand
GCTCCTCCTCAGCAATCTGGCGCGCGGCGCGCTCGAAGGCCGTCAGGTTTTCCGGTGGCGGAGCGGGCGCTTGCCACGGGGAGGATAACGACATGGCCGTCCTGCTCCTCGGCAGGAGCGCGTTCGCTCGTTGGCTCGCCGCTCAGCGTCGCGATGCGCTCCAACGCTGCGTTAACCGCCTCGATGGCTGCCTGCCGCGCCAGTCCTCCGCATGCGTAACGAGCCACTGCCGCCGCAGCATCGACGATAGCTGTACGCGCGCCCGCGGTCGCGGCTGTGCCTTCACGCTGACCAGCGTAGATCCGCTGGGCGAGCAGCATGGCTTCGACCGCATCGGGCGGCTCCTTCGACACTGCCGCGCGCAGGGCCTTGCCGTCAGCCTGCAAGTGCGTGACCTCAGCGCCGGCCCGCCGCGCAAGGGCGGCCGCCTCCCAGCGCTCCGGCGTCAGCACCTGCGGCTTGCCCACCGCAACCGGCGATACGCTGCGGCCGACCAGGCCGAAGACAAGGATGAGGCCGACGATCCCGGCGCCGAACGCCAGCTTGCGCAGGTCGATGCTGATTTCCATGTCAGCGTTGGATCATACGATACCAGCTCGTCGCCGTCACACGCACCGTGACCGGTGGGAGCAGATTGTAGAACAGCCGGATTGTGCCGCTGCCGCGCGTGGACACCGCGTCCGCACCCTCATCCAGGTCAACGCCGTCGAGGTTGGCCGTGTAGCCCTTCGCCCGCAGCCCACTGACCGCGGTGTCGAAGGCCCAAGCAGCCTCGCCCGCGTAGCGGTCGGGGTCGAGCCGTGTTTCGCCGGTGGTCTTGTAATGGCGGACATCAACCGCTCGCGCTGCCGCCTCTGCCCCGGCATCGGCCGCGATCTGCAAACGGCTGCGCAGCAGGAAGTAGCGCGGCACGTCGAGCGCCAGGCCGGCGAGCGGCAGGAGCACGGTGACGATGATCAGCGCATTCCAGACCATGTCGCCCGACCTACCGGTCAAGAAGGACCTCCCAGTCAGGAAACGTCGATCGCTCAGCCACATCCGAAGCGCCTTCACCAGCCCTCCTTGCGGAACGCGCTGACCGCTGTGCCCTTGAGCGGGCCGCTGGACCCGCCGAAGAGCGGCATCAGGCTGCCGTAGAAGTTGGGCACCGTCCAGTCCACCTCGACGCGCACCACGCCGCCCGGGTAGGTGTCAGCAGCGACCCGCACCGCATAGTCGCCGATGCCGCTGCGAAGCGCCTGTTGCGATGCCTCCAGCGCACGGCCGGCGGGATCTGCCTGGGCCACCGACCCCGCCCGCGCGCCGTAACCCGCCGCGTGGTTAGCCGTCGTCGCCGAGAACCCGGCGAGCGCCAGGTTGACCAGGGCCAGTGCGACCAGGGCCATCAGCGGAAAGGTGAGAGCGCCTTCCACCATGTCGCCGCGATTGTCAGACAGGAAGCGGCGGCCGGGGAGCCACCGTCGCATTTCAACCTCCGATGGACGCGTCCACGATGCCGAGCTTCACGGCCAGCTTCTGCCCGATGCTGACCCACAGGAAGACAGCCGCGACCACGATGGCCGCCATGATCAGGCCGCGCTCCACCATATCGCCACGGTCGTCCAACAGGAATTCCTTCATGTGCTCCTCCGATGCCTAGGTTATGGTTCCGGGAAACAAAAAAGGGGCGCCCGAAGGCTCCCCTAGACGACGCTTATGCGTCAGATGTGCCAAGTATAGCCAGGATTGCGTTACAGTCAAAAGTCTGCTCTGACAAATGAAGTGCGCTACACAATCTATAGAATGCACAGAACTGCGGCCCCTACAGGTGGATCCGCACCCAGACTTCATTTACCCGGGGGGCGTTTGGGTGGTTAGGGGGTCACGCGTTAACGAATGAGATCCTCAGCGAACACACGCCCAAAGGATCCTGCGGAATTAAGCAGAATGGGTAATCTAGGGCCAAGCGGTCGTAGGAAGGACCAATGCAATGGCCGCAGGGTAGATGTGCCCTTCGAATATCACGGTTGCAGAACACGGCTGGTACGATGAATCAGTCCACTCCTTATCCCTTACAATCATTGGGCACCATTGGCATATGACACGGATCATTGACGATGAGCGCAGAATCGTTATGATATATGCGAAAATGCCTATATATGGACTTAGCGATATGACGACCTATCTACGACAGGCAACTATCTTGAAGGCTATTGGCCACCCGGTGAGGCTGCAAATCGTTGACCTGCTCCGCACCGAACCGGAGTGCGTTTGTCACATCTCGGCTGCGTTGGCTCGGCCTCAACCCTATGTGTCGCAGCAGCTCGCGATTCTGCGGAATGCGGGCATCATCTTGGACGAGCGCGATGGCACGAATATCTACTACCGACTCGCTGACGCTAACGTCGCACGCCAAGTCGAAGCCGCGTGCACAGTGGACGCATCTGACCCTGCTTCGAGGAGCCAGAACGGTCATGTGCGGCGGATGCTGGCTTGCTGCAACTGCCCGAAGTGCGCAGAGGCGCGCGGGCAGGGTGGCGAGGCGCACCGCGTAGCCTGTTAAGAACCCGGGCCTGGGCCCAGCAAGTCGATTGCCGGCATAACGATTTCTCGACCTGATTCCGATCCATCCATCATCCTTCCCATGGAGGTACTGTCAATGACCCTGCGCATCAAGATTCTCGGTGGCGGCTGCGCCAACTGCGACCGGCTGGCGAAAAACGCCCAGCAAGCAGTGGCGCAACTTGGCGTTGACGCGACATTCGAAAAGAGCGGCGACTACGCAGACTATGCCCGCTACGGCTTGCTCGCGACGCCCGGTCTGGTGGCCAACGATCAACTCCTGAGCGGCGGCCGCGTCCCGTCACCCAGCCAGATCGTGACCCTTTTGACCAACGTCCTGGCAGCGGATACAAACTGAGCGCCTCCGCGTTCACCCATCTTTCCTTTAGTCTATTTATTAAGGAGAAGCTCCATGTCGCATAGCGCAGTCACCGCGGCTCCAGCCCCGAAGCGGCTCTCAACGCTGGATCGTTTTCTGACCCTGTGGATTTTCCTGGCCATGGCTCTGGGCGTCGCCCTCGGGTACCTCATTCCCGGCTTCGAAGGCTTTGTGAACAAGTTCCAGGTCGGGACGACAAACATCCCGATCGCCATCGGCCTGATCCTGATGATGTACCCGCCCTTCGCAAAAGTGAAGTACGAGCGCCTGCCCGAAGTCTTCCGCAACACGAAGATCCTCGGCATGTCGCTGGTGCAGAACTGGATCATCGGCCCGATCCTGATGTTCGTGCTGGCCGTCGTCTTCTTGGCCGGCTACAACCAGGAGTACATGACGGGCCTGATCCTGATCGGCATCGCGCGCTGTATCGCCATGGTGATCGTCTGGAACGAGCTGGCCAAGGGCGATACGGAGTACGCGGCCGGGCTGGTCGCCTTCAATAGCGTCTTCCAG
>CAZPTI010000278.1:0-6459 GCA_964588925.1 uncultured Anaerolineales bacterium | reverse complement strand
AGGCCGGCGCGAAGGAAGCCTATCTCATCCCCGAACCGCTCGCCGCGGCCATCGGCGCGGGGCTGCCCATTGGCACACCCACCGGCAACATGGTCGTCGACCTGGGCGGCGGCACGACGGAAGCCGCCGTCGTCTCGATGAACGACATTGTGGTGTGGTCGAGCGTGCGCGTTGGCGGCATCCGCACGGACGAGGCGATCATGGCGTACGTGCGGAAGAAGTACAACCTGATCATCGGCGAGCAGACCGCGGAGGAGATCAAGCTGACCATCGGCAGCGCGCTCCCGCTGGCCGAAGAGCTTCAGATGGAAGTGCGCGGTCGCGACCAGGTCGCGGGCCTGCCGAAGACCATTTCGCTCACGTCGGGCGAGATCACCGAAGCAATGGCCGAGCCGCTGGCCGCCATCATCGGCGTGATCCGGCAAACGTTGGAAAAGACCCCGCCCGAGCTGGCTGCGGACATCATCGATCGCGGCATGGTGTTGAGCGGCGGCGGCGCGCAACTCCGCAACATCGACCGGCTCGTGACGAAAGAAACCGGCGTGCCTGCATTCGTTGCGGAGCAGCCGCTTGCGTCTGTGGCGCTTGGCGCAGGCCGCGCACTCGAAAACTACGCCGTGATGCGCCGTAGTCTGCCTGTGGCTGGCAGCAGCAATAACTGATTTCTCCGCCGCAGAGGACACAGAGGAGAGCGGTTTCCCGCACCCTCTGCGCCCTCTGCGGCTATCTTTGTCTCCCCCGGTCAACTAGACGAACGACGGGTGCGAGCGCGACTCCCAGATGTTAAGATTGAGACAGCCGTTATCTTGCGCCGGAGGACCCATGAAGACAGTCGCGAAGATCGTTTCCGTTATCGTCATGCTTCTCAGCGCGGTGCTGTTCATTGCCATGCTGGCCGGCATTTATGGCGCATGGTGGGGGCGCGGGCAGGCAATTGGCCTTGTGACCACCGTTGCCGCAACGGGCGACCAGGCCCTTGCGCGCGGGCAGGAGCTTGTCGGGCAGGCCAACGGCCTTGTAGCCACCGGGCAAACCGAGGTCGACAAGATCACAACCGGCATCAACCGCGCGGGCGCAACAGCCGCAGAAACAAACTTGATCCTCGCCGCTGCGGAAGCCGCGTTCGACAAGGACTTGACGCCCCGCATTCAGACCCTGACTGAGCGCGGGCAGGAGCTGCGCGCCACGGTCGCGCTGGTTGATCAGACGATGAGCCTGATGCGGCGGTTGCCGGGCGGTCGCGATTCCGCGCTCATCGGCGCGGTGGATGAACTGATCGCCACCTTGCGTTCCATTGATCAAACCATCCAGGACGCGCGGGGTTCGGTCCAGCAAGCGAAATCGACAGCGGTGGACAAGTTGGTCAGCACCCTGACCGGGCCGCTCGACCGCGTGACCAACGCGCTGACCGCAGTCACGACGCGGCTCAACCAGGCGGACCAACGCCTCGCCGCGAGCAGGACGCGACTGGCCGAGTTGCGGGACCAGATTAACAGCATCATCACGTGGGCCGCGGTCATCGGCACGTTCGCCCTGCTCTGGATGGCGCTGGCCCAGCTTGGCTTGTTCCTCCACGCGTACGGCGTCTTTACCGGACGCGATCCGCTGGCGCGGTGGCATCGCCGGAAAGAAGGCCGGCCCGCAGCGGCTGCGCCTCAGCCAGCCGCTTAATCGCTGTTTGGTGAAATAAAAAGAGCGCCGGAAGGCGCTCTTTTTGTTTTGGCGAGCCGCGTTACACCCTGGCGGCGTTGGGGCTTTCAAGCGGTAGCGCGCTCGCTGATTCAGCGCGTTATGCCGGTCGGACGAACGATTGCGACTCGGCCATCATGTCGCCGTAGCGCCGCGCAGTGGAGAACATGGCGTACTGAACGCCGTACCCGATCACTGCGACCGCCATCCACACAACCCAGTGCAGGAAGTTCGGCGAATCCGGGCGGCCGAAGATGAACGGGAGCAGGGTCGACGCGCCGAATGCAACCATGCCCGCGCCCGAAAGCGCGGTCGAGATCATCACGAACGGATCCTTCAGGATCATCGCCAGGATGAAGAAGAGGACGCCAAGCGCCAGCGCGATGACGAAAGTCAGCCAGCCCCACAGGTTGAGCGACGCGCCGATGCTTGCGCCGATGCCCATGCCCAGCAGCGCGCCGGCGAAGCCGATGGCGACGCTCCAAATCGCGTAGGCAGCGGCGGCCAGGACGAGCGCCAGCACGACGCCAACGATCAGGCCGATTAACCAGCTCGAGAAGACCGCATTGGCGATCTGGAAGCCGTAGATCAGGCCGGCAATCGGCAGGACGAGCCGGAAGAGCGGATATCCGGCAAATGCCACGACGAGGCCGAGGAGAATGGCGAGAATACCGATGATAAGGTTCTCTAGCACGGTGCGCCTCCTGATAGGATAAAATGGCGAGACCTGGAGGCCCCGCTTTTCCGCGTCTACTCTATTGCGCAGGGCGCGCGAATGCACCGGTTGAGCGTTTAGTCATCGACTAGCTTAATGGTTAGGCGCGGGGTGGATGTCGACTGCGTTGCCGTGGACAGAGTCGGTTATGACTCTTCGCACGCTCGCAAGCAGCGTTTCTGGGGGATCGGCCTTATGGACAAAATCGTCAGCGCCGATCGCGAGCGCGGCTGCGCGAGTTTCCAGACGGGTGCCCAGGACGATGAGCTTCGGTCGCGCCGTATGGCTGCGCGCAAGGAGGAAAGCGGCGGCCGGACGGCCCGGCAGCTCCCAGTCGAGCAACACCAGCTCCGGCGCAAACGCTTGAAGCTGGGTCATCAGGCCCTCGAGGTCTGCGCACTCCGCAATGACAACCGTATCGTCCTGCTCGACGAGAAGGACGTGGAGCGCGGCGCGGACGCGCAAGTCGTTGTCGGCAATCAAAATGCGCATGCTCTGCCCGGTCTGTACGAGTGCGCTGAAACGGGTGGCGCCGGCCCGCAACGGCCAACGCAGGGTCGATGCCATTGGAGAGCGCGCCCGTCCGCGCGCTAACATGAGGCCAGTCTACGGCGCGGGGGGAATTGGGACAAGCGGCATTTGTCCAGTTGAGGGCCTATATGAATGTTTAGGCACCGCGTGGCTACAACAACTTGTGCTTCACCGCCATCGCTGCGGCTTCTGCGCGGTTCGCTGCGCCCAGCTTGGCAAGAATGGTGCTGACGTGGAAGCGGACGGTCGCCAGGCTGACGTAGAGCTTGTTGGCGATCTCCTGGTTGCTGTACCCTTCCACCACAAGCGCAAGCACCTCGCGCTGCCGCTCGGTCAGTTCCTCGGTCAGGTCAGGGCGGACCGTTGACGGCTGGATAAGCGCAGCGGTGGCCGCGCGGTGCAGGGTGGATTGACCTGCGTTGGCGTTGCGCACTGCCTGCGCCAGCTCGTCGATCGCCACGTCTTTAAGGAGATAGCCGATTGCGCCAGCCTTCAGCGCCTCGCGCACGTAGTGGCTCTCCTGAAAGCTGGTGAGCACGAGCACCTGCGCCTTCGGGCATTTCTGCTTAAGCGCCTGCGTGGTCGCCACGCCGTCCATCCCCGGCATCATCATATCCATGAGCACCACGTCGGGCTGCTGCTCCTGACACAGGCGCAGCGCTTCCTCGCCGCTGCCCGCCTCCGCAACGACACAGATGTCGTCCGCCGTCGTGAGCGCGAAGTGAATGCCGCGGCGGACGACCGGATGGTCGTCCACGATGATCACTCGGATAGGGGATGCGTTATGCACGGAACCGCCTTTCCGCCTGCATGCGCCAGGACACTCGAACCGTCGTGCCGCCGGCCGGCACGCTCCGAATGCTCAACCGCGCGCCCACGCTCTCCGCGCGTTCGCGCATGATCCCGAGCCCAAGCTGGCCGTTTGAATAGGGCGCGCCCTCAAAGCCCCGGCCGTTGTCGGCAATGGTGAGGTGCGCCTCGCGGTCGGTGGAGACGAGATGGATGTTCACCCGGTCGGCGCGCGAGTGCTTCACCATGTTGTTAAGCGCTTCCTGCGCGATACGATAGAAGGCCAGCTTCACATCGTCGGGCAACTCGCACTCGCAGTCGGCCTCGAACGAGACTGCGACGCGCGCTCGGCTCGCAGCGACTTCGCCCAACTGGCGCATCAGGTCGGCCAGCGACTTCTCAATCAGCGCGGCTGGCCGCAACTCCAGCAGCAACGTGCGCATCTCGGCCAGCGCGCCGCGCGTCCAAAGGCGCAGCTCCTCCAGCGCGCGTTTGCCTTCCTCCGGGTCGCGCTCCATCACCCTGGGCAGCGCCTCGGCGACCACGCTGGCCGAGAAGAGGGTTTGCGTCACCGCATCGTGCAGGTCGCGCGCCAGCCGGTTGCGCTCTCCCGCAATGGCCTCACGCTCCCGCTCGTCGCGCAGATCGGCCTGTTCGAGCGCGAGGCTCATCTGCCGCGCAAAGAGATGGCCCAACTCAATCTCATCCTCACCGAAGGCGCGTTCGCAGCCATAGTGAAGAACGAGGTAGCCGTGCAGTCTGTTGCGCCGGTAGATCGGCGCAAGGAGCATGGCCGGGTAGCAGGTGTCTTCCGGTTCGATGCGCCGGGAGCGCGATGCGCGCTCTGTGATCAGGAAGCCAACAGGTCGTTGGTCGTTGATGGCGCGCGCAAGGTGTTGGACCGGAATCGAGGACGCGCCTTTCCGCGTGGGCGAAGGAAGCTCGCCGCAGGAAGTCACCAGCACCGGCCGGTCCCAACGTTCTTCTGCGCTGTACACCGCGCCCGCATCGCTGCCGAGCAGGTTTACGGCGCGCTGGAGCATGCCCTGAATGACGGTGTCAGCGTCCTGTGTGCGGTTTACCACGGCCAGCATATCAGTGACCGCTTCGGTGACCTGGCGCCGCGTGTCCACCGCGGCGCGCTGCGCCTCCTGCTCGAGGCGCGCGACCTCCACCGCCTCGCGTGCGGCCTGTAGTTCTGCTTCAGCGAGCTTGGCTTCCGTGATGTCCGTGTGCGACACGGCGGCGTAGCGCCGACCCTCCACAGAGAACGGCGCGACGCGCATCTCAAACCACGTGGGGAACGGCTCGGCGCAGATGTAATTCATCTCGAAGAAGGCGGCTCGGCCTTTAAGCACTGCGCGGATGCCGCGCGCTGCGGCCACCGCTTCTTCGTCCGCGTCCGCAGTTTCCAGCGTCGCCAGATAGTTTCGACCCACCCCGTGCCGCTCCCAGCCGAACCCGTTTGCCTCACCGTAGGCGCGCCACGCGGCATTGACCGCGACGATCACGCCTCTCTCGTCGATGAGAGCGGTGTGCGCGGGCATGGCGTCAAAGGCAGCGACCAGCAACGGGGCAACGTGGACAGGGGCAAGGTCGTTCTCTGCGCAAGCAACCTTCACAGGCGTTACAAGCAAGGTCACCTCAGGGAACGCGGCGGCATTGGCGCGGTACTACAGCAATTGTCGTACGAAATTGCGAAACAGGCAAGGTTCGCAAAAGAGCAAAAAATGAGTAGATGGCGCGTACTAAACAATAGTATAGGTTGATACTATACGAATGTAGATTGCTATCCTGCCGCGCAAGGTCTTCTAAACTCAAAAGAGAGCGAGGGCCGGAAGTCTCCGACCCTCGCTCTCTTTTACGGCTTCACGCAAGTAGTGATCAGTCCGTCTTGTTGCGCCACGCCTGGAAAATTCCCGCGATGCCGCCGACGATGAAGAGCACGCCGACGACCCAGATGAACGCGGCGACCGTCCCGATGCTGGCGAAGTTCAACACGAGGATCACGCCGAAGATGATGCTCAGGAGGCCCATGATCGCGGAGAAGACGCCGCCGCCTCTGAAGGCCATCACCAGCGCGATCACGCCCACGATGATGCCCTGGATGCCCAGCATCAGGACGAGGGTCATCGGGATGACCATGCCCGCCATGATGGGATTGCGCACGACGATCATGCCGACAATGATGCTCAACAGGCCGGAGAACAGCTTCCAGCCCCACGCGGTTCGATCAACAAACATGTGGACGAGCGTGAAAATGCCCTCGACCACCCAGAAGATGCCGAGCACCCAGACGAACGCCAGCGTGGTGCGAACCGGCGAGGTCAGGAGCATAATGCCGAGGATGATGTTCAGGACGCCGCCCAGCATCCCGAGCCACCACGGGGCCTGCTTGGTTTCAAGAGACATTGCGTTGTTGGGAACCGCTGCGGTCATGACACTCTCCTTATGGAATGATGAGGATGGGAATGAAAGGACAGGCGCAATCGGTCGCGTATCCGCGAGCGCGCCCACCTTTTATTCTTGCTTAAGTCGTTAGGCCGCGCACCTGTCGTTTGTTCAGTGCTGACACTAGACGAATGTTTAGGTCGCAAAATCCGCTCATGTGCCTGGTGCCTCCAAAGTGCCAGGGCGCGTAGCTCGCGCGCATTCCGCATTTTGTAGGACGAATTTCGGAGGGTGCGGTTCACGATTTCGCACGCGCAACTTCGGAAATCCCCTTGACACCCCAT
>CAZPTI010000277.1:0-6487 GCA_964588925.1 uncultured Anaerolineales bacterium | reverse complement strand
AAGAACCTGTGGACCAGCTCGGTGACGATTGCCGGTTACCTATCGCTAACGGAGACCTGACAGGTTTTTGCATCCTATCAGGTCTTTGCGGCTCACAACCCCATGTTTCCCAAATAATACGGCAACTGCCTTCTCCACCACGGCCAGTCATGCGCCACGTCGTGCCCCCACAGGTCGACCCACGCCGGGACGCCCTTTGCCTCCAGCACGCCCCTGGCGGCCAGCGCGTCTGCGGCCATCTCCTCGTCCCACGGCCCCTGTCCCGCGCAGATCACAATCTTGCTCTGCCGGTACTGGTTGAGGAACCACGGGTCGGAGAGGTTCGGGAGGTACGCGAGGGGCGTATTGAAGTATACCTCGCCCTCCAGGCAGTCGCCGACGAACCCGCGCAGTTGGAGCAGCCCGCTCAGGCAGATCATGGCGTCGAACACGTCCGGGTGGCGGAAGAAGGCGTTCGCCGCATGGTAGCCGCCCATGCTTGCCCCTATCACCAGCGCCTTCCCGCCGTAGCCGCGGCCCCGCATGAACGGCGCCACCTCGTCCGTGATGTAGCGGTCGTAATCGTTGTGCCGCCGCGCCCGGTCCACCGGGTGCAGGCCCCAGTTGCACCACGACTCGTAGTCGATGCTGTCCACCGTGAAGAACTGCGCGCGGCCTTCGTCGGCCCACCAGCGGCACGCTTCGATCATGCCGTAGTCTTCCCACTCGAAGAAGCGTCCGCCCTGGGTCGGGAACACGAGCACCGGCTTCCCCGCGTGGCCGTACACCTTCAGCTCCATGTCGCGCCCGAGCGCCGGGCTGTGCCACCGGTGATACTCTACGTTCATCGGGCCAGCTCCTGGACGTAGCGGGCCGCGGCCAGCATCTCCTCCTTGTCGGTTGATCGGATCAGGTAGGCGTAGTGGCCCATTGCCAGGCTGAACGCCTCCGGCAGCGGCTCGTGCGTGGCGATCAGGTGGCCGAACGCGGCCAGCACCTCCTCGTGGCTGTGGCAGTAGTCTTTGTTGCGCTTGCGGCTGGCGAAGCAGCAGTAGTGCTTGCGGACGTAGTTGTCCACGAATTTGTTGTTCACCACCACGTTCGCCCAGCCCCAGTACAGGTCGACGTCCGCCGAGTAGTTGTGGATGTCGAGCGCGATGCCGCCGGGTGGCCGTACGTTCACTTCCAGCGCAACCAGCTCGCCGTCGGGCAGGCGGAAGAACTCGAAATGGAAGAACCGCTCCCGGATGTCGAATTCCTTAAGCAGCCGCCGGCCCGCATCCTCCAGGTCCGCCGGCACCTCCCGCTCTGCGTAGGCGTAGATGTGGTTATCCTGGTTGACCACTTCCATCAGGCCCTGGCTGTACACCAGCGAGCCGAAGAACACCGGCTGGCCGTCCTGGTCGGCCAGCCCGTCGAACGTGACGATGCCGCCCCGGACGTACTCCTCCATGATGTAGTCGACTGGCGGCTTTGTGGCGAAGAAACGCTCCAGCCCTGCGTCGTCCTCGATGGAGAAGGTGTTCGATGCGCCCACGCCCACATCCGGTTTGGCGACCACCGGGTAGCCCGTCTCGGCAACGAGCGCCCGCGCGTCGTCGATGGTGTAGATGAGCCGCCCTCGCGCCGCAGGCACCCCCACGCGCTCGAACGCGGCCTTCATCAACGACTTCCGCTTGTAGGCCGCGATGTCGCTGATGCGCGGGCCGGGGATGTTGAAGTCGGTCCGCAGCCGCGCCTCGGTCTCCATCCAGTATTCCGAGTGCGACTCCAGCCGGTTCAAGCGGCCGTAGCGGTGGACGAAGTACCCGCACCCGCGCAGCAGCTCGTCATAATGGTGCATGTCGCCCACGCGGTAGTACTCGGTCAGCGCGGCCTTCAGCTCCGGGCGCAACTGGTCGTACGGCTCATCCGACAGGCCGACCACATTGACGCCGAGGCGCGCGAGGTGGACGGCGAACAGGTAGTAGTTCGGCGGGAAGTGCGGCGAAAGATGGACGTAGTTCATGGACATGCCCTCACTCATGGGGGTTGAGTTAGCAAGAGGGCGGTCGAGGCCATTCTGTCTCGCCCTGTGTGGAGTGAGTGTAATGAATGAGGGGAGGGTGTGTCAAGGAGGATGTGTTGAAGGGGGGTGCGGCCATCTCGAATAAGCGAATCCGGGTCGAATAACCGAATGGTGGCGAGCGCAAGTTTGCATGGACATTCGATTATTCGACCTGGATTCGCTTATTCGAGATGGCCGCACCCCCCTCAACGCGCCGTTTTCTTCTGGCGTTATCCGCCCTTGCGCATCAACCGGCCCACTTCCACCTGCAAAATCCGCCGGAGGATGGCGATGGAGCAGGCGTAGGTCGCGTCGACGCCGAAGTAGCTCAGGCTCTTGCTCAGGAGGCTCGACCGGCGGCTGTAGGGCGTATCCGACGCGTAGTGGAGCAGGCCGATGTCGTAGGGCGCGTTGATGAAGAGGTTGACGATCTCGTTGACCGGGTAACGCTGCGGGTAGATGTCTTCATAGACCGCGCTGAGGTAGGGCCCGGCCTCCATTTCGAGGTCGGTGTACCCTTCCTTGTAGAACACGCTCATGAAGTCCCGGTTCTGCAGGAAGGTGCCGCGCACGGTGACGGCCTTCTGGTTGTCGAAGACCGTGCCGTAGCGCAGCGTGTCCGACAAATCCTGCGCGAGGAAGCAGTTCTTGAAGAGGAAGGTGTTGCGGGAGTGCTCGTCGTACACCACGTTCGGGATCATCACATCGCCCACGCGGCCGTTCAGCGTGGCCGCTTTGCCCATGATGTACACGCCGAGCAGGTCGGCGGAGGAGGACGCGACCTGCGACAGGAGGTGGTAGGCGGCGAAACCGAGCGGGTAGTCGACGTTGACGATCAGGGCCGGGCTGTCGTGGAGGAAATCCAGCCCGCGCATCTGGAGCCGCGAGTCGAGGCACTCCGGCCGCAGCTTGTTCAGCTCGATGACCTGCGCGCTGATGTCGAGCGCGAACGGCTCGTCGAACCGTTTGATGCCGACCTCCTCCTCGGCCTTGTGCCAGGCGGCCACCCGATCCGCATGACCGCGCAGGTGGCGGCGGAGCATGTAGTAGAGGAAGTTGGTGCGCGGGCCTTCATCCTCCTCCGCGTTGAGCCTCTCCCACTCCGCGGCCAGACCTTCGCCGTCGCCCTCGTGGGCGAGCGCGATGAGTTCCTCGCGGTGATCCTGGCTGTAGCCGGAGAGGGGATTGGTGAGGCTGTGCGGGTTGGAGGAGACGAAGTAGATGGGGCGGGCCAGCAGATCCGCGCCGTCTGCCGTTGCCACGAGCGCATCCCACCACTTCTCGACCGCCTTGCGGTAGTCGTTGAAGCCGCTGGCGAGCGAGTTGATGCGCAGGTCGAGCATGCGGCTGGTGATGGCCTGCCAGCAGGGGTCCCACTTCGGCCCCCAGGCGGCTTGCAGGCGTAACAGGTCCTCACGCGGCGCGCCGAGCGCCTTCTCCAGCTCGTCAAAGACGTTGCTGGCGAGCGCCTTGCCCTGAGCAATGTCGTGGCCCACCTGCGTCCCGACTACGCGGCGGTGCAGCTTGTTCCACTCGATCTGGTACGCGACGAGGCAGGGGATCAGGTCGTCGATGTCCGACACGCTGGAGACGAACGCTGCCAGCGTGCTCTTGCCGTCGAACAGCATGCGGCGGCGCCGGGCGGGCGCGTCCACGCGTTTCCACTGAGTGATGTCCCGCAGCCCCCCGCGCATGAACACTTCCTCGGATTGCCCCATCACAATCCGCTTCGCCTCGTAGATGCAGTCGGGCAGGCGCAGGGCCGCGTAAATAAAAGCGCCTGCGTCGAACTCCTCTTTCTCTGCGTTCAGGTGCAGGCTCGATTTCATGCCCTCGTGCGTCTCTTCGAGCGAGCGGATGCGCACGTCGCCCGAGCTGCGCAGCAGGGAGTAGTAGGTGCGGATGTAGAGCTCAATACCTTCGCCGGTGGTCTCCGGGACCGTGCGGATCATCGGACGCCTCCTCCTGTGACCTTCCCGCGATTATAAGGCCGCAAGGGTGTTCGTCAAAGAAACTTTGCCTTGCCCTCGCCTTCAGTCGCGTTTACAATGACCCCGCGCCCATCGGCGTCGCATTCTCGCAGCCAGCGCGGAGGTCGGTTTGATGGTTAAGGTATCTTCCCGCTCGGAGAGGTCTCGCCGCGGGCGCGCCGAGCGCGCTGCGCGCGATTTGCCGCCTGTCGACAACGTTGCGCCGCCGACTAAGTTTGCCCCGGTCACGGAACCGGCGAGCCAGGAAACCATGCGCGACAACGGAAGCAGCCCGCAGGACCTCAAGGCGCACTCGCTCTACTTCAACCGCGAGTTGAGCTGGCTGGAGTTCAACCGCCGCGTGCTGGACGAGTCGCGAGACATGCGGCATCCGCTGTTGGAGCGCGTTAAGTTCCTCGCCATCTTCAGCACCAACCTCGACGAGTTCTTCATGATCCGCGTGTCCGGTTTGAAGGATCAGCTTTCCGCGGGCATTACCACGCCGACCGTCGACGGCATGACCCCGCGCGAGATCCTGGGCGAAATCCGCAGGCGCGTGTTGCCGATGTTGCAGGAGCAGCGGTATACGTTCTACAGCGAGGTGCTGCCCGCGCTCTCGGCCGCGGGGATCGACGTGCTGCATTACGGCGAGCTTGGGCCGGAGGAACAGGACAAGCTGCGCGAGTACTTTGTCGATGAAGTGCTGCCGGTCGTGACGCCGCTGGCGTTCGACCCCGGCCGGCCGTTCCCGCACATCTCCAACCTCAGCCTGAACCTGGCCGTGCTGGTGCGCGGGCCGGCGGGCGACCAGCGCTTCGCCCGGATCAAGGTGCCTACGTCACTGCCGCGACTCGTGCCGGTTGCGCCCGAAAAGCGGCTCGTGTGGCTGGAGGAAGTGATCGCGGCGAACCTGGGGCTGCTCTTCCCCGGCTACGAAGTGATCGAGGCGTACAGCTTCCAGGTCATCCGCGACGCGGACATGGAAATCCAGGAGGACGAGGCGCCCGACCTGCTCGAAACGATCGAGGAGGGGCTGCGGCAGCGGCAGTTCGGGCCAGTCGTGCGGCTCGCCGTCGATCACGACATGCCGCCGTCGATGGTGCGGCTGCTGATGGAGAACCTGGAGGTGGAGGCGGAGGATGTTTACGCGCTCCAACCGCCGCTGGCGATGGGCAGCCTGTGGGGCATTGCCGGGCTGAATCGGCCTGACCTGAAAGACTCAGCCTTCGCGCCGGCCGTGCCGCCGGCCCTGCGCGACCTCAAACACCCCGAGGAGATGTTTGCGGCCATCCGCCGGGGCGACATCCTGCTCCATCATCCCTATGACTCCTTCAAGCCGGTGCTCGACTTCATCCAGGCCGCGGCGGTCGACCCGCAGGTGCTGGCGATCAAGCAGACGCTCTACCGCGTCGGGCGGAACGCGCCGGTGGTGCGCTCCTTGCTGGAGGCGCAGCGCAACGGAAAACAGGTCGCCGTGCTGGTGGAGCTAAAGGCGCGGTTCGATGAGGAGAGCAACATCGGGTGGGCGAAGGCGCTGGAAGCCGCGGGTGTGCACGTGGTGTACGGGCTGGTGGGGCTTAAGACGCACAGCAAGATTACGCTGGTGGTGCGCAAGGAGGAGGGCGGGCTGCGCCGCTACCTGCACCTTGCCACGGGCAACTACAACGCGGTGACTGCGGGCATTTACACCGACTGCGGCCTGCTGACGTGCGACCCCGAGATGGGCGCGGACGCGACGGAGCTATTCAACACGCTGACGGGCTATTCAACGCAGCGGAGCTATCGGAGCCTGCTCGTGGCGCCGGGGAGCATGCGCGAGCGGATCGAGGACTTGATCGAGCGGGAGAGTGAGCACGCGCGGGCCGGCCGCGGGGGCCGGCTGATCTTCAAGATGAACGCGCTGGTGGACGACCGGCTAATCCGACGGCTCTACCAGGCGTCGCAGGCGGGCGTCCAGATCGATATGATTATCCGCGGCATCTGCTGCCTGCGGCCGGGGCTGCCGGGGATCAGCGAGAACATCCGCGTGATCAGCATCGTGGGCCGGTTCCTGGAGCACAGCCGCATCTACTACTTCGGCAACGGCGGCAAGCCGGAGATTTACATGGGGAGCGCGGACCTGATGCCGCGCAACCTGGACCGCCGCGTGGAGATCATCTTCCCAGTGAAGGACGAGGCGATCCGCACGTATCTGCGGGACGGGGTGCTGGCGGTGGAGCTGGCAAACAACACGCGCGCCCGCCTCCTTCGGCCCGACGGGAGCTACGTCTGCCGCGATCCGCTGCCGGGCGAGAAGGAGATCGACAGCCAGGCGTGGCTGCTGGCGCACCCGTCGCAGGGCGGGCACGGGGTGCTGTTTGCGGGGCGCGCGGATACTAAGGCTGGCAAGCCTTAGTTAGCCACAGAGGACACAAAGGGCGCAGAGCCTGTAACGCCAGTTTGCAACTTGTGCTGCGAGCTCTGCGCCCTTTGTGTCCTCTGCCGTCAAGGC
>CAZPTI010000276.1:0-6555 GCA_964588925.1 uncultured Anaerolineales bacterium | reverse complement strand
CATCGGCGGCCGGGTGGGAGGCACAGTTGGGCTGAAGCTGTGGGGGCTAACGGTGCGCAACGGCGAGAAAGAGGCCCACAGTGATGTGCGCCACCAGGTGCTGTGCATTACGCACCTGCCGCAGCTAGCTGCGTATGGCGACCGCCATTATCACGTGGCGAAGCAGGTGGCCGCGGGGCGCACGAAAACCGAAGTGCGCCACCTGGTGGACGACACGCGCGTTACTGAATTAGCTCGCATGCTCGGCGCAGACACCGACGCTGGCCGCGCCAGTGTGGTCGAAATGATGGCCGAAGTGGACGCTGCCAAGGCAAAGAAATATTGACCGTGGTCATAAAAGTAGCTACCGATGAACGGGCGCTAAGGCGCCTACTACAAACCGTTCGTAGTGAGCGCTTCAGCGCTCCATAGTGAGTTGTGCGATGGAAGGCATTACTGTCCGACGCGCGATGTCAGGCGATGAAGAGGCGCTCGGCTTCGTCCACGTCTGCGCGTGGCAGACCGCGTACCGCGGCATCCTGCCCGACGCCTTCCTCGACGGCTTGAATGTCGCATCCCGCGTCGACCGCTGGCGCGAACGCATTGCCAGCCCGGGTGCGGACGAGTTCTCGTTGGTGGTCGAGGCAACCAGGGAGGACGGCAGACACGAGGTAGTCGGCTTCGCTGGCGGAGGGCCGGAACGCGAGAGCTTCGTCGGCGCGGACGGCGTGAAATATGACGGTGAGGTCTACGCCATCTATCTGCTCGCCCAATGGCAGGCTCGCGGCATCGGTCATCAACTCATGGCGTCCGCCGCCCAGGTGCTGATTGATAGCGGCTTTCGGTCAGTAGTTATCTGGGTGCTTAAGGACAACGTCAACGCGCGGCGCTTTTACGAGTCACTGGGCGGCGCTCTCGTTGGCGAGAAGCCGATCACCATCGGGCAGTCAGAACTGCTCGAAGTGGCCTACGGCTGGCCGGACGCGCAGCAGCTTCTGCGGGCCGCGCAGCGCAGGTAACGAGGGGAGGTGGCAGTGAAGCTGACACGCTACGATAACGCAGCCGAGTTTCTAAGAAACGCGCGCGCTCCGCTGGAGGAGTTGGAAGCAGTGAACGGCCTCATTGTCGGCATTGCCGCGCGCGTCGCCGAGCATCCCGACTACTACGGTAAGTATCCTGTCTATCTCGCAACTGTGGACGACCGCGACCGCCTGATCGCTGCTGCGGTCCGCACGCCGCCATACCGCGTGATCGTCTACAGCGCGCTTGAAGCGGACCCGGAGCCATTGCGCCTCATCGTCGGTGACCTCGTTGAGGTCGGCAAAGCCCATGACGCTGATAGTCCGGTTCGTCGTGTAGCGGGCGTCACCGGCCCATCAACCACTGCCCTTGCTTTTGCGCGTATATGGACTGAGCGAACGGGACAGCCCTTCAAGCCCGGCATGGATCAGCGGATCTACGAACTGCGCGAGGTTTATCCTCCCGAAAACGTCTCCGGCCACCTGCGGCAGGCGCGCGACGACGAGCTTGACCTGTTGAGCGAATGGGTCTACCGGTTCAACGTCGACTGCCACTTGCCGCCTATGAGCGCAGAAGAAGCCCGCGAGGTTGCCACGCGCCTCCTGAACAACGGCGCAATCTTCTTCTGGGAAGTGGACGGCGCGTCGGTTTCGATGGCCGGTCGTGGTCGCAGTTCGAGCCACGGCATCACGGTCAACATGGTCTACACGCCGCCCGAACTGCGCGGGCGCGGCTATGCCTCCGCGTGCGTTGCGGCCCTGAGCCGGCAGTTGCTCGACGCGGGCTGGCAATTCTGCACGCTCTACACTGACCTGGCAAATCCGACTTCCAACGACATCTATCAGCGAATCGGCTATCGTCCGGTATGCGATTCGAACGAGTACGACTTCATCACGGAGTAACGAACGCGTTGAGGCGCTCGAAAGGACAACATGGCTGAGGTCAATCTTCCAACCAGAGACCAAATCGATCAGAAGTATAAGTGGAACTCCGAGCGCGCTTTCGCCGCGCCTGCGGACTGGGACGCCGAGGCAACGCAGCTTGCCGCGGACGCCGGGGCGTTCAAGCGCTTCCAGGGCCGGCTGGGCGAAGGCCCCGAGGTCGTCGGCGAAGCAATGGCGGAGATGCAGGAGTTGCTCCGCCGCGCCTATGTGCTCGGCTCCTGGGCGGGCATGGCCTACGCGGTCGATACAACGGACGCGGACGCGGGCAAGCGTTACGGCCGCGCCAACGGCCTCTTCGGGCAGGTCGCAGCCGCCGTCTCCTTCGTCGAGCCAGAACTGCTCGCTCTCGGCGCGGACGCGCTCCGCAGGCTGACGCAGAACGCGCAACTCGCCTACCTCGAACAGTACGTCGACAACCTGCTCCGCCGCCAGGCGCACGTCCGCTCCGCAGAGGTCGAAGAGCTGCTCGGCCTTGTCGCCGCGCCATTCGGCAACATCGAGCAGACGTGGAGCATGATGGTCGACGCCGACTTGCAGTTCCCGCCGGCAGTGGGCGAAGACGGCGCGGAGCATCCCGTGTCCGCGGCCAACCTTCCGGGCGTGCTCGCCAGCCCCGACCGCGAGTCTCGGCGCACCGCGTGGGAAGGGTACATGGATCAGTTCCTGGCCCACAAAAACACGCTCGCCTCGAACCTGATGACGTCGGTCAAGGCGAACGTCTTCACCATGCGCGCGCGGCGGCATGAGTCGACGCTCGACCTGGCCCTCTTCCCGTGGAACCTGCCCACCGAGACGTTCCATAACCTGATCAACGTCTTCCAGAAGAACCTGCCCACGTGGCACAAGTACTGGCGCGTGCGGCGCAAGGCGCTGGACGTGGACGAGTTGAACCCGTACGACATCTGGGCGCCTCTGTCGGGCAATCGCCCGCAGGTGACTTACGAGCGCGGCGTCGAGTTGATCTGCGAAGGGCTTGCGCCGATGGGGGCGGAATACGTGGAGACCGTGCGCCGCGGCTGCACGACCGAGCGGTGGGTCGACTCGATGCCGAACAAGGGCAAGATGGGCGGCGCATTCTCTTCGGGCGCGCCGGGCGTCCAGCCGTGGATCATGATGACCTACACCGACGAGGTGTTCAGCATGAGCACGCTGGCCCACGAGCTCGGCCACTCCATGCACTCGCTGCTCACGTGGCAAAACCAGCCCGTGCTCTACAGCGATTACGGCATGTTCGTCGCCGAGACCGCGTCCAACTTCCACCAGGCGATGGTGCGCGGCCACCTGCTCGAAACGGTCGATGACCCCGCGTTCCAACTGGCCGTGCTCGAAGAGGCGATGTCCAACTTCCACCGCTACTTCTTCATCATGCCGACCCTTGCCCGCTTCGAGCTGGAAGTCCACCAGCGCGAGGAGCGCGGCGAAGGGCTGAGCGCCGACGACATGATCGAGTTGATGGCCGACCTGTTCGGTGAGGGTTATGGCGGCGAAATGAAGGTCGACCGACCCCGCGTCGGCATGACCTGGGCCACCTTCGGCCACTTGTATATCGACTACTACGTCTTCCAGTATGCAACGGGCATCTCCGCGGCCAACGCGCTGGCGAAGCGCATTCGCTCCGGCGAGTCGGGCGCGGTCGATGACTACCTGAAGTTCCTCAAGTCGGGCAACGCGCTCTACCCCATCGACGCGCTCAAGCTCGCGGGCGTGGACATGACCACCCCCGCGCCAGTTGAGGCCGCGTTCGAGGTGCTGGCGGGGTACGTGGACCGGCTGGAGAAGTTGGTAGGTTAACGCGTGCGAACAGAGTTGCCAGGCACCTGCGGGGTGCCTGGCAACTGCTCCTGCGTCTCATTTCGAAAGGAAGGGGGACACACCGCTGTGACCAACTCCGCGCTCTTTGAGGCCATGTACGAAGCCGCTTACTTCCAGTTCCAGCGCGCCTACCCCGCCTACGAGCGCACCGCCGCGCTTGACGCATTGCGGGCAAAGGAGTACGCGCGGCTCGACGCAACCGGCCAGGTGTATCTCGACTACACGGGCGGCGGACTGCACGCGGCGAGCCAGCTTGCCGCGCACCATGCGCTGCTGGCAAATCACGTTTACGGCAACCCCCACTCCAACAACCCGACCTCACAGGCAATGACGTGCCTGATCGACGACGCGCGGCGCTATGTGCTGGAGTACTTCAACGCGCCGCCAGGCGAATACACCGTCGTCTTCACGCCCAACGCCAGCGGCGCGCTGAAGCTCGTCGGCGAAGCATATCCCTTTGAGCCGGGAGGGCACTACCTGCTCACCTTTGACAACCATAACTCAGTGAACGGCATCCGCGAGTTTGCGCGCGCAAAGGGCTGCGCCTTGACCTACGTCCCCGTCGTCGCGCCTGAGCTGCGCATCGACATGGCCTCACTCGAAGAGGGGCTGGAGCAAGGCAAGCCTGGCAAGCCTAAGCTCTTCGCCTACCCCGCGCAGTCGAACTTCTCCGGCGCGCAGCACCCGCTCGAGCTGATCGCGCTGGCGCAGGCGAAGGGATGGGACGTGCTGCTTGATGCGGCGGCCTTTGCGCCGTGCAACCGGCTGGACCTCGCGAAGTGGCGTCCCGATTTCGTGCCGCTCTCCTTCTACAAGATGTTCGGCTATCCTACTGGCACCGGCGCGCTGCTGGCGCGAAAAGAGGCGCTCGCAAAGCTCAAGCGGCCCTGGTATGCGGGCGGCACGATCACCATTTCCTCTGTGCAGGGCGACGGCCACTACCTCGTCCCCGGCGAAGCCGGCTTTGAGGACGGCACGGTCAACTACTTAAACATACCGGCGGTCGAAATCGGCCTGCGCCACCTGTGTTCCGTGGGCATCGACAATATCCACGACCGCGTGATGGCGCTCACCGGCTGGCTGATTGACAGCCTGTCCTCCCTGCATCACGATTCGGGCAAGCACCTTGTCAAAATCCACGGCCCGCGCGGTCTCGCGGCGCGCGGCGGCACGATCACTATGACCTTCTTTGACCGCGACGGCCGCGCTATTGACGACCGGCGCATCGAAGAACTCGCCAACCACCGCGGCATCTCGCTGCGCACCGGCTGCTTCTGCAATCCGGGCGCGGGCGAAATAGCCCACGGCCTCGGGCCGGAGATCATGCGCTCATTCTTCGCGCGCGCGGACGCACTCTCCTTCCAGGAGTTGCGTCGCGAGATGCAGGCGCGCTTTGGCCGCGACGTCAGCGCAGTGCGCGTGTCGGTCGGCATCGCGTCTAACTTCGCGGACGTCGACGCATTCATCCGCTTCGCTATGCGCCTGCTGAATCATACGGCAGCCGAGATCGGCGAGGTCGAAGTGACCGACCCGCAATGCTCGACCGGGCGCGACTCGGCGTGAGACGATGACGGACAGACAACCGCTGTATCTCCAAATCGCGGAAGCGGTGCGGCAGGACCTGCTGGCTGGGCGGCTGCGGCCAGGCGACGCGCTGCCCACCGTCCGCGAAATGGCCGAACAGTGGAAGTGCACGCCGGGCACCGTCCAGCAAGCATATAAGGAGTTGACGCGGCAGGGGATCGCAGTCAGCCGGCCAGGGCAGGGCACGCGCATCGGGAGCGCGCCGCCCGCGGCCGTGGATCCCACACCGCTCCGCCGCGCAACGGTCACGCACGAGGCCGAGGCGTTCCTGTTGGAGATGCTTTCGGCGGGCTACACGATCGAAGAGGCCGAAAGCGGTTTTCGCGCGGCGCTCGACCGCTGGCGCGCGATCGCCGCGGAATCGCCAGCCGCGGGCGGGCAGGTGCTGCGCTTTGCGGGCAGTCACGATCCAGCGGTCTCACTCCTGGCCTCGCGCTTCTCCGACTTCTGCCCCGGCTGCGCGATGCAGGTGCGCTACGCAGGCAGTCTTGGCGGGCTAATCGCGCTCGCGGAGGGCAACGCGGACCTTGCGGGCAGCCACCTGTGGGATGAGGAGAGTGACACCTATAACGCGCCTTTCGTCCGCCGCCTGCTGCCGGGGCGCAAAGTCGCGCTCCTCACCCTTGCTCAGCGTCACCTGGGCCTCATCGTGCGCGAGCAGGATGCCGAACGTGTTGCGCAGCTTGCGGATTTGGCTCATGCTGGTGTGACGTTCATCAACCGACAGCGCGGGACGGGAACGCGCGTCTGGCTCGAGGCGCAGCTTCACCGCGCCGGCATCTCTACGGAACGCATCGACGGCTATGAACGTGAAGTAACCACGCATGAGGCCGTTGCGCGCGCGGTGGCCGAAGGCGTAGGCACGGTCGGGCTCGGTATTGAGACGGCCGCGCTTGAATACGGCCTCCGTTTCGCGCCGCTGACAACAGAGACTTATCATCTCATCATTCCTGCGTCCGAGTGGGAGACAGAGCCTGTCCGCGCCATCCGCGATTGGCTTGCGTCTAGCGAAGGCCGCGCGGCAATTGCTGCGCTTGGCGGCTACGAAACCAGCCACACCGGCAGCGTGACGTGGGTAGAATAAACGGCGCGCTAAAGCGCGCACTACAAACGGTGCGATGCGCTAAAGCGCGTACTACAAACGGTTCGTAGTAGGCGCTTTAGCGCCCGGACCTTAACGAGGTGAGACTTGATCAATCAGGAGCGGCTCGTTCAA
>CAZPTI010000275.1:0-6557 GCA_964588925.1 uncultured Anaerolineales bacterium | reverse complement strand
GTTTGACCAGTCCTCGTCCTCCTTCTCGTGGCAGCTTTCGCACAGCGGCTTGCCGTTCCGCGTGCTCTTCGGCGTGTAGCCCAGCTTCGCCCAGTCCAGCCGCGTCGCGTTGTTCGCGTGGCACGTGTCGCACTTCAGCGCCTGCTCGTGCGGCGCCACCTCGTGGTTGATCGACAGCAGCCGTTCCGTCGGAACCCAGTCGTACCCCTGCGGCAGCGTCCAGCCCACCGCCTCCACACCCTTCCTGACCGCCAGGTCGACATTCCCATCCTGGAACAGAATGCCCATCTTCATCGGCAGGATGCGGCCCGTGACCGGGTCGCGCGCCTGTTCGGCCTGATGATACTTGAACGCAAACAGCTTTGCCTTCGCGTCGTTCACCCCGCCCACCGGCTGCGACATGATCACCCGACCGTTCGGCCCGAGCATCGCCGGCGTCCCGAACTCGTAGAACTTCGACGTCCCGTTGAACCACGCGACCTGCGGGATCACGTTCGCCTGCCGCGTGATCTTCGGCTCATACAGCCGCCGCGCCTGATACACCTCCACCTCCCGGAAATCGCGCACCATATCGGTGGACGTGATCCGCGCGAATGCCGGGACGTGGCACACGCTGCACTCGACCTTCGCCGTGTGCTTGTCGATATTGCTGTTGCCGTGCGGCTTCTGCGCGTGGCAGTTAACGCACTTCACCGGCTGATCCAGATCCGTCCCGCGCATATCCGACCCGCGGCCCGCGATCCGGTGGTTCTGCGTCACGTGGCAGCTCTGGCAGACCAGCCCCGCGCCGCCGTTGGCTTTGGACGCCATATGGACGTCGAGGGAGCGCGGCGGGTCGCTGTGCGCCGGTTCAAGGTCGCCGCGTTTGTTGTTTGGCCCGCCGCCCGAGCTCAGGTGGCAGTTGAGGCAGTTCGCCTTGGTCGGTTTTTTGATGTCCGTGATCGCCTGCGCCAGCGGCACGCTCATCCGCTCCGGCGCGGGGACCAGCTTGAACACGCCGCCGTCGTTGACCACCTTGCGCCTGTACGTCTCCGAGTGGCACATCAGGCAGTCGACGTTGCCGAGTTGCGCGTCGTTTTGCTCCTTGCTCGGACGCAGCCCCATCCCGCCGTGGCACGTCGCGCACCCGCCGTCGGTCGGCTGCCCGTCCAGGTCCGTCAGCACGCTCAGCCAGTTGATGTCGGGGTAGCCGCAGAAGTCGTTGATCGCGCCGAGCTTTCCCGCCGTGGCGGTCGACAGGTTCGCGTAGGGCGCGGGCGCGTTCCACTGGTAGTGGATGCTGCCGTGCGCGTCCTTCGTCTGCTGCGCGTGACACCCCATGCACGTCTTGCTGCCCTCGTACACGGTGAAGCGGCCTGCGTGCGATGTGTTCAACGGGGGAGTCGTCGCGGTGGGCGATGGGGTCGCGCTCGGCGTATGCGTCGCCTCCGGCGTCTCGGTCGGTTCCGTCGTCTGGCTTGCGGTCGCTGTCGGCGTCGCCTGCTGCGCGGCCTGCCCCGCGACCAGAAACGGCAGATGCGCACGATACTTGCCCTGTCCGACCACCGGCCCGGCGGCCTGAGACGACGTTGCGGGCAGCAACAGCGCGCCGGCAATCAGCAGGCCCGCCGCCAGCGCAGCGATCAGCCACGCCGGCGAGATACGCGGCCGGGAAGCGGGTGCCTTACCTTGCATGGATACACTCCTCTGCGAGTGGAGCGATGCGCAAGCGCGGAGAGGGGACAGCGCATCAGCAGCGGAACGATGCGCATACAAACGCACAATAAAGCAGAGGGATACGCGGTGAATGGCGCAAGCCAGCCACCTTGCCACAGAGACGCCGAAGCCGCTCTGCGTTCTCTATGGCAAACGGTTTCACCTCGCGGACAGTTAGCCCACCAGCACCGCCAGCGGCAGTGCGCTCAGGGCACCGCTCAACGCAATCCCGTTTGCGCCCGCGGTCCATCGCGCGCCCGTCAGCGCGTCCATAAATGCGCGCCCCTGCAACGCCTGGGGCAGCAGGACGGCCGCGTCGCCCCACACCTCGCCCACCGGCCATCGCGGCTCGCCCCGGCTCAAGCGCGCGGCCAGCCGCGGGACAACCACAACGAGCGCGGCGTCGCCCGTCTGTCGGGCGAACGCGATGACGTGGTTTGCCTCCCGCCCACGCGCTTCGAGGGGCAGATAGTCCGCCGCGTCGAACAACGCCGGCCGATCCTTACGCAGGCCCAGCAAACGCGACGTCACGAACAACTTAATGCGGCCGTCGTAGCTCCGTTCCAGCAGCTCACTGACCGCATCCGCGGACACTGCGCCCGCCCCCGGCAGCCCGGCCAGCAGCGCCTGCCGCCGCGTATAATCCACCGGCCGCCGGTTGTCCGGGTCAACCAGGCTGAAGTCCCACAGTTCGTTCCCCTGGTACGTGTCCGGCATCCCCGGCGCGGTCAGCTTAAGCGCGACCTGGCTCAGCGCGTTGACCTGCCCGAAGAACGCGACCCGGCTCGCCAGCGCCGCGAACGCGGGCAGGAAGCGGTTGTCCGGCCCCGGGCGCAGCAACGCCGCGACGAACTCCCGCATGGCCCGGTCGTAAGCCTCGTCCGGGTTGATCCAACTCCCGTGAACCTTCGCTTCCTTGACTGCCTTATTTGTGTACTGCCCGATCCGCTCTGCGAATGCCGCATACTCCCTATCGTCGCCCGGCGGCAGCAGGCTGCCCCACGGCGATCCCGCCTCCGGCGCCGCGGTCAGCGGCCACGCGCCGAGCAGGATTTGATAGAGCAGGTACTCGTCGTTGCGGTCGGGCATCAACTCGCCCGTCTCCGGCCTCCGCGCCTTGCGCTCGATGTTGAGCGACGCCCATTCCAGCAGCGCCTGCCCCCACGCCTCCGACAGTTCGCTCAGCACGTTAATGCGCGCCCGCACGTCCTCACTGCGCTTGTTGTCGTGTGTCGACGTGGTCAGCATACTGTGCGGCCAGTGACGCAAGCGACGCAGGTTGTCCCTGTGGAACTGCGCGACCTCGATGCCGAAGAGCGCCGGATGCCCGCCCACCTCGTTCAGCGAGACCAGCCGGTTATAACGATAGAAGGCCGTGTCCTCCACGCCCTTCGCCATCACCGGCCCGGTCATCTGCTGGAACTTCATCACCCACTGCGCCAGCGCGGGGCGGTCCTCTGCGCGGAACTGCGCGTGGTTCTCGAGCAGCAGCGTCGCCTGCAGGAACTCGAAGACGGACGCGTCGATGTAGGGCGAGAGGTCGCGCGCGCGGCGGATTGCCTCAGCAATGTAATGACGGTCGCGGTCCGAAACCTGCCCGGCAACGGGGTCGATATAGGTGCGGTAAACCGGCAGGGATGCGACCAGGCTACGGATCGCATCGCGCAGGATGTTCAGCGTGAAGTCGCGCGTGTGGCGGTTGCGCTCGGCCACGCGCTCGAGGCTGTGACTTAACTCATTGATCTCGCTCGCCAGCGCCTCCCGCATGATCAGCCGCTGCGTCCGCACGGTCAGCGCATCGAAGTTCGGGTCCTCCCCTGTGAAGTCGCTGTACAGCCGCGTGAAATCGTCCGCCGCGGTGGGATCGACCAGCACCGCGTTGGCCGACGCAAGGAAGTCGTAACCGGTTGTGCCGTCCACCGCCCAGTCCAGCGGCAGCGGCTCCGTGTCCGACAGGATCTTCTCCGCGACCACATAGAGGGGCCACTGCGCGTGCCCTTCCCCGCGCGCCGCCCGGTCGATCTGCCCGCCCACCCACGCGGAAACAGCCTGCCCGGCGTCTTCGGACGCGTCCCCGCCCTCTGGCTCGATAACCGCGCGCAAGTAGCTCTCCTGCAACCGCCGGAAGTACTGGGCTGGATGAAACAGGCCGTCCGGGTGGTCGATGCGCAGGCCCGAAACCTTGCCCTCCGCCAGCAGCCGCAGCGCGAGCGCGTGGGTCGCGTCGAACACCTGCGGGTCCTCCACCCGAATTGCAGCCAGGTCGCGGATGTCAAAGAACCGCCGGTAATTGATCTCCTCGCCCGCCACGCGCCAGAACGCCAGCCGGTGCGCCTGGCTCTCCAGCAGCGCGTCGAGCGGATCGAAGCTGCGCGAATCGCCCGGCTGCCCGTTGAAGTAGGCGAGTGTGTCTTGCAGGGCATGGAAGGCAGCCGCGCCCGACTGCCACACCGCGGCCAGCCGGCGCTTGATGATCTCCTTCTCGCGCGCCCGCTCGCGGCGCCGCTCGTCGTCCTGCTCGCTCCGACCGGGGAGATAGCCCACCGCGGTAATGACACTCTCCAGTTCGAGCGCGGCGGCTTCATCGCCCGCCTCGCGCACCCGGCGCAGCCACTCCTGCAGGATCGGCGCGTACGTGCCGGGCGCGATGGGGAAGCGGTTGTCATAATACTCGATCCAGAAGCCGCCCTCCGAGAAGGTCAGCTTAAGCTTGCCCGCCTCCAGCACCGCGCCGTACTGATCCTCCAGCACGGGCAGCAGGACGCGGTTCCTGAGCTCCGGCTTCGACGGCTCCCACGCGATGTCGAAGAAGGGCGCGTAGAGCGAACTGGGGCCGTTCTCCAGCACGTCCAGCCACCACTGGTTGCAGGCGTCGTTGATGCCCATGTGGTTCGGCACGATGTCGAGCAGCAGGCCCATGCCGTGTTCCCGCAGCCGCTCCGCCAGCCGGTTCAGCGCCTCCTCGCCCCCCACGGCCATGCTGATGCGCGTCGGATCGCACACGTCGTAGCCGTGCGTGCTGCCCGCGCGCGCCGCGAAGAGCGGGGACGCGTACACGTGGCTGATGCCAAGCTGCGCCAGGTATGGGACCAGTTCCGCCGCGTGCTTGAGCGTGAAGTCGGCGTTGAACTGGAAGCGGTAGGTGGCGCGCGGAGCCGGATGGTCGCGCCGGATGCGCGCCAGCGTTTCTTCGAGGCCCGCGGCTGCGTCGCCCTGTTGCACTGCTGTTGGCTGTCCGGCGCTCATGCGATGCCTCCCTTGACATACAGGGCGAAGCTCTCGCCGTTCAGCCGTATCTCAGCGCGGCCTTCCTGCGCGTCGAGCTCAGCCACGGCGCTCCCGTCCGAGCTCAAGGCCAGCCCCCACGTCCCGCATGGCGCCGGGATTCGCGCCCCGCTCGCCTGCTCGCCGAAGTTGAACACGGCCAGCGCATGGCTCTCGCCGAACCACCGGTGGAAGGCCAGCACGCGCTCCTCCTCGAACGCGAACACCTCCTGGCTCTCCTTGCTCAGGTTGCGCAGGGCCGGCACGCGCTTCCGTAGCGCGATCAGCTCTTTGTAAAAGCCGCGCAGGTCGGCGTGCCACGCGTCCTGCGCCAGTTGCCAGTTGAGCTTCGACCGCTCGAACGTCTCCCCCGCCGCGGGGTCGGGCGGCTCGCCTCCCTCCGCCATGAACGCGGCAAACTCCGCCTTGCGCCCCTGCTGCACCGCCCGCACGAGGTCAGGGTCGGTGTGGCTGATGAAATAGAGGAACGGCGCGGTCTCGCCATACTCCTCACCCATGAACAGCAGCGGCAGGTAGGGCGATAGCAGCGTGACGGCCGCGGCCAGCTTGAGCTTTGCGGGCGACACGAGCGCGCTCAGTCGCTCGCCCAGCATCCGGTTCCCCACCTGATCGTGGTTTTGCGCGCAGATGACGAGACGGTGCGCCGGGATGCCGGCGAACGAGTTGCCGTGCCGGCGCCCGCGCGCCGGCGCGTACTGCCCCTGATACAGCACGCCGTCGGCGAGCGCGCCGGCAAGCAACCGGAGCGGCGGCGGATGCCCCTCCGCGCCCGCGAAGTCCTCATAGTACCCTTGCCGCTCGCCGGTCAGCAGCGTGTGGAGCGCGTGGTGCAGGTCGTCGGCCCACTGCGCGTCCAGCCCGAAGCCGCGCTCCTCCGGCGTCCGCACCACGCGCGAGTCGTTCAGGTCGCTCTCGGCGATCAGGAACACCTGCCGGTTTAGCTCGATCCCCTCGCGCGCCACGACCGCGGCCATCTCCTCCAGGAACGTCCCGGCGGAGAAGTCGAGCATGGCGTGCACCGCGTCGAGCCGCAGCGCGTCGACGTGAAAATCGCGCAGCCAGTAGACCGCGTTCTCGATGAAGTAGCGCCGCACCTCGTCGCTGCCCGGCCCGTCGAAGTTCATCGCCGCGCCCCACGGGCTGCGGTAGCGGTCGGTGAAATAGGGGCCGAAGTCGGCGAAGTAGTTGCCCTCCGGCCCCAGATGGTTGTACACCACGTCGAGGATGACCGCGAGCCCCGCCGCGTGCGCCGCATCCACCAGCCGCTTCAGCCCGTCCGGCCCGCCGTAGGAGTCCTGCACGGCAAAGGGCAGCACGCCGTCGTAGCCCCAGTTCCGGTCGCCGGGAAACTGGCTGACGGGCATGATTTCAATGGCCGTCACGCCGAGGTCGACGAGGTCGGGCAGCCGCGCGATGGCCCCGTCAAACGTGCCCTCCGGCGTGAACGTCCCGATGTGCAGCTCATAGATGATGTATTTTTGCAGCGGAATGCCGCGCCACGCGTCGTCGGTCCACCCGAAGCCTGCGCCCACGACCTTCGACGGCCCGTGGACCCCCTCCGGCTGATGCCGCGAGGC
>CAZPTI010000274.1:0-6617 GCA_964588925.1 uncultured Anaerolineales bacterium | reverse complement strand
ACGAGCGACCGGGGCAAAACCGGATTTCGCGCGAAATCGTGAACCGCACCCTGTTGGCAGGGGGATTTCAGTGTGAAGCGTAATTCGCCTGGCTCCGGCGCTCAACCGTAACATTTTGCGATGATCCGTAACATTTTCCGTTTTTCGCGGTCTGATTCGGTTTTGTTACGATTACGAGCGACCGGGGCAAAACCGAACTTCGCGCGAAAACGCGAACCATGCCGGTGATGGCCGCCTGGGGGGCGTGTTCGGTTATAATGGCGGGGTTATTTTCCACGCACGGAGCAACACCATGTCGCAGTCATCCCCCGACGCCAAACTTTGGGGCGGCCGCTTCTCCGGCCAGATGGACGCCCATATGGCGCGGTTCAACGCGTCCCTGCCGTTCGATTGGCGGCTGTGGGAAGCCGATATTGCCGGGTCAGTCGCGTGGGCGAAGGCCATTGCGGCTGCGGGCCTGCTGACGGAGCAGGAGCGCGACGAGATCGTCACAAGACTAAACGCCCTGCGCGCGGAAGTTGCGACGAATCCAGAAGCGGCGTTTGCGGGCACAAGCGGCACGCTGCCGGGCGGCATGTTGCCGGGCGACGAGGACATTCACTCTTACGTCGAGCGGCGGCTGACCGAGCGCATCGGCGATGTCGCGGGCAAGCTGCGCACGGGACGCAGCCGCAATGACCAGGTGGCGACGGACGCGCGGCTGTGGCTGCGCGGAGAAATCGCGCAACTGGGCGAGGAATTGCGCGAGTTGATCCGCGCCGCAGCCGACCGCGCGGAAGCGGACATTGACGTGGTTATGCCGGGCTACACCCACCTCCAGCCCGCGCAGCCGGTGCGCTGGAGCCACTGGTTGTTGAGCCACGCATGGCCGTGGCAGCGCGACGCGGAGCGGCTGGCTGACCTCGCGCGCCGCGTGAACGTCCTACCGCTGGGATCAGGCGCGCTGGCCGGCTGCCCTTTCCCCATCGACCGCGCCGCGCTGGCCGCCGATCTCGGCTTTGCGTCCGCCAGCCCGAACAGCATGGACGCAGTCAGCGACCGCGACTTCATCGCGGAGTTCCTCTTCTGGGCTGCGTTACTCGGCATTCACCTGAGTCGATTCGCCGAAGACCTCATCCTGTGGAGCAGCAAGGAGTTCGGCTTCGTCGTTATGGCGGACGCGTTCAGCACGGGGTCAAGCCTGATGCCGCAGAAGAAGAACCCGGACGCGATGGAGTTGCTGCGCGGGAAGTCGGGGCGGCTGGTGGGCAACCTGACAGGGGTCTTGACGCTGCTCAAAGGGCTGCCGAGCGCGTACGACAAGGATTTGCAGGAGGACAAGGAGCCGCTATTCGACGCGGTCGACACGCTCAACCTCGCCTTACCGGTCGCGCGCGGCGCGCTGTGCTCGCTGACGATCCGGCCTGAGCGCATGGCCGCGTCTCTGGGGGATGAACTTCTTGCGACCGATTTGGCCGATGCGCTGGTGCGGCGGGGGATGCCGTTCCGCGAGAGCCATCACGTGGTTGGGCGCGTGGTGCGCCGCGCGGAGGAGCTGGGCTGCGCGCTGCGCGAGTTGAGCGAGGCGGAACTGGCGGCGATTGACGCGCGGCTGGTCGGGACGCAGGACGTGTGGGATTTCGAGCGGTCGGTTGAGCAGCGCGCCGCCGCGGGTGGAACCGCGCGGGCATCTGTTCTGGCGCAGGTCGAAGCTTTGCGCCAACAACTGCGCTGACTTGCCGCAGAGGACACAGAGGGCGCAGAGAGATCTTGTCTCTGCGCCCTCTGTGTCCTCTGCGGCAGAAAAACTATCTACGCCCGCGGCTTCTTGATGTGCTGCCACCACACGGGCCGCGTCGTCTTGCTCCACAGGTTGAAGAACGACGACCACTGGTCCGGGTGGCTGCGGATGAGTTCCTCCAGCGCGGGGATCGTCCGCGCCATCAACTCCTCTTCCGTTTCGCCCTCGCGCGGGATGATCGGCTCGCGAATCTCGATCAGGATGCGATGATCCGGGCCGCGGTAGGTCATGCCGGGGAAAATCCACGCCCCCGTGCGGAGCGCCAGCTTCACATGACCGGCGGGCATGGTGGTCTCTTCGCCGAAGAACTTCACCTTCATGCCCGTGCCCTTCACGTCGCGGTCGGAGACGAGGCCGATGAACCGCTTGCGCTCGACCGCGTTCTCCAGCTTTGCGAGCGCGCCGCCGAGCGGGACTTCCTCGATGTTGCCCCTGCTCCGAATGTCCGCGAAGATCGCGTCGATGCGCGGGTCGGCGTGCTTGAGCACGGCCGCGGTGATCGGCACGCCGAGCAGGCCGAGGGCTGCGCCGGCCATCTCCCAACTGCCCATGTGCGCGGTCATGAAGATGCCGCCGACCCCTCTCTCCCGCGCCTCCGCCACATGCTCCAGCCCGCGAATGTCCGCGACATACGCGCGCATGTTCTCCAACGTCATGCCAGGAATGAGGAAGATGTCGATGATGGAGTAGGCGAAGTGACGGAAGGCCGCGCGGCCGTAACGCCAGCGCGTGAAGCGGCTCACGTCCGGGCCGAGGACGTGGTCAAGGTTATCGTAGATGCCGCGGCGGCCAGTGCGGTTGAAACCGAAGTTCAACTCCGCCACGACGCCGACGAAGAAGTAGAGAAATCCGCGCGGCAGCCGCCTGACGATCCAGAACGCCAGGCGGTAGAGGTAGTAGTTCTCGAAGGCCATGAGCCGATTTTAGCCGAGAGTCGTCCTGAGAATAAAGATGAGCACGATGAACAGGAAGCTCAACAGGTAGAAGATGAACGCGGTCCGATGCTTCGCCGCGTCGGTCTTTGCCTTGCGCGAGCGGCTGCGGCCAATGTGGGCGAGCGCAAGCGCAATCAGCAGGAACAGCGGGTGCTCGATGACCATGAAGCGGCCGAGCGGGTCGCTCATCAGGGAGCCGGCAGCCGTGATGCGCCACGGGCCGACAAACCAGAGGATCAGGCCGAGCAGGGCCTGGATGTCGACCGCGATGGTGAAGAACATGCCGAGGCGATCGTCCAGCGCGGTCCACGGCTGCTTGCCGAGCCAGCCGGCGAGCGCTTTGAGCAGCGTGACCAGCGCGACGACCAGCATGACCCAGCGCCAGATCATGTGCAGATCGTAGATGATGTTGCCGGTGAAGCCCACGGTTGCCTCCTGTGGTGGTGAGAGCGGTTGCTTTGAACGCAGGATCACAAACCAGGGTGATCATACGACGAGTGGGGGCAGGTGTCAAACAGGCGGCGAAAAAGGTTTGCGGGCGGGCAATTTGACACTTTCCCCCTATCTGCGTATACTCACACTCACTTGCGGGGCTGTAGCTCATCTGGGAGAGCGCTACAATCGCACTGTAGAGGCAAGGGGTTCGAGTCCCCTCAGCTCCACTCAGGCAGGCAAACTGGAGGCCGACATGCTAAAGCCGTTGCTTCGAAAGGTAGGGTTTTCCGACTAACTAACGAAGGTCGGCGCTATGGGCCTGTAGCTCAATTGGGAGAGCGCTTGAATGGCATTCAAGAGGCAAGGGGTTCGAATCCCCTCAGGTCCACTACCGGCAACCAGTTTGGTCCGCATGAGTCCCCTTCGTTAGTCCGAAGGGGATTTTTGTTTTTATCAGCCAACTCATCCAGGACAGGGGAGCAGCAACATGAACGCGAAGCACATTCCGCAGGAGATCGAACCGAAGTGGCAGCGCCTGTGGGCCGAGAGCGGCCTGTACGTGACGCGCGAGTTGCCTGACCGGAATAAGTGGTACTTCCTCACGATGCTCCCCTACCCCTCCGGCGACCTGCACATCGGCCACTGGTATGCGATGACGCCGTCCGATGCGGGCGCGCGCTACAAGCGCATGAACGGCTACAACGTGTTCTTCCCCATCGGGTTCGATGCGTTCGGCCTGCCGGCGGAAAACGCGGCGATCAAGCACGGCATCCACCCGTACGAGTGGACGATGTCGAACATCGAGAAGATGCGCGGGCAGCTGCGCAGCATGGGCGCGATGTGGTCGTGGGAGCACGAGGCGGTGACGTGCGACCCGGAGTTCTACAAGTGGTCGCAGTGGTTCTTCCTGAAGCTGTACGATCACGGGCTGGCGTATCGCAAAAAAAGCCCGGTCGACTTCTGCCCGAAGTGCAACACGACGCTGGCGCGCGAGCAGGTGGTGGGTGACGAGCGGCGCTGCGAGCGGTGCGACACGCAGGTCGAGCGGCGGCTGCTGGAGCAGTGGTACTTCAAGATCACGAACTACGCCGAGGAGCTGAAACGTTTCGACGGCATCGACTGGCCGGAGCGCATCCGCCAGGCGCAACTGAACTGGATCGGCGACCGGAGCGAGGGCGCGGAGGTCGTCTTCAAGAGCGAGCAGGGCGATGAGATCGTCATCTTCACGACGCGGCCCGACACGCTGTGGGGCGCGACGTTCATGGTGCTGGCCCCCGAGCATCCGCTGGTCGACAAGCTGACGCCTGCATCGCATCGCGAGCAGGTAAAGGCGTACCAGTTCCAGGCCGGCCGCACGACCGAAATGGAGCGCGGCGCGGCGGAGCGCGAGAAGACCGGCGTGGACACAGGCGCGTTCGCCATCAACCCCGTCAGCGGCAAGCGCGTGCCCATCTGGATTGCGGACTATGTGACCATGTCCTATGGCACAGGCGCGATCATGGGCGTGCCCGCGCACGACGAGCGCGACTTCGCGTTTGCGCTGAAGTTCGGCCTGCCGATCATCCCCGTCATCGCGCGCAACGACGGAGCCGCGAAGAGCTTCGTGATGCCCGACTCGATGAAGCCGGGGCTGCCGGAGGCGCTGACCGCAGCGGGCGTCGAGTACTTTGTTGCGCCACAAGGCAACCGTGGGGATGGACTGTTCGTGACGCTGAAGGCCGAGCAGATCGCGCCTTACGTCGAACTGATTAAGCAGCATGTTCTGCCGAACAACTGGTGCGACGTGGTCGGCTCCGCGTGGCTGTGGATTTTCAACGACGCCACCCTCGACACGGTCGAGGTCATGGAGCTGGACTCGCCCGAATCGGACGCGGCCATCCTGGCGCGCTGCAAGGCGATCGAGCCCGCGGTGCGCAACGACCGCAGCGTCATGGAGATGGTCCACGGGCTGCCGTTCTACCGCGATGTCCTGCACCACCACGAGTACGGGACGATGATCCATTCGGGCGAATTCTCCGGCACGCCGGGCAGCGAGGCGAAGGCGAAGGTCACGGCGTGGCTGGAAGCGCGGGGCATCGGCAAGTTCGACGCGCAGTATCGCCTGCACGACTGGCTGATCAGCCGCCAGCGTTACTGGGGCGCGCCGATCCCGATGCTGTATTGCGATCAGTGTGGCGTCGTGCCGGAGAAGTACGAGAATCTGCCCGTGATCCTGCCGACCGACGCGAAGATCCCGCCGACCGGCGAAAGCCCGCTGAAGTTCCACGACAGCTACCTGCACGCAACGTGTCCGCATTGCGGCGGCCCGGCGCGGCGCGAGACCGACACGCTGGACACGTTCATGTGCTCCTCGTGGTATCAGTACGCGTACGTCTCGCCCTACTGGAAGGCGGGCGAGAAGCTCAGCCCCGACGACCTGCCGTGGGACAAGGCCAAGGGCGACTACTGGCTGCCGGTTGACCAGTACACCGGCGGGCCGGAGCACGCGACGATGCACCTGCTGTACACGCGCTTCTTCACGAAGGCGCTGAACGATATGGGCATCGTGCCGTTCCGCGAGCCAATGCTGCGACTGTTTAACCAGGGCATCATCCTGGGGCCGGACGGCAACCGCATGAGCAAGAGCCGCGGCAACGTCGTTGCGCCCGACAGCTACGTCGAGAAGTACGGCGCGGACACGGTGCGCGCTTACCTGATGTTCATCGGGCCGTGGGACGCGGGCGGGCCGTGGAATTTCACGGGCATCGAGGGCGTGAAGCGGTTCCTGGAGCGCGTGTGGGCCGTAGTGACTGAGCCGGGAAAGAAAGCCGCGACGGGCGATGGCGTGGACGCGCAAATTCGCGAGCTGCGCCACATGACGCACAAGACGCTGCAAAAGGTCACGGAGGACGTCGACGCGTTCAAGTGGAACACGGCAATCAGCGCGCTGATGGAGTTCAACAACTACCTGATCAAGGCGCGCGACACTGCGGTTGCGGGCACGTGGGCGTGGGACGAGGCGATCGACACGCTGCTGCTGATGATGGCGCCCGAGATGCCGCACATCGCGGAAGAGCTGTGGCAGTCGCGCCATGCTACGCATGGCGATGGGAACGGCGCGTTTACCGCCGAGCAAAGCATCCATGTCCACCCGTGGCCGAAGTACGACGCGGAACTGGCGAAGGCCGACATGGTCACGCTGGTGGTGCAGGTGAACGGCAAAGTGCGCGACCGAATCGATGCGCCGGCGGGGATCAGCGAAGAGCAGGCGCGCGAGCTGGCGCTGGGCAGCCCCTCGGTGCAGAAGTGGTTCGAGGGGAAGCAAGTGCGCAAGGTGATCTTCGCGGGCGGGAAGCTGATTAATATCGTGGTCGGATAAGGCGCGCGTGAGGGAGAGCGCGGCCATCTCGAATAAGCGAATACGAACGAATAAACGAATTGAGCCAGGGCCCGCTTGCGCGCTCAACTCAATGGCGCACACAATTCGC
>CAZPTI010000273.1:0-6630 GCA_964588925.1 uncultured Anaerolineales bacterium | reverse complement strand
TCGATGCGCCCCTCGTTCAACCACAGCACCGGCTTGATGCCGAGTAGCGTGCCGACAAGCGCCTGGCTGCCCTTCATGCGCCCGCCCCGGTGCAGGTAGTCGAGCGTGTCCACGGTGAACATCACGCGCATCCGCTCGCCCATCGTCCTCGCCACGCGCGCCAGCTCCGCCGCCCCCATGCCCTCCGCCGCCCGCTGCGCCACCACCTGGAGCGTCAGCGCGAGCGCGCCGGACACGCCGAGCGAATCGACCACGTGGATGCGGTCCCGGTTCGGGTGCTCGGTCGCAGCCGCCTGCGCGTTCTCCACCGTCACGCTGGTCCCGCGCGACATGAACACGCCGACGACTTCGTCGCCGTCCTTCGTCAACTCATCATACGCAGCATGCAGCGCGCCGGGACTCACGGCGGCAGTCGTCGGCCAGCCTGCGTTGCGATCCTTCAGCGTCTCAAAAAGCTGTTCGGTGGTGACTTCGACCCGCTCCCCGCGATCCTCACCCGCAAGGTGAAGCGTCAAGGGCAGGACGTGGATACGGAGAGCCGCCGTCGTCGCTGGATCAAGATAGTGGCTCGAATCGGTCAAAATATGCGTGGTCATGGCTGCTCCTGGGCTTGAGGGTGCGGCGCAGAGCGCAGAAACGCGCCCATTCATTCTAGCCGCAAAGCCTATTCGGGTAAAGATTGCTGCGGGACAAGGCGATAGACGAGGCCGAACGGCTCCAGGTCGTAAGCGCGCAACGACGCAAGATTGTAGTAGCGCGGGTCCGCGTCGGCCAGGAAGATCGCTGTCCCCGGCGGAACGCCCCGCGCCAGCGCGCCGAGATCATCCTGCGGCTCTACCTTGATGATCCGCACGCCCGCCTCTGGCGCGACGACCTCGCGCGCATAGCTCAGCACTTCAAAGGGCGTGTAGTCAGCGATAATCACCGCATCCTGCGGGACTTCGGCCAGCGTTTCCCGCGCGAAGTCAGCCGCGCCGGTGTAGCCGTTGAGCGGCGGCCAGAGGAAATAGCGGTTCGGATCGCGGAACGGCAACGCGCGCACGTCCAGCGGGTTCATGTCCAATCGCTGGAGAGCGAACGCCACAGTCGCATAAGCTGCAACCGGCGTCACGGCAAGCAGGCATAACGCAACCAGCCACGCGGCCCGCTGCCGCCAGAACGGCCAGCGTCGCGTAACCTCGTCCCACCCCAGCCCCGCCAGCAGCGCGAACACCAGGTACATCGGCATGAAGAACACGTACCGGTCATTGACGCGATAGGCGAAGGCAAACGCAAGGTCGGCCAGGCCGAGCAACAGCAGCGCGCCCCACGCAGCATCGACCTTCATGCGCGAGGGAAGCGCCGGCGCAGCGACCGCGCCAAGCAGCAGCGCGGGGCCGGGAAACTGGAGCAGTAAAAACGCGACGCAAAGCACCGCATCTTTCGGCAGGCTGGCCCACGAAAAGTCGAACAACGCCGGGCGAAAGTCGATGCCGGAATGCGTCAGGTAGATGAAAAGCGCCTCGACGGGCGAAGCCTGCATCTGCCAGCGCAACACGAGCAGCGCGGCCGAAGCGGACGCGAACCCTACAAGGGCAAGGCCGGCCCACTGCGGCGGTCGAAGCCATCGTCGCCGAGCGATGAGGAGATAGAGCAACGCTGGCGCAAGAAGGACGGCCATCTGGTGCGTCAACAGCAGCGGGCCAAACAGCATAATCGCAATGAAGATCGGCCACGCGCGCTCAGGCCGCCACTTGAACCAGAGCCACACTTGCAGCGCCAGCAGCGCCATGAACGGCGTGTAGACCTCTGCGCGCACGGCATGCTGCCAGAAGGTGTGCGAGACAGCCAGCGTGAGCGCCGCAACAAGCGCCCCGCGACGCGATAGCCCTGCCTGGACGCCTGCCAGATAGGTCAACGCGACGGCAATGGCAGCGGTCAGCGCGGAGAGCAAGTTCATGCGATAGGCCGGATCGCCCACCGGCAGCAGCAACATCAGGCGCGCGGCGCCAAACCACAGGGCGCGCCCTCCGCCGTCGTGATCCAGCAAGCCCTGCGCGGCCATCCGTTGCAAATGCGCGCTGTCGCTCCACACGACCGTCGGCGCGAGGGTGAGGAGGTAGAAGAGCAGTGTCAGGAGGAAGAGCAGCCACGGAGCAAGGAAAGACGCCTGACGCAGCAGTGCGCGTGTGGGAGAAACGGCCAAAACGCCTCTGATCAGCTTGTGATATAGCCAGACCTAAATGGGCAAGTACGAGATTCGATCGCGGAAGCGAACGGGGTCACCGCTTGTCGCAATCAGCCAGAGTTCGTCAAGCGTGTCGCCAGGCGGGAGCGTTGCGTCGAGGAGGAGTTTGAGAAAGCTCATTCGCGGCCAGTTGAATACGTCGCCCGTTCTTCCCGCAGAGCCCCGAGATGCTCCACCAGTTCCGATTGCGCCTGACGCTGTTCCTGCCGCATCCGGTGTCCCCACTCCAACCAGTCTGCAAGATACGCGTCCATCTTCGCTCGATTATGAAGATAATATAGCACTGTCGCGTAAACCTGTTCAAGCGTCACTGCGGGATAGCGCGCTGCGATCTCTTCGGGAGTCTGGCGGCGATGAACGTAATCGTACAGCACAGTCTCCACGCCAACGCGCGTGCCCTTGATGCGAATATCATCTTCACCGAAGAAGTCAAAATAGTCTTCCAGATTCATGTCAAAATGATACCCCAGTTTTGGCGCGAGGACAAAGGCGGCGTCGGTCAATTTGATGGCGCTCTTGACTTCAGCCCTTAACTCTTGTACAGTATATCTGTACAATAACTTCGGGAGAAAGCGCAATTATGACGGTTCAAGTCACCTACACCCAGGCCCGGTCGCGCCTGGCAACCTTGCTCAAGCAGGTCACTGCGGATCGCGAAACGGTCATCATTCAGCGCCGTGGGGACGAGGACGTTGCTATGATCTCAGCAGCAGAGCTCCGCAGCCTGCTCGAAACGGCGCACCTCTTGCGGTCGCCGAGGAACGTTGAGCGGTTGCTGACGGCAATGGAGCGCGCCCGGCGCGGTGAAGGCAAGTCGCTGACGCTCGACGAGCTGCGCGGCGAGGTCGGTCTTGAGTAAGAAGGCGGAGGCAAGCAAGCCGCAGCCGAAGCGCGCGGCCGTTTTTCAAGATGAGTTCCTGGAGGACTTACGCTTCTGGGTTGAAAATGACCGGAAAGTTGCCCTTCGCATCCTGGCGCTGGTTGAACAGACGCTCCGCGACCCCTTCGGTGGGACGGGCAAACCGGAACCGCTGAAGCACGCGCTGGCAGGCGCGTGGTCGCGCCGCATCGACGAAGAGCACCGGTTAGTCTACATGGTGTCCGACGACCGCATTGACTTCCTGCAAGCGCGTTACCACTACTAACGTTGTGCGCGCCTAACTGAGTTGAACCAGCGCCATCTTAAGGTACGTCTCACCCACCGCAGGAAAATCCAGCGCAGGCTCGTGATACACCCCGGCAATCTCCCCGCGCCGCCCCGCCGCCATTACCCCGGCCAGCACGCGCTCCCGAAATGCGCGCCACGGCAGCTCGGCCAGATTCGCGCACGCCAGCAGCCGCCCGCCCGGCGCCACCACCTTCACCGCCAGTTCGACCAACTGCGCGTAATCCTTCGCCACGGAAAAGCGCCCCGTCTTCGTCTTTGAAAAGCTCGGCGGGTCGAGGATGACGAGATCGAACGTCTCCCCGCGTCGAGCAAAGCGCGCCAGCCAGTCGAACACGTCGCCGAAGACGAAATCGCGTTCGTCCGGCTCGAACCCGTTCAAGCGGTAGTTCTCCTGCCCCCACGCCAGCCAGCGTCGCGAGAGGTCCAGATTGAGCGCGCGTTCCGCGCCGCCTGCGACTGCCGCAAGCCCGAAACCGCACGTGTAGGCGAACGTGTTGAGCGCGGTCTTGCCTTCGGCCCACGCGCGCACGCGCGCCCGGCTCTCGCGCATGTCAGGGAACAGCCCCGTGCTCAAGCCCTCGTTCAGTCGGATTTGATACGACAGCCCCTCTTCGCGCGCCATGAATCCGGCCTCGGCTCCAGGGTCGGGACCGAACACGGGCTCAGCAGGCGCGAGGCTGCTCATCTCGTCTTCCGGCACGCGGCTCGCCTGTTTGGGTCGATACCGAACATAAACCGAAGTCGCATCAGCCGCAGACGCCAGCATGGCAGCGAGGTCATCCGGGATCGTCTTTGGCGGCAGCGCCTCATCGTCGTCGTACAGGCTAACTACCAGCGCATCCCCGTAGCGGTCAACAGTCAACCCCGGCAATCCGTCGCCCGCGCCGTTCACCACGCGATAAATCGTCGTGTCCGGGTCCGCCGCCAGCGGCGCGCGCCGCGCCACGGCAACACGAACCAACGCGCGCGCGACATCCGGCGTCTGCGTCCACAGCATACGAATATGCTGCGTCGGGGCCAGCACCGCCAGCGCAGGCTCCGGCACACCCGCCACGAGCCGATCCAGCGGGGCAGGCAGCGGCGCGCGAAACGTGATCTTCTTGCCCGTCGTCGGGTGCGGTATCGTTAGCTCCGCAGCGTGCAGGCACAGCCGGGGGAACCCCGCCGCAGGCCCGCCATAAAGCCGGTCGCCGATCACCGGCAGCCCAACATGCGCCAGGTGCAGCCGAATCTGATGCGTGCGCCCCGTCTCCGGGATCGCCTCGACCACGGCAAAAGGCCGGCCCTCGCTCTTCTTCCCGATCCATCCCCTGCCAACGACGCGGCAGCGCGTGCGCGCGGGTTGCCCCGCCGGGTCCTTGCGCGTCGTCACCCTCCAGCGCCCATCGCGGTCGCGCGCAATGGGCGCGTCGATGCTCGATTCATCCACCTCCGGCGCGCCCAGCACTGCGGCAAAGTACACCTTGCGCGCCGCGCGCCCCTCGAACGTCGCGGCAAGGTTGCGGTTCGCCTCGGGACGCGCCGAAAAGAGCAGCGCGCCCGACGTGTCCGCGTCCAGCCGCTGGTGCATCCCCAGATACGCCAGCCCCTCCTGCCGCAGCAGGACGCGCAGCGCATCCCCCGCATACGGGTCGGAAGGCTCCGGCGCGTGGGTGGGAACCCCGGCTGGCTTGTCCACGACGATGATGTCGTCGTCGCGATAGAGAATGTTGATCTTCATCTCGTGGTCACAAGAAACCAGGTTTCTGCCGGAAACCTGGGTTCTTAACTCATGGCGCCAATCGCGTCAGGTCTCGCGGGAAGAGCGTCGCCAGGCGGATGTTATCGAGCCCGAGCAACTGCATGATGAAGCGCTCCAGCCCGATGGCAAACCCGCCGTGCGGCGGCATGCCGTATTTGAACGTCTCGAAGTACGTCTCGAACGGCTTGAGGTCAGTGTAGCCGCGCCGCGCCGCGCTGTCCAGATAATCCTGGTACAGGTGCAGCCGCTGTCCGCCGGTCACGAGCTCTGTTCCTCTGAACAGCAGGTCGAACGAGTTCGAGTAGCGCGGGTCGGCCGGGTTCGGGTGCGTGTAGAACGGCCGCTTCCCCATCGGGTAGCCGGTCACAAAGAGGAAGTCCGACCCGTGCTCCCCCTGCGCCCATTCGCCCAGCCAGCGTTCGTGCTGCGGCGCAAGGTCCGGCTCCCCGCGACAGTCCTCGCCCCACTTCTGGAGGATGAGTTCCTGCGCATCGGGGAAGAAGATCGCCGGGAACTGCTCCGGCGCGACGGGCATCTTGACGTTGAGCAGCGCCAGTTCAGGCGCGAAACGCTCCTGCAGGTGCGCCAGGATGCCGCGCACCACCTTCGTCAGCACGGCCATGACATCCCGATGGTCTTTGATGAAGCCCAGTTCCACGTCGAGGCTGACATACTCGTTGATGTGGCGCACCGTGTCGTGCGGCTCCGCGCGGAAGACCGGCCCCACCTCGAACACGCGCTCGAACACGCCCACCATGATCTGCTTGTAGAACTGCGGGCTTTGCGCCAGATACGCCTGCCGGTCGAAATACTTCACGCCGAACACGTTCGCGCCGCCCTCAGTTGCAGCTTCGACCAGCTTCGGCGTCTGGATTTCGGTGAAGCCGAGGTCAGTCAGCGTGGCGCGAAAGCCGGCCATGACGCCCGCTTGCAGCCGGATGTGCGCGCGGCGCTGCGGGTGGCGCAAGCCGACCGTCGCATGATCGAGGAAGGTGGGCAGCGTGGCCTTAAGCTCCGGTTTGTTCAGCGGGAAAGGCAGCGCGTCGCGCACAGGCGAGAGGATCTCGAACTGCGGGCAGTGGATTTCGATGCCGCCCGGCGCCTGCGGTTCTGCGACTACGTCGCCCTCCACGGCCAGCACCGTCTCCGGCAGCAGCCCGTCGAGCGCAGCGAGGGCCTCCGGCGTGTCAACCACCACCTGCGCAGTGCCGCGAATATCGCGCAGCACGAGGAAATTGATGCCGCCGAGCCGGCGCAGCGCGTGCGCCCACCCGGCGAGCCGGACCTTTTGTCCGACGTGAGAACCGACCTCCGACGTGTAGATACGTTCCATCAGGCACCCCCGAGAAACAAAATACGCGCTCTCGCTTGCCGAAGACTCAGCTATGACGCTGTCTCCGCCAAGGACGAGGAGCGCGCTCGCGGTGCCACCTTGGTTCGCCGGAACCTCACGACTCCGGCCTCACCGGTCAACCCTGACCCCGCCAGATAACG
>CAZPTI010000272.1:0-6691 GCA_964588925.1 uncultured Anaerolineales bacterium | reverse complement strand
CCTCGCGCGCGATGCCGGCGCCGGTGATGCCGCCGCCGATGACGAGGATGTCGTGAGGGCGGGTCAGCGTTGACCACGCTTGGGTGCGGTGATTGGGTGGGAACATGGGAGATATTGTACCGCAAGTTGTCAACTTGCGGTACGCGTCCGTTACTCTTCGTTCAGCGGCGCGATGCTTAACCCTTGAATCCCCTGAAAATCCGCAGTGTTGAGAGTGAGGAGAGTCAGCCCATGCTCAATGGCGGTGGCTGCAATAACCGCGTCGGGCACGGACAGGGTCCGGCCGCGTTCTGCCTGGTCACGCATCAGATCACCTGCGCGATCGGCGAGCTCGCGATCCATGTCGAAGGTCACGAAGCGCGCGAGGAACTTGCTCGTGGCATACCGTTCATGTGGCTGCATACGCGCATGAATTTCCAAACGCGTGACGGCCGAGATGCCCAGTCGGCCCATTCTCCCATACCCACTAAGCAAGCGCACCATCTGGCGCCGTCCTCGTAAGTGCCGAAGCAGGGGGCCGGTGTCCACAAGATAGTGAGCCAACTCAGGGCTCCCGGTTCCAGGAACTGCGCAAGTCCTTCAGCCATCGGTCTATGTCCTCGTCTGTGGCAAGTTCCGGGTGAGCGTGGTCCGTCCAGGCACCCGCGGCCTCTTCCAGCGCCGTGACTTGTTCTTCAATCGCCAGACGTTCCTCGATGGCTTCCACAATGAAGCGGCTTCGCTGCCGCGCGGGGACGTGAGCTTGAAGCCGCGACAAAAGCGCGTTCGGTAGCACAACGGTAATCTTCTGGGAGTCTTGCTGTACGGATACTCTTTCCATCCTGGAATCCTTCTATTCAGATGGCTTGAGTTTACTCCCAAACAGTTTCACCGTCAAGCGGCTACCGGCTTCGCGACTCACATCGACGCCGCCAGGACAAAATACCCCGTCCCCACATCCATCAGGAAATGAACCACCATCATGTAGGGCAGGAGGCGCGGGCGCCAGCGCAGGCCGACGCCGAGCACCAGGGCGAAGGGCAGGAAGCTCAGCCCGCGGAAGAGGAGATAGCGCGCGTCGGGGATGAAGGGCGCGAAGATGTGCTGCGCGGCGAGCATGACGACGGTGACCGCGATGGCAAGAAGCGCGCTGCGCGAACCGCGCTCGATGCGCGGGCGGCAATAGCCGAAGTAGTTGGGCAGCTCGGTCAGGCCCTGCGCGAGGGGCATGAGGAACATCAGCGCGGCGGCAGCGGCCAGTGGCAATGGCTGGATGTACAGCGCGCTTGCGGCTTCCACGCTGCCAAAGAGCGCAGTGGCGAGCAGTTGGCTTGGCAGCATCGACAGCGGCGCGCTGACCACGAGCAGCGCCAGCAACCAGAGCAGATCCTTCCCGACCTCGCCGCTGCGGAAGCGCACCATGTCGCGGTAGGAACTGCCTTCGGCGCGGAGCAGGCGGACGAGCAGCGCGAGGTTGACCGCGCCGGTGAGGAAGATTGCGAGCGGCCACCAGGCGACCGATGCGGCCCACGGGTGAGGATGGCCTGCGAGGAGGTAGATCAGCGCGATGAGCGCCTGAAAGGCGAGGAAGAGCGCGGAGCGCAGGAAGACCATCGGCCAGGCTGCCGCGGAACTGCGGCGCGCGGTGGATTGCGAGGCGTAAGCGATGGACATGATAATGCCTCCGTGGAAGTTGGAAGATGCGCTATTCCTGTCTACGCCAACGCGCCTCAAAGGTTGCGCACAGGCGATTTGACACCGTTCGTAACCCGTGTTACAAACGACGGGTCAACAACAGACACGGCAACGGCAGAAGCCCGGTCCAGTCCGGCGCTGTCCCGCAACTGTAGCCCCGCTCCGGCGGGGGAGCCAGACCTTCCGCTTGCCGCATGTATCTACCACCCTCGCGGACTGGGGTGCAGCCACGAACGCGCTGGCCCCGTCGAGCATTCGACGGGGCTTTCTATTTCGAGGCCCGGCCCCGCGTGCGGTCGGGCTTTTCATTTCACAGGATTCCAGGATTCTTAGGATTTGCAGGATGACGCGTATGCCATCCTGCAAATCCTAAGAATCCTGGGGAGATGCGGGAGGTGCTGTGACCGGTCAAGATGTTGTCTATTCGTCGCGCGGCCCGCGCACCGGCCTCGTTATTGTCAATACGGGCAACGGCAAGGGTAAGACTACGGCCGCGCTGGGGCTGGCGATGCGCGCGTGGGGGCGCGAGATGCGCGTGTGCGTCATCCAGTTTATCAAGGGCGCGGACAGGACGGGTGAGGCGCTTGCGGCGCGGCGGATGGGGATGGAGTGGCATGTCACCGGCAACGGCTTTACGTGGACGGGGGACAAGGCCGAGCAGCGGCGCCGCGCGGTGGAAGCGTGGGCTGACGCGCAGGAGAAGGTGGCGAGCGGCGTCTACGACATGATCGTGCTGGACGAGTTCACGTATGCGTTCGACTTTGGCTGGCTGGACGTGAACGACGTCATTGCGTGGCTGCGCACCCACAAGCCCGCGCCGCTGCATCTGGTCATCACCGGCCGCGGCGCGCCGGTAGAGCTGATGGAATATGCCGACCTTGTGACCGAAATGGTTGAGGTCAAGCACCCCTACCGCAACGGGATTCCCGGCCAGCCGGGGATTGAATACTGAGATCCCAACGCTTTTGCCACAGAGGTCACAGAGGACTCAGAGAGACCTCTGTGGCAGAGAGCGAAATCTACACCGAGGTAACACCATGATCGACGCCATCATCGCTGCCATTCGACCGCTCGACGAAGCCGCCATGCAGGCCGCGCGCCACCGGCAGGACATCCTGACCAAGCCGACGCGCGCGCTCGGCCGGCTGGAGGATTTGAGCATTCAGCTCGCGGGGATCACCCGCCGCTGCCCGCCGCCTGTGCCGTCGCGCAAGGCCGTGCTGGTCTTTGCCGCGGACCACGGCGTCACGTCGCAGGGCGTGAGCGCGTATCCGAAGGAAGTCACGGGGCAGATGGCGCGCAACTTCCTCGGCGGGGGCGCGGCGATTAACGTGCTTGCGCGGCAGGCCGGCGCGCGCGTCGTTGTGGTGGATGCGGGCGTGGCGAGCGAATTGCCGCCTGCGGCCGGGCTGATCAACGGCAAGATCGCGTTTGGCACGGCGGATATGAGCGTCGGGCCGGCGATGACGCGCGAGCAGGCGATAGAGGCGCTGGAACTTGGCGCGCGGGTGGCGTCAGCGGAGATCGACGCGGGGCTGGACTTGCTGGCCTGCGGCGAAATGGGCATCGGCAACACGACCGCTGCGTCGGCCATCGTCTCCACCATCACGGGAACCGCCGTGGAGATTGTCACCGGGCCGGGGACGGGCCTCGACGCGGACGCGATGCGGCGTAAGGCCGCGATCATCACGAAGGCGCTGCTGGTCAACGAGCCGGACCCCGGCGATGGCCTCGACGCGCTGGCGAAGGTCGGCGGGTTCGAGATCGGCGCGATTGCGGGCGCGATGCTGGCTGCCGCGGCGAACGGTGTGCCGGTCGTGGTCGACGGCTTTATCTCCGGTTCGGCCGCGCTGATTGCCGCGGCACTGTGTCCGCTGGCGAAGGGTTACATGATCGGCGGGCACCAGTCGACCGAGCCGGGCCATGTGGCCTCGATGGCGCACCTGGGGTTGACGCCGCTTATCGACATGCGCATGCGGCTCGGCGAGGGGACGGGCGCGGTGCTCGCCATGCACCTCGTCGACGCGGCTGCGCGCATCATCAACGAAATGGCGACGTTTGAGTCCGCGGGCGTGAGCAACCGCTAGCATGGGCGACCTGCTGCGCGCGCTCGGGCTGCTGACGACCCTGCCGGTGCGCCCCAAATGGGACAAGACGGTGGAGCCCGGCCGCGCGATGGCGTGGTATCCGCTGGCCGGGCTGATCGTCGGCGCGCTGGCGGGGCTGCTGGCGTTTGCGCTCGCGCGGCTCGGCCTGCTCGATCGCGCGCCCTTGCTCGCCGCGGCGCTCGTCCTCGCCGCGTGGGCCGCGCTGACGGGCGCGCTACACCTGGACGGGTGGGCGGATTGCTGCGACGCGCTCTTTGTGCCCGCAGACCGTGACAAGCGGCTCGCTATCATGAAGGACCCGCGGCTTGGCAGTTTCGGCGCGACCGGGTTGATCCTGCTGGTGCTGATTAAGTTCGCGGCGTTCTATGCCCTGCCCGGCGGGCGCGCCTCGCCGCTCGTGGCGCTGCCGCTGGTGGCGTGCCTCGCGCGGATGCTGGTCGTGGTGGCCGCATGGCGCGCGCCGCTGGCAAAGCAGGAGGGCATGGCGTTCTACATGCGGCAAAGCCTGGGGCCGCGTGAGGTGGTCATCGCCGCGCTGACCGCGCTCGGCGCGCTCGTCGCAGCGAGCTTTGCGCTCGGGCCGTCTGCGCTTGTCGTGCTGGTTGCGGCGCCGCTCGCTGCGCTTGCGGTGGCTGCGCTGGCAACATCGCGCCTCGGCGGGCTGACCGGCGACGTGTATGGCGCGATCATCGAACTGAGCGAGACTGCCGCCCTCGCCGCGCTCGTCTTTGTGGGAGTCTGAATGTTCCGAGTCGGCACAACCTCTTACATCATTCCCGACGAAATCCTGCCGAACGTCGAATATCTCGCGCCGCTCGTTGACGACGTGGAGCTGGTGCTGTTCGAGACGGACGAATGGGGGTCGAACCTGCCGGACGTGGGGCAGATCGCGCGGCTGCGAGAGCTGGCCTTGGGATATAACCTTACCTACACGGTCCACCTGCCGCTCGACCTGCGCCTTGCGGAGGATGGCAGCGCGGGACACGTGTCCTTAATTAAGGCGCGCCGTGTGATCGAAGCGACGGCCGCGCTCGAACCGTTCGCATACACGCTGCACCTGGACGCGCGCGAGTTAGGGGATGCGCCTTCGGCTGAAGCCCTTGCGCGGTGGCAGGAGAACTCGGCGCGGGCGCTGGAGACGGTGGGCGGTTGGCTGCCTTCGCCCGCGCTGCTGGCCGTGGAGAACCTGGAGAAATGGGATCCCGCGTGGTTCGCGCCCGCGCTCGACCGGGCGCCGGTCAGCCGGACGATGGATGTGGGGCACCTGTGGCTGGCCGGGCTGGACCCGATCGCGTTCATCCCGGGCTGGTGCCCGCGCGCGCGGATCGTCCACCTGCACGGCGTGGGGAGCCGCGACCATGAGTCGCTGGCCCATGCGCCGCAGGGGTCGCTGGACGCGGTGGTCGGGCTGCTGGCAGGGTGCTTCGAGGGCGTCGTGACGCTGGAAGTGTTCAACCAGGCGGACTTTCTGTCGTCGCTGGCCGCGCTGCGAGGGTCGCTGGCGCGGCATGGGCTGAGTTGGAGCAAGAGCGGTGGGTAAGGAACTGATCCTCGTGCTTGGCGGCGCGCGCAGCGGCAAGAGTTCCTACGCGGAGAAGCTGGCCGCGGAGCTGAGCGACGGCGCGGGCGCGCTCTATGTGGCGACCGCGCAGGCGTGGGATGACGAGATGCGCGCGCGGATCGCGAAACATAAGGAAGACCGGCCGGCGGAGTGGCGCACGGTGGAAGCGCCGATGAACGCAGGAGCGGCTGCTGCGGCTGCGCTGGAGGGCGAGCCGGTCGTGCTGCTCGATTGTATGACGCTGCTGACGAGCAACGCGCTTCTGACGCTGCCCGAAGGCGCGACCGCGCGCGAGGCGGAGACTGCCGCGCTCGCCGAGGCGCAGGGCATCCTCGATGCGTTTCGCAGAGGTGACGCGACTTGGATCGTCGTGAGTAACGAGGTGGGGTTGGGCATCGTTCCGGCGTATCCGCTCGGGCGACTGTATCGGGATGCGCTGGGGCGCGTGAATCAGCGGCTGGCGGAGGAGGCGGATCGGGTGGTGTTTATGGTGGCGGGGCTGGCGATGAAGGTGAAGTAGACAAGGATCTCGTGAAGGGGCGCGGCCATCTCGAATAAGCGAATGATGGTCGAATCAGCGAATGCGCGCGCGGCATGATTCGTTTATTCGATCCGTCATTCGCTTATTCGAGATGGCCGCCCTGTCTCACACGCGCGCACCCGGTGCGCGCCTTATCCTCTCCCCACCGCCGCGGCCACCGCGGCCACCTGCTTAACCATCGCGCCGAACTGCTCAGGCGTGAGCGACTGCTGGCCGTCGGACATGGCCTTTTTCGGGTTCGGGTGCACCTCGACGATGAGGCCGTCGGCGCCCGCGGCAATGGCGGCGCGGGCAATCGCGGAGACGTAAGCCGCCTCGCCGGTCGAATGGCTTGGGTCGAGGATGACGGGCAGGTGCGAACGCGCCTTGAGCACCGGCACCGCGTTGATGTCGGTGGTGTTGCGCGTGGCGGTCTCGAAGGTGCGGATGCCGCGCTCGCACAGCATGACCCGCCGGTTGCCGTGGGATAGGACGTATTCGGCGGCCATGAGCAGTTCCTCGACCGTGGCGCTCATCCCGCGCTTGACCATCACCGGGCGCATGCTCTCGCCGGCGGCGTGCAGCAGGGCGTAATTCTGCATGTTGCGCGCGCCGATCTGCAGCACATCCGCGTAGGAGGCCACCATCGGGACCAGCTCGGGGGACATCACCTCGGTTACGATGGGCAGGCCGGTCTCTTCGCGGGCCTCGGCCAGGATCTTGAGACCCTCTTCGCCCAGGCCCTGGAAGGCGTAGGGCGAGGTGCGCGGCTTGTAGGCTCCACCGCGCAAGGCGTGCGCGCCGGCTTCGCGCACAGCGTGGGCTACT
>CAZPTI010000271.1:1815-6720 GCA_964588925.1 uncultured Anaerolineales bacterium | reverse complement strand
GGGGGGGCTCTTCATCACGGTGGGGAGGCTCCTCCTTTGCGACTTCCAGCTCGATAATGTTGTCCATTCCCATCCTCAAAACCAATTTTGCGGCAAAAACAAACCCCTGCGACCCATAGGGCGGCAGAACCGCTTGCGGGCTTGCCTGTGGCGTTTACCGCAGGAGCGCAAGCAGTTGCCGACCAAGTAGGTCGCAGGGGTTAATAAATCAAATTCTTATCGGGCCCTAACGGCCCCGCGCACCCTCGTCTGGCGCGCGGCCGGTGGTTACCCAGCTAAGGTAGCAAGTGTCCGGCCGCTAACGCGGCCACATCCTCCTGAGATCGCCCGATGATGCGCCATAACTACAGGCGCTCGTCGTCGTCGTCCAACAAATCGTCGTCAGCGTCCTCGTCGTACAGGCTGTCGACCGGCTCGTCGTCATCGCCGTACGAAAAGAACTCCAGCGCCTGCGCAGGCGCGCCGCAATCCGGGCACTTCGTGGGCCGCTGCGCTCGCGCGCCTTCGACCACGTAGCCGCACTCCATGCACTCCCACTCGCCGCCTGGAGCGTCCGAAAGGAACCCGGCATCGGGATTCATCTGTCCCTCTCTCATTATAACGTACAACATTAAAGACGCAATTTCAGGGGCGGTCGTTCCGAAATGCGGCGTTTCTTCACGTTTGACACGCGCTCGCAGTATGTGGCATACTGGCAATAACAAGCGATTACCTAACGACTGCGAACCGGGCAAGTATCCGGCGCACGCGCTCTCAGAGAGCCCCGGCAGGTGCGAGCGGGGCAGCGGCGGCGGCGGGGAATGGGCCGGGGAGTCGCGGGCCTAAGAAGCCTCGCCGGAGACGCCACCGTTACCAGGGCGCGCGATGGTCAGACGGGCGTTCGCGCCTGCGCCGTCGGTTGAGTGGGGCCGCGCGAGCGGCTCAATCAGGGTGGCACCGCGAGGAAACGCACCTCGTCCCTGTTGGGGGGACGAGGTTTTTTTGCGCCTTGGGCGAGACGCGCTTACGCTGGGTAGCGCAAAGGGGAGGCTGAAATGTTGGGCAAGAAACGCATTCTGACGGGCGACCGGCCGACCGGACGCCTGCACCTGGGGCACTATGTCGGCAGCCTGCGCAACCGGGTCCGGCTGCAGGAGGAGTACGAGTGCTTCTTCATCATCGCCGACCTGCACATGCTGACGACGAAGAATTCGCGCGAGGAGATCGACCAGACGGCGGAGAACGCGCGCGGCATGGTGCTCGACTATCTGGCGGCCGGCATCGACCCCCACAAGTCGACCATCTTCCTCCAGTCCGCCATCCACGAGACCTATGAGCTGGCCCTGCTGTTCGGCAACCTCGTCACCGTGCCGCGCCTCGCCCGCCTGCCTTCCATTAAGGACATGGCGCGCGCCGCGTTGATGGACGAGGAGACGATCCCCTTCGGGCTGCTCGGCTACCCCGTCCTGCAGGCCGCCGACATCCTGCTGCCCCGCGCGCACCTGGTGCCGGTGGGCAAGGACAACCAGGCGCACGTCGAGATCACGCGCGAGATCGCCCGGCGGTTCAACAACCTGTACGGCGAAGTGTTCCCCATCCCCGATGACCTCGTGCAGGGCGACACGTTGCCGGGCACGGACGGGCAGGGCAAGATGAGCAAGTCGATGGGCAACGCCATTTTGCTCAGCGACGACGCGGCGACGGTGCGCAAGAAGGTGCAGGGCATGTACACCGACCCGAACCGCATCCGCGCCGACATCCCCGGCAACGTGGAGGGCAACCCGGTCTTCTCTTTTCTGGATCAGTTCGACCCGGACAGGGCGCTGGTCGAGGAGCTGAAGACGCGCTACCGCGCCGGCAAGGTGGGCGACGTGGAGGTGAAGGAGCGGCTGGCGCAGTCGCTGAACGCGTTCCTCGACCCGGTGCGCGAGCGAGCCGCCATGTACGCGCGCGAGAACGGGCTGGTGGACGAGATCATCTTCCAGGGCACCATGCGCTACCGCGAGGTCGCAGCGGACACCCTGCGCGAGGTGAAGAAGGCGATGGGGCTGTCGAGCACCTTCAACCGGATCGCGCGCAAGGCCGAGGAGCGGCAGAAGAAGCTGGCGAAGTCGGGCGCGGTCGCGTCCTGATGGCGCTCGCCGGCCGCGCGACCCCCGCCGGGACCGCGCGCTTTATCGAACGCGCATGCGGCGCGCCGTCCTGCGGCAATACAGTCGGTCGCTTCAACGCGCTGGGTGAGCTGGGCGCTTCGGCGGTGGGGTACGGGCTGGCCGCCGGAGACCCGACCGACGAGATCGACGCGCGCTATCGCCTCGCCATTCGCGCCGCGCTGGACGGCGGGTGCAACCATTTCGACGTGGCGCCCAGTTACCGGGGGCAGCGGAGCGAGCGCGCGCTGGGGGAGGCCCTCGCCGAATGCTTTGCCGATGGCCCGGCCGCGCGCGACGAAGTGATCGTTTGCAGCAAGGCCGGGTTCATCCCCTACCAGGCGGGCGCAAGCGACCCGGCGCGCTACGTCTACGAGAACTTCATTGCGGCGGGGGTTGCGGAGCCGGACGACCTCGCCGGGGGCATCCACTGCATGACGCCGGGCTTCCTCAGCCAGCAACTGGCGTGGAGCCTGCGCAATCTCGGCCTCCGCACGGTCGACGTCTACTACCTGCAAAACCCGGAGACGCAGCTTCCGTTTGTCGACCGTCAGACCTTCCGGCGGCGGCTTCAACTGGCCTTCGCCCGGTTGGAGGAGGAGGTGGCGGCCGGGCGGATCGGCTGCTACGGGGTGGCGACGTGGGACGCCTTCCGCCTGTCGCCCGTGGATCGCAGCTACATGAGCCTGGAAGTGCTAAACCAGTTGGTGACTGAGGTGGCAGGGCCGGGGCATCACCTGCGCGTGATACAATTGCCCGTCAATGCGGCCATGCTTGAGGCAGTCACCTTCCGCAATCAGCCGGTGCGCAACAGCATTCTGACCGCCGTGTCGGCCGCGCGCGAGCTCGGGTTTGACGTGGTTGCCAGCGCGGCCCTGGGACAGGGGCAGTTTCCGGCCAGGATGAAGGAGACGCTGGCCGAGGCGTATCCCGACCTGCGCACCGACCGGCAGCGGAGCCTCCAGTTCGCGCGCTCGCTGCCCGGCATTTCGTCTGCGCTCTTCGGCAGCACCGACCCCGGGCATGTGCGCGAAGATTTGCTGGCGCTGGCCCAGCCCGCTGATCCGACGACTGCGCTGCGCGTGGCGCATCTGAAAGGGAGATAACGTGCCCCAACTCAAGGCCGTCCTGTTCGACATGGGCGACACGGTCGTGGACCTGGGCGAGGGACGCGGCAGCTACGAAGCGCGCGTGATCCTGCGCGTCGGCCACGTGTATGATGCGCTGCTGGCGCATGGCGTGGCGCCCGGGCCGCGCGAGGCGTTCTGCCAGGCGCTGGCAGTGGACAGCGAGGCGCAATATCAGGCGGCGGTCGCAGAGCAGATCGGCATCGACGCGCCGCTGGTGATGCGCCGGTTTCTGGCCGCGCAGGGCCTGCCCCACGACGACGAGACGGCTGAGGTTGCGGCGGAGGCATACTGCCGGGGCGGGCCGGAGCTGGTCGCGCCGCTGCGGACGGGAGCGGTGGAGACATTGACCGCGCTCAAGGCGCGCGGGCTGCTGCTGGCCGCCGTGTCCAACACCATCCAGCCGGGGCGGTTTCTCACGACCAACCTGGGCCGGTGGGGGTTGCAGGATGTCTTTGACGTACGCGTCTACTCGTCGGACGTGGGCGTCGCCAAGCCGCACCCCCGCATCTTCCGGGTCGCGCTGGAGCAGTTGGGCGTGGCGCCGGAGAACGCCGTCTACGTGGGCGACCGGCTGGTTGCTGACGTGGCCGGGCCGCATGCGGTGGGGATGAAGGCCGTGTTGATCGAAGTCGACCATCGCGCCGAGACGCATCCCGACATTGTGCCCGACGCGCGAATCAGGGAGCTGCCCGAACTGCTGGACGTGTTGCCTGCCTTATTTGAGGAGTGACGTGATGCAAACCCTGCCCGCGATTCAGCCTGACCTGCTGGTCGAGCGACTGGTTGCCCTGCTCAAGACGCCCAGCCCCACCGGCGACACGGAAGACGCGCTCGCGCTCGTGGCGGGCTGGCTCCGTGAGATGGGGCTGGAGCCTGTCTTCACGAAGAAAGGCGCGCTGACCGCCACGCTGCCGGGCGCGAGCGACGACGCGCCGCGCGCCATCACCGGCCATGTGGACACGCTCGGCGGCATCGTCACGCAGATCAAGCCGAACGGCCGCCTGACCTTCGACCGCATCGGCGGCTACCCGTATTTTGCGGTGAACGGCGAGTATTGCCGGGTCAGCACGGCGGACGGGCGCGTCCATACCGGGACCGCGCTGCTGGTGAAGTCCTCCGTGCACGTGCATCGCGAGCCGGTGCGCGACCGCGAGTGGAAGATCGACGAGGTGGAGATCCGGCTGGACGCGAGTACGTCCTCGGCGGACGAGACGCGCGCACTGGGGATCGAGGTGGGCGACATGATCGCCTGGGACCCGCGCACGGTGGTCACGGAGACGGGCTACGTGAAGTCGCGCCACCTGGACGACAAGGCGGGCGTGGCGGTGATGCTGGCCGCGTTGCAGGCGTTTGTGGACAGCGGCATCCAGCCCGCGCAGCGCGTCACGTTCCACTTCTCCAACTACGAGGAGGTCGGCCACGGGGCGGCGGCCGGCGTGCCGGAGGATGTGGCGGAGCTGGTGGCGGTGGACATGGGCGCGCTGGGCGAGGGGTTGCAGGGCAACGAGCGCGCCGTGAGCATCTGCGCGAAGGACAGCGGCGGGCCGTACGACCTGGGCATCCGGCGGCGGCTGGTCGCGCTGGCGCAGCAGCACGGCATCCCCTACAGGCTCGACATTTACCCGTTCTACGGTTCCGATGCGGAG
>CAZPTI010000271.1:0-1786 GCA_964588925.1 uncultured Anaerolineales bacterium | reverse complement strand
CGCATCGGGCTGCTCGGGCCGGGGGTGGACGCGTCGCATTCGTTCGAGCGGACGCACCGGGACGCGCTGGACGCGTCGACAAAACTGTTGCTCGCTTATTTGTTATCCTGAACTTCTGAAGGGATACGGCATGATCGAGGGACCGAAGAGCTATCTGATCGACATGGACGGCGTGCTGGTGACGGGCGGCACGCCGATTCCCGGCGCGAACGAGTTTATTGGCCGGCTGCGCGAACACGGCGCAAAGTTTCTCGTCCTGACGAACAACTCGCGCTACACGCCCGGCGATCTGGCGTTCCGCCTCAACAGCGTGGGGCTGGATATTTCGGCGGAGTGCATCTTCACGTCCGCAATGGCGACGGGGCGGTTTCTCGCCAGCCAGCGGCCCAGGGGCACCGCGTACGCGATCGGCGAGAGCGGGCTGACGTGGGCGCTGCACAGCAACGGCTACGTCATCACCGAGCGCGACCCGGATTACGTGGTGCTGGGCGAGGCGACGAACTACTCGCTGGAGCAGTTGACGCTGGCGACCCGGCTGGTGATGGGCGGCGCGCGCTTTATCGCCACGAACCCGGATGCGAACGGGCCGGCGGAGGGGGGCATCGTGCCCGCATGCGGCGCCGTGGCGGCCTTGATCGAGCGGGCCAGCGGGATCAGCGCGTTCTTCGTGGGCAAGCCCAACCCGCTCATGCTGCGCCTCGCGCTCAACTCCATCGGCGCGCACTCGGAGAATACGGTCATGGTGGGCGACCGCATGGACACGGACATCATCGGCGGGGTGCAGACGGGGATGGAGACGATCCTGGTGCTCTCCGGCGTGACCGCGCGAGAGAACGTGGGGCGCTACCCGTATCAGCCGTCGCGCGTCGTCGCGTCGGTGGCCGACATTCTGCCGTAAGGGGGGATGCGAAGGCGGGATAGCGCCACGGCCATGTGAGCGACGCTATCCCGGCCGGGGTAACCGTCCGGCGCCTTCGTCCGTTAGCCTGTGAGGGGGCTATTCCGCGAGGAGGCCCTGTTTGACCAGCCACGCGCGCAACTGGACGCGCGTCGCTTCGGTGATGATGCTGCCGCGATCAATGCCGCGAGGGCTGCTGCCGGTGGGCAGGGCGGCGGGCGCTTCGTACGGCTCAACCGAGCCTTCTTCGGCCAGCACCACGGTTGGCACGCTCTCGAACCCGACCCAGCCCCGCAGCCGGTTGGCCGCGTTGCGGTCTTCCTTGATGTTGACGAACGTCGCCGGCACGCCCCACTCGTTGAGCGCCCGCTGCGTATCGGCGCTGCTCGAGCACCACGGCGACATGTAGACGACCACCTGCCTGGACATGATCCCTCCCCATCCGTTGCGCTAAAAAGATAGCTTGATTTATTTGTAGACTGGTGTATACTACCACCGTGTAGCGGTTGTGGCGGTGGTGAACCGCGAAAGGAGCCTATCCCATGAAAAGCTGTCCCGTGCGGCCACTGCAACTCCTGGCCGGTTTGTTTCTGCTCGGTTTGATCTGCCTCGCCCTGCCCGCCTCCCCTGCGTTCGCTGATGCGGGGACGACGGGCGCCGCCCAACCCGGCGCGTGCAGCGGCGAGTATTATACCGTAAGACGCGGGGATACGTGGTCTGTCATCTCGCGCCGTGTGGGGATTTCGGTGGCGGAGCTGAAGACGGCTAACCCGCAGGCCGTGCGCGCCAAAGACGTGATTTATGCGGGCGAGAAGCTGTGCATACCGGCGCAAGCGCCGACGCCTGCTGCGACGCCCACGCAGCCGCAAAGCGTCACCGAGAGCGGCG
>CAZPTI010000270.1:0-6788 GCA_964588925.1 uncultured Anaerolineales bacterium | reverse complement strand
GCTGGATGGGTTGAGCCGGTGGCTGCGGCGGTATTATACGCCGAAGCAGGGCTGAACCCTGCGCGGTTTTGCGCGATTTGCCACGCGGCGTACAATAGCGGCGCATCAACCATTGCTCCGTCCCTTTCCTGAGGCATCCCGTGGCCCCGTCGTCGTTCACCTGGCTTGACTACTCGGACCGGGAACGTCGCGAAATGATCGAGCTCATGGAACACCTGCCGCATGAGCGCGACACGCGCGACGAGCTCGGCCTCGGCGCGATCCGCGACGCGGTCGCGGAACTCCTGTTTCCCGGCACGTCCACCATCCAGACGCGCGCCCGCTATTTCCTCTTCGTTCCGTGGATCTACCTGCGACTGGAAGGCCGCGGCGTTGCAGCGCCTGCGGAGGATCTGCGCCGCGAGGAAGTGGCACTGATCGGCGCGCTGCGGGCCTCCGCGCAGCGACAGGGCAGCGTGGAGAATCAAGGCATCATCGGCCTCCGCGCGGGCGCGAACCTGCAACGGTTGCCGAGCAGCGTCTACTGGAACGGCCTCGCCCGGTGGGGCATCCGGCTCTTTTCGGGGTCGCAGGAGCAGTACCACCGCCTGCTGCAAACGCTGCCCCCCGGCGGCTTCCGGCGCCTGCGCGGCGACGACGGGCTGCCGGTGGATGTCTCGCAGCGTCCGCGCTGGCATCCGGCTCTGCCCGCGCCGCATTCCGGCTTCAGCCGCACGGCCACCTTTGACCTGCGGAACTGCGAAGCCGTCTTCCTACAGGAGCGGATTCTGACGAACGCGAGCGGAACGCTGCTCGCGCATCTCGTCGCAAACACACGCGAGGCTTCGTCGGTCGAGCTCCCCTGGCAGCACCCCGAACTCGGCGGCTTTCCACCTGGCTGCCGGCTCATCCTGCGGAATGCGCACGGGTTCTCCGACGTTTTGAACGGCGCGGCGCTGCTCTATAACCTGATGCTGGCCGAACGCGCGGCGGAGTGCCGCGGAACGGACGCCAGCCCGCGGCAGCAAACGATCGGCCTGAACGATGAACAACTTGCCGAGTTCTATCGCGACCTCCTGCTGGACTGGCTTATCACCATCGACGAACGCGAGGGCGAATTGTTGCGGTGGCGCGATGACCGGGGCGAGTTCTGGGCCACAGTGATGCGCGACGGCGCGCGGGTCAGTCAACGCGCACGCGCGTTTGTGGATGCGTGGGTGGACCTCACGCTGGACACCCGGCCCCGCGTCGCGCTGCTGGACGCGACGGCCCCGCGCGAGTTGATCGAGCAGCGCGAAACCTGGCTGAAGCGCGGCTTGGCCCGCCTCTCCAACCGGGACGCGCTCCGCCGGTGGAGCGGCATGGCCGGCGCGGCGCGCATGGACTTTCGCTGGCGGCAGGCGCGGCGCCTGGTGGCCGACATCCTGGCCGGCCTGGCGCGCGCGCCGGAACGAACGGAGAACGGAGAATGTTAGCGCCAACGGATCGCCGTTACCTGCTCGACCTGCTGCGCCCGCCCGCCGCGTACACGCTCTCCTTCGCCGTCGGGACGACTTTCTCGCTCGACCTCATGGCCCTGCTCATCGCGCCCGTCGCGTTCACGAACTACGAGTTGCCCGATGATGGCCGCCGGACGCGGCCGGACCCCGTCGCGCTGCTGAGCGCGCTGCGCCGCCACGCATCCAGAATCCGCATCTTCTGCCAGGCCGGCCAGATCGCCGTGCCGCAGGCCCGCCAGCCGCTCTTCAGCCAGCTGGAAGGCTCGGTCGTGGAGGCGCGCGCGCCGCGCGTGGATGGCGTCTTTCACCCGAAGGTGTGGGTGCTCCGGTTTGCGCCCGTTGAAGGCAGCGCGCCGATCCGCTATCGCTTCCTCTGCCTCACGCGCAACCTCACCTTTGACCGCTCATGGGACACCGCGCTGCTGCTGGAGGACGAAGTGGCGGACCGCAGGGTCGGCTTCCGGCAGAGCCACCCGCTGGCCGATTTCGTCGCGGCGCTGCCGACCTTTGCGCTGCGCGAGCTGGACGCCGCGGGGCAGGGGTGGATCGGCGTGATGCAGGACGAGTTGCGCCGCGTGAAGTGGGCCGACCTTCCCGCGCCGTTCGAGTCGGTCACGTTCTGGCCCCTGCTCGGCCGCCGCCAGTGGCCCTTCCCTGAGACCGCGCGGCGGTCGCTCGTCATGTCGCCCTTCATCGGCGCGAGCGCGCTGGCGAAGATGCCCGCGCGTCCCCGCGCGGCCAACGTCCTGATCTCGCGCGGGGACGAGCTGGCGCGGCTTTCGGCCGCCCAACTTGCCGGCTTTCAACAGATCTACACCCTGGACCCGTCCGCCCTGCCCATCGAAGAGCCGCCCGACGACGCGCCGGATGCGACGGCGCTGCTGGCCGGGCTGCACGCCAAGTGCTACGTCGTGGAAGAGGGCGACACGGCGCGCGTCTGGACCGGCTCGGCAAACGCCACGGACGCGGCGTTCAGCCGGAATGTAGAGTTCCTCGTGGAGCTAACGGGCAAGAGAGCCGCGTGCGGCATCGACGCGCTGCTCGGCAAGAGCGAGGGGCTGCAAACGCTGCTCAACCCGTATCAGCCGCCGCCGGCTGCGGTCGCGCCCGACCCTGTGCGCGAGCTACTGGAAAAACGGCTGCAAACCGCCACGCTGGACCTCCTCCGGCTTCAACTGGTAGCCGAGGTCGCCGCGCCGGACGCGGAGGGGCTGTATGCGGTGCGACTGACGCCAGCGCGGCCGGATGCGCCACGGCAGACCGCATTTGTGGCGACCTGCTGGCCCATCACCGCGCAGCCGGGGCGGGCCGTCCCCTTCCGGCCAGACACTTGGCCCGCGGCCGAGTTGGGCGCGTTCCCCCTCGAAGCGCTCACGCCCTTCATCGCGTTCGAAGTCACGGTGACAGAGCGCGGGCAGTCGCTCTCCGCGCGGTTTGCGCTCAAGCTGCCGCTCGAAGGCGCACCCGAAAACCGGTTGGAGTTCCTCGCCGAACGACTGCTGAGCGACCGCGACGCCGTGCTACGCTATCTGTACCTGTTGCTCCTGCCCGATGGCCTGGGCCGCGGCGCTCCCGCGGATGATCTCATCGCGGGCGATCCGATCGAACCCGCGCGCGGGATTAACCCGGCTGGCCCCGGCGGCTGGCCGCTCTTCGAATCGCTCGTGCAGACCCTGGCGCGGGATCGCAGGCGCCTGCGGGACGTGGCAGACGCGGTGCGCAGCCTTGAAGGAAGCGCAGAAGGCGCGGCCCGCCTGCCGCCGGGGTTCCACGACATCTGGGACCCCATCTGGGAGTGCGCGCAGGAGGCGGAGCGTGGCTGAATCGCTCGCGACGTTTGATCCCGGCCCCGCGCTGAAACAGCTCAAGGATTTTCAGCGCGACACGGTCGATTATGTCTTCCGCCGCCTCTATGAAGACCCGGACCCCGCGCGGCGCTTCCTCGTGGCCGACGAGGCCGGGCTGGGCAAGACGCTCGTGGCGCGCGGCCTGATTGCCCGCGCCATCGCGCGCTTACGCGACCAGGGCGTGCCGCGCATCGACATCCTGTACATCTGCTCCAACGCGGACATCGCCAGACAGAATCTCGACAAGCTGCGGATTGAAGGCGCGCAAGACCCCGCTGATCCCGACTCGCTGCCGTCGCGCATCACGCTCCTGCCCCTGCATCTCAAGCGCCTCAACCGCCGCGGGGTCAACCTGATCGCGTTCACCCCCGGCACCTCCTTCGACCTCAAGTCGGGCATCGGCATGGGGCGGGAGCGCGCGCTGCTCTATCACCTGCTGCGCGAGGCGTGGGGCCTGACGGACGCGGGGACGCTCAAGGCGCTGCAGGGCAACATGAACGCGGACAACTTCCACGAGTTGGTTAAAGACATCAGTTCGAGCGGCATTGACCCCACGATCAAAGCCGGGTTCGCGCAACGGCTGAACGACGAGGCCGGTCTGCGCGAGCAGTTTGATCGCACGCGCGACCGGTATCGCATGGTGCGCAATCCGCGCAACGTGGAGGAAGACGAGCGGCTGAAGCGCTCGGATGTGGTGGGGCGGCTGCGCGTCGTACTCGCGCAAAGCTGCCTGCACGCGCTGGAGCCGGACCTGATCATTTTGGACGAGTTTCAGCGGTTCAAGCACCTGCTCGACGAGGGGAACGAGGCCGGCGAACTGGCGCGGCGGTTGTTCGACTACGGCGACGAGCGCTCGCAGGCCCGCGTCGTGCTCCTGTCCGCCACGCCCTACAAGATGTATACGCTGCGAGGCGAAGAAGGCGACGACCACCACAGCGATTTTCTGCAAACGGTCGATTTCCTGCTGCGCGATAAGGCGCAAATCGCGCAGTTCAAAGCCGCGTTGCAGGAGTATCGCCACGAATTGTTCCACCTCGGCGCGCGCGGCCCGCAACGGCTGGGCGAGATCAAGGATGAGCTCGAGCAGACGTTGCGCCGCGTCATGGTGCGGACGGAACGGCTTGCGACCAGCCCCGAGCGCAACGGCATGTTGCGCTCGGCCAGCATCGGCGGGATGCAGGTTAAGGCAACCGAGTTGCGCGCCTACTGCGCGTACCAGGCCGTGGCCGGCCTCCTGGGCCAGAACGACACGCTCGAATACTGGAAGTCGGCCCCGTACCTGCTCAATTTCATGGAGGGGTACAAGCTCAAGGAGGAGTTCAGGGCGAACTGCGCGAACGGCCGCGCGGGCGAGCTGGCGGAGGCCCTGGCGGGCGCGAGCGGGCTCCTGCCGCGCGAGGCCATCGCGCACTATGCTGCGCTCGACCCCCTCAACGCCCGCCTGCGCCATCTGGAAGCGGAGCTTGACGCAGCGGGCGCGTATCACATGCTCTGGCTGCCCCCGGCCCTCCCCTATTATCGGCTGGCGGGGCCGTTTGCGAGCGAAGCGGCGCAACGCTTCACCAAGCGGCTGATCTTCTCAAGCTGGCGTGTCGCGCCGAAAGCCATCGCGACGCTCGTGAGCTATGAAGCGGAGCGCCAGCTCATCAGCAGCCGCGATCCGAGCGCGGTGTATGCGCCGGACGCGGGGAAGACGCGTCTCCTGAAGTGGACGCCCGGCGAAAGCGCGCCCGGCCCCCTCTTCGCGCTGGTGTATCCGAGCGTCTATCTCTCCCGCGTCGGCGATCCGCTGGCGCTGGCCCTGGCGCGGAAACGCGCGGCCCTGCCAGACGTGGAAGAACTCCTGGGCGCTGTTGCGGACCGCATCCGCCGCGAGATGGAGCAGGCGGGGCTGCGCGGGGCAAAGGGGGGCCGCGAGGACGAGCGCTGGTACTGGGCCGCGCCGATCCTGCTCGACCGGCGCTTTCACCCGGCGCAGGCCGGGCAGTGGTGGGACCAGCCGGACCCCGGCGCACAGTGGATGCAGACGCGGGAGAGCGCGTGGGCGGATGCGGGCGAACCCGACGAGGAAGCGAACCCGCGGCCTTACCTGCAGGAGGCCGTGCGCTGCTGGATGGAGGGGCTCGAGCTGGGCCGCCAGCCGGAGGACCTGCCCGTCGCGCTGGCAGCGGTGGCGCTCGGCGCGCCCGGTGTGATAGCGTTGCGCGCGTTGATGCGCGCCGCAAACACCGGATACGAGCAACTTACGAAGAAAGCGCTTCAGGAGGCTTCGGCAGTTGCCTGGGCTTTCCGCTCCCTTTTCAACACGCCGGAAGCTACGGCCTTGATACGCGATCCCGATCATAACTCGGTGAAGGTCGAGACGCGCCGAAAATCATTGCTTGAACGCATTTTCCGAACTGAAAACAGGGAGACAGGGTACTGGCGCAAGGCGCTGGAATACTGTGTCGCCGGTTGCTTGCAGTCTGTTGTGGATGAGTATGCCCACCTGTTGGTAGAGGCTACTAACACCAGGGACGCGGGCATTGACAAAGTCGCAACGGAGGTCGGCCCCGCACTCGTCGAGAGCCTGACGCTGCGCACGGCCTCGCTGAAGGTGGACGACATCGGCGTCGGCGAACGCGCGGTCCAGATCAAAGCGTTCTCGATGCGCGCCCACTTCGCGGTGCGCTTCGGCGACGAGACCAACGACGTGGAGGGCAAAGAGGTTTTGCGCAAGGAGCAGGTGCGTAAGGCCTTTAACTCGCCGTTCTGGCCGTTCGTGCTTGCCACCACCTCCGTCGGCCAGGAGGGGCTGGACTTCCACCGCTATTGCCATGCGGTCGTGCATTGGAACCTGCCCGCCAACCCAGTCGACCTGGAGCAGCGCGAGGGACGCGTCCACCGTTACAAGGGGCACGCGGTGCGCAAGAACCTGGGCCTGCGCTACGGGCTTGACGAGGCAAGGAATGCGGTGGCGGACCCGTGGCAGACCCTTTTTGAGGCGGGTCGCCGGGACCGCGCTGCAGGCGTATCTGACCTCGTGCCGTACTGGGTTTTCCCGCCGCCCGATCCGCAACGCGGGGCCTACATCGAGCGCCACATCCCCGCGCTCGCGCTGAGCCGCGATACGCTCCGCTCGGCGGAGTTACTGGCCGCGCTGGCCCTGTACCGCGTCGTCTTCGGGCAGCCGCGGCAGGAAGAGCTGATGGCGCACCTGAGCCGCCACGCGCCCGCGGAGCGAATCGCCGAGCTATCGGGCGGCCTGCTGATCAGCCTGGAGCCGCCGCGCGCGGTTTCGCGCTAGGCGTTCCGCCGCAAAAGCCAGGCCGCGCCGCGCGCCCGCATAGCGTCGCAGTCCCCGGGCGCTTGCGCGCGGCCCACCAGTTCTGCCGTCGCCTCGCGCAGGCGGCGCTCCGCCGTCGGGCGACCCAACTCCTGCCACTTCTCAAGGCTGTAATGCCCGAACAGGCGGCTGTTGTGG
>CAZPTI010000269.1:0-6805 GCA_964588925.1 uncultured Anaerolineales bacterium | reverse complement strand
TGAACTCCGGGTTGTGCTTGAAGCTGATGCCCTCGTTGCGGAAGTCGCGGCCGATTTCGTACACCCGCTCGTACCCGCCCACGATCAGCCGCTTCAGGTACAGCTCGAAGCTGATGCGCAGGAACAACTCCTGCTGAAGCTGGTTGTGATACGTGGTGAACGGCCGCGCGGCCGCGCCGCCGTAAATCGGCTGGAGCACGGGCGTTTCGACTTCGAGGAAGCCGTTGGCGTCCAGGTAGCGCCGGACCGCCGCGACCAGCCGCGCGCGCTTGATGAACACGTCGCGCGCTTCGGGGTTGGCGAGCAGATCGACGTATCGCTGCCGCGTGCGCGTCTCGACGTCCTTCAGCCCGTGCCACTTGTCGGGCAGCGGGTTGAGCGTCTTCGAGAGGAACTGGAGCTCGCGCACCTCGCACGACACCTCACCCGTGCGCGTCGCGAACATCGGCCCCGTGACTTCGATGAAGTCGCCCAGGTCGATCAGTTTCTTGAATAGCTCGTCGTAGACCTGCTCGCCGAGCGCGTCGCGCTTGAGATAAATCTGCACGCGGCCCGAACCGTCCTCGATGTGCGCGAACGCGGCCTTGCCCATGATGCGCTGCGACACCATGCGCCCCACCAGCGTGACCTGCTGCCCCTCGGCCAGCTGGCCCGCCTCGTACGCCGCAACCGCCTCCGCAGCCGTGTGCGTGCGCGGCCGGCTGAGGCGCTGCGGGTAGGGGTCCACGCCCAGCGCGCGCAGCTCCGTCAGCTTCGCGCGCCGCACAAGCTGCTGGTCGTTCAGATTAAGCGCGGGGTCTTCCATCTACTCGATCTTCACGATCTCGAACTGCGCGCCGCCGCCCGGCGTCTGCACTTCGACAACTTCCCCAACGCGATGTCCCATCAATGCGCGGCCGATGGGTGACTTGTGGGAGATGCGCCCCGCGCCCGGATCGACTTCCGTGGAGCCGACGATTGTGTAGCGTTCCTCGTCGCCGTATTCGGCGTCGCGGATCGTGACCTTGCAGCCCACGTCGACCGTGTCCTTGTGACCGTTGTTGTTGATAACCACGGCATTACTGAGGATGCTGCGCAGGGTGAGGATGCGCCCTTCAACGAAAGCCTGCGCGTTCTTCGCCTCGTCATAACCGGCGTTCTCCGAAACGTCGCCGTCCGCCTTGGCGTCGGCGATCTGGCGGGCAACTTCGGGCCGGCGAACGTTGATCAGGTAATCGAGTTCTTCGCTCAGCTTCTGGATGCCCTCTGCCGTCAAGTAATTGCTGTTCGGTTCGTCCATCGCGCGTTGTGCCTCAAATCCCTCGTGGGGTGATCGTTCGCCCTGTCCGCTCAGTGGCGGGACGGCCATAAAAAAGCGCCGACGGCCGAGCGCAACACGCAGTGCTGCAAGGCTCGTGGCCGTGGCGTCTTGATGCGGACCGGGCTGAACAATAAAGAACGCCGTCATTAGGTAGACGGCTCTGACCGTGAGAATTATACGCTATGCGCATTCTCTATGCAAATTAACGTCCGAGAACGCGAAAAGGTGCGAAAAGATATAATCGTATGAAGGCATGGCGCAAGTTGCCGACCTGCGCAAGAAAGCAGACGGCCGAAGCCCTCAACTTCGAGGACTCCGGCCGTCTGCTGGCGTGATGACCGGCTCTACGGCCGGTTGGCTGTCAACGTTGCGTCGTCCGGCCCGGCCGGTCCGCTGCGCAAAGCGGCAAGCCACCATACGTCGCCGCTGTCCGCCAGTTGCCGAATCTCCTCCCCACAGGGCGAGCCAGCATCGCGCGCGTGCGCAGCAAAGAAATCGCTCAAAGCTTGCCGCGTGTCTGGGGAGAGCGACGACCAGTCCACGTCGGCCTCCCACAGAATGTTGCGCGCTACAGGGCCGGCATCCTGCCCGCGAAACTGCGTAGGCAACCGGCTCGGTGCGCAGGCGAAGTACACGCCGTAGAGCAACCCGCGCTCCGGGCTGATCTCGCCGCGGCTCACCGCGGCGTCGATCAGCTCTGCGCTGCTGGCATCCGGTCGCGTCTCGCCCAACACCACTGCCGCGAACGCGCGGTCTTCCGCCGTGGTTGTCGCCGCTTGCGACATCGCCACCCACTGCGTCTTTGCTCCCACCAGCAACGCGATCAGGAACAAGACGGCGGAAACCGCGATCCTCATGATCCACCCCCCGGTATCCCGAAACCACATCATCACACCCTCGACGCAACCCAACACAAACCCGTTCCACTGCTGCCAACACAAAGGGGTCGATATGCCTCTGCCGCCTCCCGCCTTAGCCCGTCTCGCTTCCCCCCGCGTTCATTCGCATTTCAATACATCACTTTGCTCAATACGCTTATCGAATGCGGTCAATACGTGTCAGTACAGGCTTGTTCACGGCATGAACAAGATAACATTACTACGCAGTTGCCGCATCAGTCTTCGGACGTGTTCCCGTCTGGTCAGGCTGGCAACACGGACTACGTCAAAAGATACAGGCCGAATTTGGGATGAATCCCGCGAAGTGCTATCATGCGCGTCGCTCAGGAGGCTCATGTCAAATCTGCTGCGTTCCTTCCTCTCCGTGGGTCTGCTTGTCCTCATTGCGGCTGCGTCGTGCTCCCACCAGTCGCCCGCTTCCACGCTGGGCGACAAACCGACCGCTCCGCCGCGCACTCCGACGCCGCAGCCCGCGACCGACGAGGAAGCGGTGCGCCGCCTGATCGAAGCCGAGGGCGCGTCCGTGGTCAGCCAGGACATCGACGCGCTCATGGATCTCTGGGCGGAAGATGCGACGATCACCGACGCCAAGCACACCCCTGACGACGCCAGCGACGACGCCACCTGGCGCGGCAAAGATGCGATTCGCGCCCGCTACGTCACGCTCGTCTTCCCCGGCAATCCCCAGGCCGGTGGCGCGGTGGACGTGCAAGCCACCATCGCGGGCGCCCGCGCCTCCGCCACCAGCACGACCCGCATCGGCAGCGAACTCGCGCCCGGCGGCGACCGTTGGTCGTTCGTCAAGCGCAACGGCCGCTGGTGGATCGAAACCCTGACGTATAATCTGGAAAAGTAAGGTCGCAATCTAACCACCAAGGAACAAAGAAACAAAGGTTCACGACGATAAAACTGCTTCGTGAACCTTTGTTTCTTTGTTCCTTGATGGTTAGCGCCTCGCAGGGAACGCTTTCTTAACAAGCAGCGTCACGGGGGCAGAGTTGGCTGCCGTGTCAGTCTGGAGGCGTCCCATGATGAAGTTGCCCGTTGCCCGCGTAAGCGTCCTCAACCGTCACGCGTTAGAGCGCCCGTTGCTCACGCTCGGGCTGCTGCGTCTGACGCTGCTGCTCATGCTTGTCTTTGCCGCGCACCCGGTTTCGGCCGACGGGTTCATCATCCCACAGCCGCCCATTGACCGCCCCATTCCGTGGCGTGACATCCCGCTGACCATCAAGTACCACCGCGTCAACGTCACCATCGACAACCAGGTCGCGACCACGAAAGTCGACCAGGTATTTGTCAACGATGCCGACTTCTCCGTTGAAGGCACGTACATCTTCCCGCTGCCCGAAGACGCGGCCGTTTCCAGCTTCGACATGTGGGTGGACGGCAAGAAGCTGGAGGGCAAGCTGCTCGGCCGGGACGAGGCGCGGCGCATCTACGAGGACATCGTGCGCCGCCAGAAGGACCCCGCGCTGCTCGAATACGTCGGCCGCGGCGCGTTCCAGGCGCGCATCTTCCCCATCCCGCCCGGCGGCGAGCGCCGCATCGAGCTCACCTACACCCAGGTGCTCAAGGCAGACAATGGCCTGATCCATTACCGTTACCCGTTGAATACGGAGAAGTTCTCCGCGCAGCCGCTGCAAGAGGTGGCAATCAGCGTGGAGGTGAGCGACCGCAGCCCGCTGCGCGCGATCTACTCGCCTTCGCACCCCGTCGACGTGACGCGCGCGGGCCAGAAGACCGCCACGGTCGGCTACGAGGCGCGCGACGTGAAGCCGGACCGCGACTTCGACCTGTATTACGGCCTGTCCAGCGCCGCCATCGCCGTGAACCTGCTGAGCTACAAACCGTTCGATGAGGACGGCTACTTCCTCCTGCTGGTGACGCCGCCGCTCGAAGCCGAGGGCGCGCCGATTGCCAGAGATGTGATTCTCGTGCTGGACACGTCGGGCAGCATGGACGGCGAGAAGATGGAGCAGGCGAAGGGCGCGGCGAAGTACGTGCTCGACAACTTGTCGCCCGCCGACCGCTTCAACATCGTCGCGTTCAGCACGGCGACGCGCCTCTTCGCCGACCGGCCTGTCGCGGCGAGCCAGGCCGCGGCAGGGAAGGCGTTTGTGGACAAACTGGCCGCGGCGGGCAGCACGGACATCAACCGCGCGCTGCTCGAGGCGCTGGCCGGCGCGGACGCGAAGCGCCCCACCGTCGTCCTCTTCATGACCGACGGCCTGCCCACCGCGGGCGAGATCGACCCGGATCGCATCGTCGCGAACGTCTCGGCGAACGCGGCCAAGTCCGTCCGCCTCTTCTCGTTCGGCGTGGGTTTCGACGTCGACACACTGCTGCTCGACGAACTGAGCGCGCGGCACCGCGGAACCAGCGCCTACGTGCGGCCGGAGCAGGATATTAAGGAAGAAGTGTCGGGCTTCTATGCGAAGGTGAGCGCGCCGGTGCTGGTCGACGTGGAGGCCCTGTTCAGCGGCGTGAAGGTCGAGGATATGTACCCCTACCCGCTGCCCGACCTGTTCGCCGGGTCGCAGTTGGTCGTTGCGGGGCGCTACCGCAACAGCGGCGTGGGCGAGCTCCGCCTGACCGGGCAGGTCAACGGGCAGACGCGCGCCAGCCGCTACACCGGGCTCCAGTTCGTTGAGCGCGGGGGCAACGAGTTCATCGCCCGCCTGTGGGCGCAGCGCAAGATCGGCTACCTGCTGACGCAGATCCGCCTGCGCGGGGAAACCCCCGAGCTGGTGCGGGAAGTGACGGACCTGGGGACGAAGTTCGGCATTGCCACGCCATACACCTCCTTCCTGGTCGAGGAGCCGGGCCTTGACATCGCGCGGCCTGCGCCGCCGCCGGGTGGATTTGGCCGCGGCGGCGGTGGCGGACCGGCCGCGGGTGCGCCAACGGCTGCCCCGGCCATGCAGGAGGCCGGTCGCTCCGGCCCGGCCGCGGTCGAGAAGGCGCAGAGCGAGGCCGCCTTGCAGCAGGGCGAGACGGTCACGGAGAACGCGGCCGACGCGGCGATCAAGCAGGTCGGCGGCAAGACCTTCGTTCTGACCAACGGCGCCTGGGTCGACACCGCATTCGACGCGAAGAAGATGAAACCGGAAGTCATCAAGTTCGGCAGCGACCGCTACTTCAAGCTGCTGACCGAACGCCCCGAAATCGGTCGCTATCTGGCGTTGGGCGACCGGGTGACGGTGGTGCTGGAAGGCAAAGCCTACGCCATAGAGCCATGAAGAGTGGCACGCTGATGTAACTGATTGAACTGATCGGTATGATTTTCGTCTGAGATCGTGCTGATCAGTTCGATCAGTTGAATCTGCGTTCCATTCCGCTTCTGTTTGCGCAACAATTCATAAGCTCCCCTCATAATTGCGCCTGTCCCTTGCTGCGTGTTATAATCCTCATTATATGACCTGCATCATATTGCACCCATTTGCGCGGGAGCTTTAGCCAGATGGACCGGCGCGAGATTCTCGCCGCCTTGCCCGTCTTTGCCGGGCTTTCCGACCGTGATTGGGAGAAGGTCGGCGACTTCTTCAGTGAGCGCCATTATCAGAAGGACGATTACATCTTCCTCGAAGGCGAAGCGCCGGAAGCCCTTTATGTAGTCAAGACAGGCAAGGTCAAAGTCCTCCGACATTCCACAGATGGGAAGGATGTCGTGCTGCGCATGGCCGGGCCGGGCCAACTGCTCGGCAGCGTCGCCGTCTTTGACGGGGGCGGCTATCCAGGCACGGCGCAGGCCATCGAAGAGTGCGCGCTCCTCGTGATAGGCCGCAACGACTGCCTGACCCTCGTTTCCCGCTACCCCGTATTCGCCCTGACCGTGATCAACGACATGGGGTTGCGCCTGCGCAGCTCGGCGGAGCAAATCCGCAGCCTCGCGGTCGAGCGCGTCGAGCAGCGCATCGCGCGCACCCTGCTCAAGCTGGGCCAGACGGCCGGCGCGGACACGCCCGAAGGCCGCGTGATCGAGCTTCCCCTGACGCGCCAGGACGTGGCCGACATGACCGGCACGACGGTCGAGACCGCCATCCGCGTCATGAGCCGGTTCCGCCGCGAGGAACTGATCTTCACGCGCCGCGGCAAGGTAGTGCTGGTCGACCTCGACGCCCTCCAGGCTATCGCCGAGCTTGGGTAGGCTTTTGCGAGCCTTTGACACGCATTTGTCCCGGAATTAGAATAGCTTAGACAGCATCATCAAGTGGAAGTGTGAGGGCGCAGATGCAGCGCGAGCGCGTTCTTAGTTTGCTGCGAGAGCACCAGGCCGACCTGCGCGCGATGAATGTTGCATCGCTGGCGGTCTTTGGTTCGGTCGCGCGCAATGAGGCCGGGCCGGAAAGCGACGTCGACTTGCTGATTGAGTTCACGCGTCCGGTCGGCATGTTCCACTTTCTGACGGTGAAGCAGCGCCTCGAAGAGATCCTCGGCCGGCCGGTCGACCTTGCCACACGCGCCGCGCTGAAACGACAGTTCCGCGACACGATTCTGAGCGAGGCGATCTATGCCGCCTAGAGCGTGGCGCGTGCGGATCGAGGATATTCTTGAGGCAATAGACCGGGTCGAGCAGTACGTTACCGGCATGGACTACGATGCCTTT
>CAZPTI010000268.1:0-6833 GCA_964588925.1 uncultured Anaerolineales bacterium | reverse complement strand
CTTCTTAGACATGGCGACTTCTCCTTCTGGAAATGGCTGCGCAACGGGCAACATAACCGACGGCAAACGGTGGTTGAGCTAACAACCAGAGACGATTGCGGGCGCCTCCTTCGAGTCACTGGAACCGCTCTCAGCGCCGGCGAAAAAAAGAGGGTGGGATCTAGCGCGCGGTGGCTAAACGGCGCTGATCCGCAAGGGACGGTTGATCCGCGTCCGAACCGGTTGAGCGACGGGATGCCAGGGAGCGCGCGACGGGATCGGGCCGGAAACCTTGTTCACGCATGACGATGAGCACGCGCTCGCGCACTTCCGGGCTGACGCCGGGCCGGTCGTTGAGCACGCGAGACGCCGTGGAGCGGGAAACCCCTGCCAACTCGGCAATCTGCTTCAAGGTCAGCATCGTGAAGAGCCTCGGAAAGGCGACCGGGATGGCCGCGCGCACTGGGACCGATTCCATGAACTGAGGTGAGTATAGGAGGATGGAGGGGAAAACTCTTGTCGAAAAGCGAACAAGATGCGCAGGATTCCGAGAAGATGGAATTCTGCCGGCTGCGTGGGCTATGAGATTCGAAGACAGAAGTTAGGCCTGACGGTATTCAGCGGGCGACATGCCCGTCTCGCGGTGAAAGATGCGGCTGAAGTAACTGCTGCCGGAGAAGCCCACCTCCAGCGCGATCTCGGTAATGCTCTTGCGCGTGGTTTTGAGCAGTTGCCTGGCCTGCTGGACTCGATACCGGTTGAGATACGCCACAGGCGTCAGACCCAACTCTTTATGGAAGCAACTGGTCAGATAATCTTCGCTGAGGCCGACATGGGCCGCAACCTCTTCTCGCGACACCGGCTCGGCGTAGCGCGCCTGCATATAGGCCATTGCCTGCCGGACCAGTCGCTGCGCCTCGCTGCTCAGTTCGCGGCGGCGCGCAAGCGCTGCGTCGAGGTGAGTCAGCGTCTCTTCAATGCTGAAGAGCCCCTTGCTGAGCACTTTGGTCACGCCGAGATTAAGCCGCGCCATCTCAGACTCGGAGAGGGTCTGACCGGTCACGACGATGACAGGGATGTCGCGAGTGGATGGGCGCTGGCGCATCGCTTCGAGCACCTCGAAGCCATCCATGTCGGGCATCATCAGGTCGAGCAAGACAAGGTCGATCTGTTCTTCGGAGAGGATGCGGAGCGCTTCGAGACCATTGCGCGCGCGGAAGACGCGGTGAGCGGGGGAGTGGTCCTGCGCGATGCGCGCGTGCATGTCGAGCGTATCCGGGTCGTCGTCGACAACGAGAAACTTGCGCACCGGGCGCTCAGGGGTGGGCGCAAGCCAGCGCTGGTCCAGCGCGCGAGCAAGGTTCGCCAGCTCGATGGGCTTGGTCAGGTAGTCCAGTTCCAGCACAGAAGCGGAGGCGCTGCTGTCTCCTCCGGGCGGCGCGTCTTCCGTGGCGACGGCATAGAAGAGCACTGGAATGTTGCCGGTCGCAGGGTTGGCCTTGAGCGCCTTAAGCGCGCGCCAGGCCTCATCGGAAGCTGTGCTGACGTCCAGGACAATGGCTGTTGGGTGAGACACAAGGAGCCATGCCTGCCAGGTCGAGGGTTCGTCGATCTGCGCGAACCGCACCTCGTAGCCGCGCCGCGCAAGATGAGCGCGCAGTCCCTCGCTGGTGCTTACGGAAGCGGCGAGAACGAGCACGAGGGTGTCGGCAGTAACGTCGCGCGCGGGAAGAGCAGCCAGCTCGACCGGAGAGTCAATGAGAGGGAGCGTAAAAAAGAAGCGCGAACCCGCGCCTTCCTGCCCACCAGATTCGACTCCGATCGTCCCGCCATGAAGCTCGACCAGCCGCTTGCAGATCGAGAGACCGAGACCGAGACCGCTGTAGCCGCGCTCGATGCTGCGTCCGGAGCGACGAAACTCGTCGAAGACAGTGGCCTGATCGGCAAGGGGAATGCCCAGGCCGGTGTCGATAACGCTGACTATGACGGACCGCTCAGAAGACTCCAGAGCGATCCGAACTGCGCCGCGCTGCGTAAACTTGATCGCGTTGCTGACCAGATTCAACGCCACCTGCGCAAGCCGCGTTCGGTCACCCCAAATCCAGGGACCGGACGCAGGCAGGTCGACGGACCAGCCCAGCCCCTTGCCTGTCGCCAACTGGCGTCCGGTCTCGGATACCTCCCGGAGCACCTGCCCGAGGTCTACGAATTGGTAGGTTAGCCGCAGGCGGCCCGCGTCGCTGCTGGCGAGGTCGAGAACGTCGCTGATCAGGCGGCTGAGGTGTTGGGCGTTCGCATGCAGACGTTCGAGGTCGTTGCGTTGGGAGGAGTTGGCGCTCGATTCCTCGCGCAACAGGATCTCGCTCAAGCCCATGATGAGGTTGAGCGGGGTGCGCAACTCATGACTGACAGTGGAGAGGAAGCGACTCTTCATCTGAGTGGCTTCTTCGGCCAGCCGCCGGCCCGTCTGCGCCTCAGCGTACAGTGTGGCGGCATGCAGCGCGGCCGCCAGTTCCTGCACGATGGAGCCGTATACATCAAGTCGCGCGGTGTCGAAGGCGACAAACCCAAGTTGGCCGGCCGGGTTGACTACAGGCAGGAGCGCCAGGCTGTAGGGTTGGCCGTCAGGAAGAAGACCGGCGGGCGGGAACTGCTGCGTTGGGGAGGTGGTGGGCGCGCGCCCGACGGGCGCAAGCACGCGCAGGAGCGACGAACCGGTTGGGTCGTCGCCATCCGGCAGGAAAGTCGCAACGACGGCGAAGCTAACGCCCATCTCGGGGAGATGCTGGGCGAGGATCTCATAGATCTGGGATTCGTCGAGCGTGTTAAGCAGGCGCGCAGTCAGCAGTCCAAGCCGATCAAAAGTCCACCGCTGATCCATGCTGAAGCGCGCCCGGCTACGGACTGCGCTGTGCGCGATGACTGACTGGGCGCGGTTCACGAGATCGCGCGCGGCGGCTTGCTCATGAGGGGCGGCGCGCTCCGCGAGCGCAGGAAAGACGCGATTCGCAAGGTCCAGTGCGGCGCCCCAGGCGCCGCCATCGTTATCGACCGCGGCCTCATCGTCCAGCCAGACCTCCAAAGCGGTCTCGAGGACTGCCGGAGCGCCGCGTTCGAGACTCTGATCGAACGCGCGAATCAGCCGCTCTCGCTGCGCGTCAAGGGCATGACGCAGGGGCGCAACCGGCTCGCGTTCCACGCAGCCGCAGGATTCGCGGGGCACGAGGCGGGTCGGCACTCGGACCGGGTGGGCCGGCACGGACCGCCCCCGCACCAGACCAACGAGCAACTCGACGGCGCGGACGCCCAACTCGTAGAGCGGAACGGCGACGCTGCTGAGCGAGGGCCGCTGCAGCGCGCTCTCCGGCCGGTCGTCAAAGCCGACGATAGCGACATCCTCCGGCACCCGCAGCCCGGCTTCCGCAAGCGCCTGCAGCGCGCCGAGCGCGGACTCGTCATTACTCGCAACAATGGCAGTAAAGCTGGAGCCGTTCGCGATCATCCGCCGCGCCGCGCTCAGCCCGCCTGAGAACGTATGGCGCCCGTACTCGCAGCGGCATTCGTCGTCCAGGCCTAACTCCGCCAGAGCAGCGTGATAGGCTCCAAGGCGCTCGCCGGTGTCTCCGGCTAAATCTTCCTCGCTCCCGGCGATGAAGGCAATCTTCCGGTGGCCGTGATCATACAGGTGACGCACTGCCTCGCGAATGCCCGACCGGTTGTCCGCTTCGACGGTGGGACCGCGCTCTCCGGCGCCAACAAAAACGACGGGGTGGCCTGAGTAGATGAGCTCCTGTATCTCCCGGGAGCGCGTCTCGTCATGAAGCGGATTTACTACAACCAGGCCGTCCGTGTTCCGCGGGCCGACCGGGACAAAGTCGGCGTCGGGCGAGGGGACGAACCACGCGGGACGCAACGGGTCGATAGCGGTGGCGGAAGAGCCCATGCCGCAGGCAAGCAGGAGGTTGCAGCCGGCCTCGGACGCAGCGCGGCGGATGCCCCGGAAGATCGGATTGAGATAACTGAGCGGCGTCGGGGTCCAGTAATATTGCCAACCGGCCAACACGCCAATTGTTGGCCGGTCGCCATAGCGCGAGGACGTGGACATGAAAGCCCTCCACAGTCGAGGGACCGGAACTACGTCGCCAGCAGAGACCAGAGGCGAATCAGAGCCTGCCTACCCGGTAGTGTAATCCGGCGCTCGCTCAGTGTCAATGCCGTGCGCTCTCGGCTCTCGGCAGTGCCGGGCGAACCTCCAGGGCATGTCAGAGCCGCCCGCGGGCAGACTCCTTCCAGGCATTACTCCGCACCGCCACCGATGTCTTACCGTCGCTGCCGTAAAAACGAGTGGGTCAGGCCTTACGCCACGGCTCGAAATTCGCCAGAGTGCTTCCCCCAACAAACTCCCGCAAGATCGAGTTGTCGGGCACGGGGTCCACCGCCATCGGCTCGAACCACCGCAAGAACGCCAGCAGCCGGTGCGCTTCCACGTAGCCGGGCTTGCCTTGCTCTAACTGAAGGAGCAGCGGTTCGACGTAGGGCTTGAGCGCGCTGAGCTCGTAAACCAGCGCGCTGTTGAACATGGCATCGGCGTTTTCCTGGTAGGGGAAGATGTGGCGGCGCTCCCCGCGGTGCACGCTCTCCCAGCGACCGATGGTGTCGGCCGCGGTGTAGCCGCGGGTGCGCGCATCGCGGACGATGCGGCGGATGAGCCGGTTGTCGGTCGTGGAGACGCGGTTGTAGCGGTCGATGTTGAGCTGCGTGAGCGCGGAGATATAGATGCGGAAGACGCTCTCGCGCGGCGCACCCGGCGCAAGGCGCGGGTTCAGGCCGTGGATCCCCTCGATGAGCAAGATCTGATCGGGGCCGAGCTGGATGATCGAGCCGGGCTCGCGGCGGCCGGTGATGAAGTTGAAGCGCGGGAGTTGCGCTTCCTCGCCTGCCATTAGCCGCGCCAGGTGGTCGTTGAAGAGAGGCAGGTCGAGCGCCTCGAGGCACTCGAAGTCGTAGTTGCCCTCCTCGTCCTTCGGCGTCAGCTCACGGTCAACGAAGTAGTTGTCCATCTCGACCGCGATGGGGCGGATGCCGTTGGCGAGCAGTTGCACCGCGAGACGCTTGGAGAAGGTGGTCTTGCCGGAGGAGGACGGGCCAGCGATCAGGACCAGCTTGGGGCGCGGATCCGCGTTGGCAATCTGGGTGGCGATGGCCGCGATGCCGTGTTCGTGCCGAGCCTCGGCCACGAGCATGATTTCATTCGCGCGGCCCGCAGTGATAGCCGCATTGAGCGAGCCTACGTCGTGCAGGCCGAGCACGCGCAGGGTGTTGCCGTACTCGCGGAAGACGTTGACCAGCTTGGGGTACTCGATGACGGGTTCAAGCTCAAGGCTCTGGCGCTGCGGGAAGCGAAGCAGGAAGCCGGGCGCGTAGTATTGGAGCGCAAACGCGGCCAGGTAACCCGCGGTCGGGACCATGTAACCGTGGAAGTAGCCGCGGAAGCCGCACAGCTCGTAGAGGACGAGATAGTCCTTCTCGCGGTGCTGGAGCAGGCGGACCTTGTCGTCCTCCCCGCGGCTGCGGAACAGCTCGATGGCCTCGGCGAGGGGCACGCGCTGCTTGCCGATGGGCGCTTCCGAAGCAACGATCTCACGCATGCGCCCCTCGATTGCGGCGAGTTCTTCCTTTGTGAATTGCAGCCGGCCCTCGACCTCACAGTAGTAGCCGCCGAACGTGACCGAGTGGTCAACATTGACGAGTGCGCCGGGGAAAAGCTGGTGAATGGCGACGACCATCAGGAAGGTGAGCGAGCGGCGGTAGATGCGGCTGCCGTCGCGGTCGTCCATGCCAAGCGCCTCCACCTCGACATCGCGTTCGATGTGGTAGGTGAGCTCGCGCAACTCGTCGTCGATGAGCGAAGCAACGATGGGGAAGCGCCAGGGCAAGTCCGCGCCGGCTGCGTCGACGAACTCGCGCAACTCGGTCCAGAGCGGCCCTTCGTAGATGCGGCCGTCAGAGAATTTCACCTGCGCGGTCGCGCGCGGCTCAGCGCGCGTGACCGTCTTCGTTTCAGCTTGAGTCATGCTCTCTCGTCTAGGACTTCACGCAGCCGATGACGTTGTGATCGTAGGTCATCGCCAGCTTTTCGCCCGGTTGCAGGATCAGGTAGTCGCGCTCCCAGTCGCCGTCGAGCAAGCGCTTCATCAAGATCGCGTCGCCATTCACCTTCTCAACCACCCAGCCCCGGCGCGCAGCGTCGGCTTCGGCGCGGGCGAGAGTGGCCGAGATGTCGCCGATGCCCACGTCGATCACGCCCGCGCGCTTGTAGTGCTGCTGCCACGCTCCCATGACTTCCATGAGGTAGTCGGCGTTGTCCTTGCCGTATTTTGCGACGTACTCGTCGTAAACCCTATCGAGGTCGGTGTCGGAGCCGGCGCCGAGGGCCAGCGCGCCGCCCGTGCCGTCGTCGCGCTCGATGTAGTCTTGCGCGTACCAGTACGTGCCGGAGTAATTCTCGAACTGGTGCTGATACGCGTCGCGGCTGCCGAGGAACAACGTGATGCAGTCGTGCGCGCGGGGGACGACGACGGGGATTTCGCGCGCGGTCAGGCCCGCGGTGGCCTGCCCGCAGAGGCCGTAGCCCATCACGATGTAATCGTACTCGTGGCGGCCGTTGCTGAACGTCCGCGCGGACGCTTCGTCGACCGCAGCCTGGAGCCGTTCGCGCAGGTCGGCCGGGTTGTTGTGCAGCCCGCGGCGGAAAAGCTGGATGTCGACGATGTGCGGCGAGCGGGCGGCGGAAAGGTAGAGCGGCCGGGCGAGGACTTCGCACGCGATGCAGGCTAGGCGCATGGATTAGGAGC
>CAZPTI010000267.1:1021-6845 GCA_964588925.1 uncultured Anaerolineales bacterium | reverse complement strand
GCTCGCCCGGCAGCCCGCGCGCGAGCTGGCGCGCGGCCGTGTACCCGGTTGCCGCGGCGCGATACCACTCCTGGCCGCGGCCCTCGGCGCTCTTGCCCCGCGCCCAGGCGACGTTGCCGAGGTTGAGGTGACAGAGGGCGGCGAGGTAGGCGCGCGCGGCGGATGCGGGAGACCCGACGGGTGCGCCACTTCGCGGCGGTGGAAACCCGTCGGGGCGCGCGTCCAGGGCCGCGAGCGCGTCGCGATAGGCGGCTTCGGCGGCGTCGAGGCCGGCGCGCCAGGCGGCGGCGCGCGCGGCGATGAACGCGGCGGGGCCTTCTTCGGTGAGCCGCTTTTGGAGCTCGCGGTCGACCGTCATGTACCCCTGCTCGCGGTCGGCGGCGTGGCGGAGGAAGCGGAGATTGCCCTGGTTGATTAGCTCAGCGGCCCGGCCTAACGGATCGTCGGGCGCGACCTCGCGCGCGCGGGCGAACGCCTCGTCGGCCTTGCCTTCGTCGCCGATCGCCAGCAGCGCGTTGCCGGCCTTGTGGCACAGGCGGCTGAGCGCGTCCCGCTCGGCCGCGTTCGGTTCACCGCCGGCCCTGTCCAGCGCGGCGCGCGCCAGCCGCTCCGCGCGGATGAGGTCGAGGTACGCGTCCTCATGCCGCCCCAGCCGGTAGCGCGCCTCCCCGCGGAGCGCGCGCAGGGTGATGCCGAGCGCGTCGTCGTCGGGCTGGAGGTCGTCGGTGAGCGCGAAGAGCGCGGGGTACTGGCCGAGGCCGAGGCGCCCCAGCCCCTGCCACACCTTGAGCGCGCCCGCGGCGCGCGAGTCGTGGGGGACCGCGCGGAGGATCGCGGCGAGGCTGCGGCCGGCGCGGCGAAACTGCTCCGCTGTGACGCCCTCCACCGCGACCGCGGTCTGCTCCACCCGGCCCGGCGCGATGGCCTCGACGGGCATGTAGAGCCGCAGGAGCGCCTCGAGCTCGCGCGTGTCGGCCGGGTTGCGCAGCTCGAGCGCGGGCAAGACGGCCTCGGCCAGGTCGCTCCACGCGTTGAGCAGCCCGCGCGGCACGGCGTCAAAGTCCGCATCGAGCCGCGCCAGCAGGTCGGCCGCCGGGTCCGGGGAGGGGAAACGGGCGAGGAAGCGGCGGTATAGCGGCTCGATCCGCCACGGGAGGTACAGCCAGCGGTATACGCGCAGCGCCTCGATGTACGCGGTCAGCCGCCGCTGCCCGTCTGGCCGCAGGCGATCCACCCCGCGCAACACCTGCGTGACATAACGATCCGCCAGCTTCTCGGCGTCGCGCAGCAGCCGGTCTCCGCGCAACTGACTGAGATACGCGCGCGCCTCCCGTTTCAGGGCCAGCAGCCAGAGCTCGGCATCTTTATCGCGCGGGCGCAGTTCATGCAGAAATCCCTCTGCCGCGTCGAGCGCGTTATCGGAAGGCGCGCGCCGGGCTTGCAGCAGGGGCGTGTATTTGAGCGAAAGGTCATGCCCGCCGCCGCACGCCTCAATGAAATCTCCCACGCGCATCCGCAGCAGGGCGTCGTCGCGCCGCGCGGCGCGGACCGCGTGCGTCACCTCGCCGCGCCAGATGCCCGCGTCGACCTGCGCGGCGAGCGGGGCGAGCTGCTCCGCGCGGCGCTTGTGCGCTTCTGCGGCAGCGGTGCGGGCCGCGCGGGCCTGTTCGAGGAGTTGCGGGTCGGGCGCAGGGGTCATGGCAAGGGAGCCTCCGTGCGTGTCTTTCTTTAATTAACGGGCGGTTGCGCGGTTTTCGCGTCGTGCTGGAGGGGATTGTACCATATTTGTAGGGTGAAGCGGTGGGGTGTGGCGTTTGGAACGCGGGTGTCGCGCCCCCCACTTGCGCCTCCATCCCGTTGTGCTAACATGCCCCCATGACCCGGCCCGAGCTCACCCCCGCCGACTGGCTGCGCATCAAAACCGCGCTTAAAGGCGCGTTTCCGGCCCTCAGCGAACTCGAAATCTTCACCCGCACCCATTTCTCCGCCGAGCCTGGCTCCGTGGACGTGTACGACCGCGTGAAGTGGGACGCCAGCAGGGAAGAGGTGGTCGAGGACCTGCTGCGCCGCATCCATGCGGAGGGGCTGCTGCCCGAATTGCTCGACATGGTTGCCGATGCGAAGCCGCGCGTGAGGGAACTGCGCGAGCTGGCGGAGCATGTCGACTCCCTAATGTCCAAGCCGGTCAACCCCCCGCCTAAGCAATCGGAGAAGGGTGACGGGTTGAGCGGGCGGCGAATCGGCGGCGCGATCATGCTCGTTTTGGCTGTGCCTGCGCTCTTTATTTTCGCATACAAGCTTGTAGCGCCAGCCGTGCCCGTCATCGCGACGCCTGCAGTGACCGCAGAGCCGGCCGCGACTGCGGCGACGGCCACCGATGCGCCCGCAGCTACGGCACAACCCACACGGCGTGCTTCGCTGACCGAGCAGTCCACTCCCACGCTGACGGTTGCGCCGACGCTGACCACGACACCCACGCCCACCGCGACAGCAACGCCATCGGCCACGCCCACGCCCACCGCGACGCTGACGCCCTCAACCACACCCACATCTACCGCAACACCCTCACACGAGGAAATCGTCTGGCGGGACATGCGGCGCAACCTGACGGAGGCCTTTGGCCGTGCGGTGGCGCATATCAGTACGTGGGACCAGGAGTTAAGCTCGTATTACTGCGGCAAGCAGGCAGCGCAAAACCTGAAACAGTTCAAAGCGAACGTCTCTCAGTACCCCGCGCCGCGGCGCTACCTGCGTGCGCAACCTGAGTCCAGGATGACGGTCGTACCGGAAAAGGGCGGGTGGCTCGTGAAACAGCATGAGGATTGGCGGCTGGAGTACGGGACCGACAACCAGTGTATTCTGTATACAGAGGATTACGAATACCGTCTGGTCAAGTCAAAGCTCGATTATCCCGAGTTGCGCATCTTCGCGTACTACGCTCCTTCGGCTACGCGTCCGTGTCCCACCGCAACCGCGACGCCGTAGTTGGCCCGGTCGGCAGCCCACTGCTCCGCGCGCATGCCCAACGCAGGGGCTAGAATGGAGGCTCGCTCAACACCAAAAGCACACCCCAGCGCAGCGACTTTTCTCACAAATAACCTTTTCCCGCTTGACACAAATCCCACAAAGTAATAAAATCTACACTGTCCCCGAACTGTCGGAGCCTTATTCTCCAACCCACCATTCAAAGGGGAAGAAAGGGAAGACATCGCATGAAGAAGGCCTTCGTTGTCCTGCTGGCCTTCGTCGCACTGCTCGTCCTCGCGACGATGGTTGCGACTGCCAGCACCGGCCGCGGCGTTGCCGCCGCGGCCCCTGTTCCGCAAGCCAGTACGCCCGGCACTGTGGACACCATCGAAACCTGCACCGTCTGCCACAAGCGCAGCGGCGCAGAGCACCAGACTTTCTATAACTCGCTCTATCAGGACGGCGTTATCACCGTGACTGACCTCGCCTACACTAAGGGCGCGGCCGGCGCGAGCACGGTGACGTTCAAGCTGCTTAAAAACGGGCAGCCCGTCAACCCGAAGGACATGGACGCCCTGAGCATTTACTGGGCGCCCTTCGCTGACGGCAAGTTCCAGTTCGAGCCGGCCCGCGATCGCCTGTCGCTCAAGGGCAAGGTCGCCGCGGACGGCAAGGGCGTCGTCACGAGCACCCTGACCGGCCTGCCCGAGGCCGATCAGAAGTTCGTCGATGCGACGGACCTGAGCAAGGAGGCCGGCGCGCTGGTGGTCTACGGCCGCGATGGCACGATTAAGCGCATCCCCGGCACGCGCGTCGACCAGGCGCAGTTCCCCTTCATCGGCCTGCTGACGACGGGCACGGTGGATTACGCGTCGACCGCGAACGATGCGGGCTGCGTGAAGTGCCACACGGACCCGTACCTTAAGCACGGCTACATCTATGCGCAGGTGAACGACGACCCGAAGACGGATTTCGTGACCTGCAAGGTGTGCCACCTGGATAACGGCGAGGGCGGGCACTTCGAGTGGCAGTTGCTGGTTAACGACCCGGTCAAGGCGGCCGAGTTCCTGGCCGCGGGGGAGGAAGAGGGCCTGAAGCTGCTCTCCGAAGACGAGCTGAAGCTCTACGCGTACAATCCGTCGGTGATGAACGACGTGCATATGTCGCACGCGATGGAGTTCCCGTACCCGCAGAGCATGGCGAACTGCGCGACCTGCCACGAGGGCAAGCTGGACACGATCCTGACGGACGCGAACTTCACGGCCGCGACGTGCAAGAGCTGCCATCCGACCACCGGCGCGAAGGCCGAGGCGAAGGAAGGCGAGGAGCCGGCGTGGGACACCACCCCGCTGGCGCTCGACACCCTCATTGGCGAGAAGCACCCGCCGATCGACTGGCTGAACCCGGTCGACTGCGCGACCTGCCACAAGGCGGGCGGCCTGGCGGCGGACTTCAAGACGATTCACCCCGGCTATGATACGACGGTCTATAACGAGGCGGGCATCCGCTACTCGGACGCGATCTCGGTGACGATCGGCGACGCGACCTTCGCGAACAACAAGCTGACGGTGGACTTCAGCGCCGCGGCGACGAAGGACGTGACGAACGTCGATGTGACGAAGAACATGACGCCGACCGTGATCGTCAGCCTTTACGGCTGGGGGACGCGTGACTTCCTGGTGGGCGGGCATGAGCGGCTGGTCGATGACAACAAGGACGGCAAGATCGACCGGAGCGACCAGCGCGCGCTGGAGGCCGATTTTGGCGCCGAGACCGCGAACCCGCGCGTGAAGTTCCTCTCGGGCGAGGGGGGGAAGTGGCAGGTCGAGTTTGACCTGACGGGCCAGGCCGACCTGATCAAGAACGGCGCGGTGCGGCGGCTGGAGTTCGGCGTGCTGCCGGCGACGTTCACGGACGATGGCAAGCAGGTCGCGGTGAACGCGGTGACGCAGACGTTCGATCTGGGTGATGCGGCGTGGGACGATGCGGCGTTCAAGCCGATTGCGGATGTGGCGAAGTGCGAAAGCTGCCACGGCGCGCTGGCGACGAACTTCCACGACCCGAGCTATGGTGGCAGCGTGGTTGCCTGCCGGATGTGCCACATCACGAAGAGCGGCGGTTCGCACCTCGAGATGCAGTCGCGCGCGCTGGACAGCTACGTCCATGCGATCCATGCGATGCAGCCGTTCGATACGGGGGACATTAACTTCGACGACCCGGTGCAGGCGGTGCATTACGAGCATCACATCGGGATGCCGTACCCGACGCACCAGGAGGAGAACTGCGAGAGCTGCCACCTGCCGCGCACGTACGAGGCGCCGGACCAGGCGACGGCTCTGCCGGGCATCCTGTCGGCTTCGTCGGAGAACGCGACGTGGGATCGGCGCATCGGCACGGTTCCGAGCATGATCGTGGGCCCGGCGACGACGGCCTGCGGCGGCTGCCATCGCGCGCACCTGATTAATGAGGACAAGGCGGGCAACCTTGCGGCGCTGAACAAGCACTTCACGCAGGGCGGCTATGAGGTGCCGGCGGGTGCGGACGCGGTGAAGACGTGGACGGATGTCACGAATAAGGTGATGGAGCTGTTTAAGTAAGCGCGCGCTGAAGGCGCGAGGGAGGGGGCGGACCGACAGGTCCGCCCCTTTTTGGTTTGTAGTGCGAGCTTGCGTTCGCACGTGCGCGCGGGGCGCGCGCGCCAATCAGCCGGCGCGCGCCTACAACCACTTCAACGCGACGCGCCCGTCATAATCCTCCCACGCCGCGCCAAACTCCCGCCGGAGCGCGGCATCCTCTTCCCCCGCGAACCGCCGCGCGCCGATGCGAGCGCGGAGCGATCAGGCTTCCTGGCGAATTT
>CAZPTI010000267.1:0-1011 GCA_964588925.1 uncultured Anaerolineales bacterium | reverse complement strand
GCGCCGATGTAGAGCGCCAGCCCTACGGCCGCGCCGAGCCACGTGTTTAGCAGGAACCCGGCCCACGGCAGCACCAGCAGCCCGAAGCATGTGTAAATCGGGTGGCGCATGAGGGCGAACGGCCCGGACGTAATCAGTTGCCCGCGCGGGACGCGCAACAGCACGAGCGCCACGGCCCACAGCCACAAGATCACGCCGGGAACCAGCAGCATCATGGAGAGGGTCCGCAGCCACGGCGCCGGCCCGCCGACCGAGAACACCTGCGGCCCGATCAGATTAAGGATCAGCCCGATCACAAATACGGGCATGGCGGCCAACATCACCTTATCGCCGCTGCCGACCAGTCGCTTGAGCATGGCGCACCTCCTGCTTGCTCTTTCTGCCACAAAATACGCAAGGCCGCAGTCCGGGTTGCGCGTTGCCCGCAGCGCGCCAACGCGCTATAATGCGGGGGCGGCGCAAGCCGGTGAGGAGAATTACGATGCCATTAATCTCGATTCCCGCGGTCTACGACGGCCGCGCGATCATCCTGCTGGAGACGCCGCCCAGCCGCGAGTCCTACCGTGTGCTGGTGACGTTCGTCGAGCCGGCCGGCGCGGCAGAAGTCGACGCGTTCGCGCGCGAGCGGTTCCTGTCGTCCTTCGGCGCGTGGCAGGATGAACGCCCGATTGACGCGACACTGGCCGACATCCGCCAGGGCCGTCGCTCGCAGGCCTGGAGCCGCAGATGAATGACGTTGTATCGCTGGATTTTCCCCGCTCCGTGCTCGACTCGGCGCGGCTGACGCCCGAAGAACTCAAGATTGAGCTGGCCGTCCTGCTCTATCAGCGAGGCCGCCTCTCCATCGGCAAGGCGCGCGAGCTGGCCGGCATGAGCCTGTGGCAATTCCGCCAGTTGCTCGGCTCGCGCCAGATCGGGCCGCACTACGGGATGGACGAGTATGCCGAGGACGTGGACGCGCTGCGACAAGTGGGGCTGCTGTGATGGTCGTCAGCAACACGTCGCCGCGCT
>CAZPTI010000266.1:0-6886 GCA_964588925.1 uncultured Anaerolineales bacterium | reverse complement strand
TCGCCGCGGCCCTGCGCGACCCGCGCCAGGTTGGCGCGGCACTTGGCGACGTGCGCCGCGTTGTTGTGCTCGCGCGCCGCGGCCTCGCTCAGGTCGATCCACCGCTCCGCCTCGTCCCACTGCCCTTCGGCAAGGCAAATCTCCCCGCGCGTGCTGTAGAGATATTCGCACGGCAGGGACAGGCCGTACGTCTCGGCCAGTTGGAGCGCCTCGTCGATATGCTCGCCGGCCGCAGCGGTTTCGCCGATGAGCATCTTGTGGTAGGCCAGGTTGTTGAGCGCAAGGACGCGCTGGTTTGGGTCGCCCGCAGCCTGCGCGAGGTCGGCGGTTTGCGCGTATAGCTCAATGGCTCCGGCCAGGTCCCCGCGTTCGGCGCGCGCGTTCGCCAGCTCGAACTGCGCCATTTGCAGCTCGGCTACGCTGTGGTCGCGCGCAATACGGACGGACTCGACGAGATCCGCTTCGGCCTGCTCAAGGTCGCGTCCGCCGCGACGCAACTGGCCCACGCCGAGCAGGAAGTGCGCGTGCGCATGCGCGGCGGGATCGGCCTCGGGGTCGAGGAAGGTCAACGCGCGTTTCGCCCAGTCGAGCACCTCGTCGACCCAGCCTGACGAGATGAAAGTGTCGCCCATGCCCAGGCAGGCGCGCGCCGCGACGGAGCGGTTGCCTGTCTCTTCAGCCTCCGCGAGCGCAGCCTCGTATGCCTCGCGCGCGGCAGCAAGTCGACCGGCGCGGTAGAGCGCATCGCCCAAACGCAGGCTGCGACCGGCGCCCGGCGTAAGATCGTACGCGCGCTGGCGGAAACGGACGGCTTCGTCGAGCGCGGCGAGCGACTGCGCGTGCTCGGCTGCAAGGTCGGCGTAGCGCGCGGCCTCGCTCAAGTCGCCGGCCGCGGCGAGATGGTCGGAGATGTAGCCCGCGACCGGCATGGCCCGTTCGCCATGCGTCGCAATGAGCGCCTGCGCCGCGCGACGGTTGAGCACGGCGGACCGCGGCGCGCTCAGGCTGCCGCGAATCACGGCGGGCATGAGCGGGTGATTGAACTCGATGCCAGAGCTACGCTCGACCAGGATGCCGGCGGACAGCAACTCATCGAGCGCGTCCAGAACGTCATCCTCGTCGCCGCCGGTCATGTTGACCAGCAGGGGCAGGTCGATCTCCGGGTCGAGGATCGCAGCGGCCTGCGCAACTGCGCGGGTGGACTCGCTCAGCCGCCCAAGGCGCGAGCGAACGAGGTCAGCCAGCAGCGGAGGCAGCTCGCCCTCGGCCGAACCATCGGCCTGGCGGCTCAACTCCAGCAGGAAGTAGGGGTTGCCCGCGCTGCGCGCCTGGAGCTGGTGCGCGATGGCGGGCGTCACGTCAAGGCCGCCGATCAGCCGCGCGGTCTCATCCGGGCCGAGCCGGGGGAGGGGGATGCGCCGCGCGATGCCTTCTCTGCCCCAGGCCGCCACCTGATGGACGAGTGCGGGCGGGGCTTCCTCGGCGCGATACGCCAGGGCCAGCAGGAGCGGATAGCTGCGCAGGCGGTGCGCGAGGTAGGCGAGCCAGTCGAGGGTGGCGCGATCCGCCCAGTGGACGTCGTCGACGAAGACCACGAGCGGACGCGCGTCGAGCGCCAGCAGCACCTGGACGAAGGCTTCAAAGACGCGGCGGCGCTCCTCTTCGGGCGGCAGCGCGGCAGGCTGTGGCAGGCGCGGGAGTTCGGCGCGCAGTTGCGGCAAGAGACGGGCGACTTCGGCGAGCCAGACGTCGGGCAACGCGGCGGGGCCATGCAGCAAGTCCTGGACGCAGGCATGCGAGCTGAACAGGTCGACGAGGGGCGCGAAGGGCAGGCCGGATGCCGCCTCCATGCAGCGGGCTTCCAGCGCGCGGCAGTCGGACGGGAGGCGCCGCGACCACTCGCGCCACAACCGGGATTTGCCGATGCCCAGCTCGCCGGTCAGCAGGACGACGCGCGCGCGTCCCTCACGGACGGTCGCCAGCTCCGCGTCCAGCGCGGCGCACTCGGCCTCGCGACCCACGAAATCGGGGGAAGGTTCGGGCGGCGGGGAGACGGCCGCGCGCCGGCGGCGGGGCGGCGTCTCTCGCGTCAGCGCGTTTCGCAGCGCGACCGTTTCAGGCGATGGCTCGACGCCCAGTTCGGACCGCAACGCTTCGGCAAGCGCATCGTACTGCCGCAACGCCCCGGCGCGCTGACCCTGCTCGGCCAACGCGGTCATCAGGCCGCGCGTCACCGCCTCGTTCAACGGATCGTGGAGCAACGCGCCGCGCGCCAACGTAACGGCTTCACCCCACGCGCGCCGCTCAGCCAGCGCGGCCAGCGCGTCCTTGACGCGGGCGAAGAATGTCTGCGCGTACGACTCGCGCGCAGTGGACAGCCATAGCTCGAACTCAGGCGCTTCGGACAGCGACAGGCCGTCGAGGAAGGGGCCGCGATAGAGCGCGAGCAGGCCAGCAGGGTCGTCGAGCGGAAAGGCGGAGAGGCGGCGCGCGTCAACGGACACGGCGGGGCCGAGCGCGAGGCGGTCGCCCTGCGCGAGGATGGCGTCTTCACCCAGTTCCTTGCGGATCGTCCAGAGGGTGTTGCGGAGGTTCTTGCGCGCGGCTTCCTCCGCGCTCTCGCCCCAGAGCAGGCCGAGGATGCGTTCGCGCGGCTGCGGGCCTGATGCGGCGGCCAGATAGCCGAGCAGCGCCAGCGCCTTCGCGGGCAGGTCAACAGGATGGGCATCGCGCTCGGCAACGGGCCGGCCGAGCAATCGCAGGTCGATTGGCACGGCGGCCATTATAGCCTATGCGGAGAGGTTCTGCCTTACAAAGGCGATTTCGTCGTCGTTAATCGTGTGGCCCATGTTCGGGTAGAGGCGGACGGTTACATCTGCCCCCAGGCGGCGGAAGACGTCGGCGGATTCGAGCACGCGCTCCTTCGCGATGTGGAAGTCGACGTCGGAGCAGCCGAGGAAGACGGGCGTGCCGTCCATGCTGCCGGGATAATCGCGGGGCGTTCCGTCCGGGCCGATGAGTCCTCCGCTGAGGCCGAAGACGCCACCGTAGCGCATGGCATGGCGCGCCGCGTATTCGAGCGAAAGGCACGCGCCCTGCGAGAAACCGAGCAGGTAAGTCTTCTCCTTCGGGATGCCCGCTCCTTCGACCAGCGCCAGCATCTGCCCGACGCGGCCGAGCGCGGAGGAAAGCCACGGCTCGTTGCGTTCGATGGGCTGCGTGAAGGGATGGGGATACCAGGTGTTGTTGGCCGCTTGCGGCGCGAGGAAGGCGATTCGGGGGGACGCGATCATCGGCGCAAGGGAGAGAATATCTTCGGCGGACGCGCCCCGGCCGTGGATCATCACCATTGCAGCGCGCGCCGTTTCCAGCGGCTCACCGTACGTCAGAATCGCGCCGTCCTCGTGTAACGCCATGTAACGACTCCTGAAAAACGCCAAGACCTGTCAGGTGCGTCACTTCGTGACGGTGAAAACCTGACAGGTCTGAATCTCCTCAACGCCTTGCGCTTACGCCGCGACCAACTCCGCTACCGGCTCCTGCACCTTGACCAGCTCCATCTCAACGCGAATCTTGACCTGGTCGCCGACGAGCCACCCGCCCGCCTCCAGAGCGACGTTCCAGTTCAGCCCGAACTCCTTGCGGTTGAGCGTGGCGGTGGCGGTCAGGCCCCAGATCTCGCCGCCCCACGGATTCTTGCCCCGGCCCTCGTTGGTCACGTCAAAGGTGAACTCGCGAGTGACGCCCTTGATGGTGATGTCGCCGATGACCTTGTACTGGTCGCCGCCGACCTTCTCGATCCGCTTGCTGACGAAGGTCATGCGGGGGAACTTCTCCGCATCGAAGAAGTCGGCCGAGCGCAGGTGCGCGTCGCGGTTCGCGTCGCGAGTCGTGACGGAGGCGGTGTCGATCCAGCCTTCCACCTTAGAATTGAGCAGGTTCTGCGTATCAACCGTAATTTCGCCGCCGAAGTTCGCGAACTGACCGCGCACGGTCGTAACCATCATGTGCTTCACACCGAACTCGATGGTGGTGTGGGAATTGTCAATCTGCCAGGCCATCTTGTGTCTCCTCATGTTTGTTTCGGATTAGCTGTCGTTCAAGCTTTACGAGGAGATCATACGATGAGCGCGTCCCTGCAAGCGTCCTTGCCCGCGTCCTTCACGCGTCCTTATGCGAGCGGAAATACGACTGAGATCATCCAACCGAAGAAGAAGGCCGCGCCGATGGCGTAGGGCCAGGGGCGGTCGAACGCGGCGGCCATGACGGCAAGGATCAGGAAGATGAGCGGCAGGATGGGCATGAGCAGGATGAGAAAGCCGAGCGACGGCGCCAGCGTGAGCGCGATGAACAGGCCGGCGAGGAAGACGAGGCTTTGACCGAGCGCCCAGGCCAGCCGCCCCCACCCGCTGGCGCCCCAGGTGCTGTATCCGGCCGCAAGGAACCACGGCAGCACGGCCAGCGACAGGATCGGCCAGCGCCACAGCCGCGCGGGGATGGGCCACCACTGCACCCACACGCTCTGCGCCATGACGCCGAACGCGAGGACGAGGATAACGAGAAAGAGGATGCCGAGCGCGATGCCGATGGCCGCGGGCGGATGGATGGGCCGATTGAAGGCGAGCCAGATCACCCCGCCGATCAGCAGCCAGAGCGCGACTGCGCCGCCGACCTGGATGCCGAGCAGGCTGGCGAGCGGCGTGAAGCGCGCCAGCAGGCCGACGACAGCCGTGGCAACTGCCCCGCCGAGGAGGAGTCCGGCGACGCGGCGGCCGGTCGACGTGGCGTTCATCGAGCCGAGCCCGCTGCTAAGCAACGGCGACAGGCCAAGCACCGCCAGCAGCCAGCCGACGAGGTGCAGGCCGTACCAGACGATGCGCGTGTCGGTGTAGGTCGTCGTCGTGGCCGTGCCGAAGCTCCGGCCGATCCAGTCGAGCGCCGCGCGATGGCTCTGCGGGCGGAAGAGGATGGTGATGTGCTCGGCATTGGGGACGACGAGCAGGCTGCGCGCGCGACGGCTGGCGAGGTCGTCGTTCGGGCCGCCCGCCTGCGCAAGGACGCGTTCGGCGTTGGCGACGAAGCGCGGCTCCAGGCTGCCCGCCATGAGCAGCAGGTTCGCCGGAGCGTCAGGCCGGACATCTGCGCCGGTGGGCGAAATGGCGACGACTGCCCCGTAGCGGCCAAGCTCGCCGATGCCGGCTGTCATCACCGCGCCGCTGCCCATCGAGTGGCCGATCAACGCGAGGCGGCTGGCGTCGACTTCGGGCTGCGCGATGAGTTGCGCAGTGGCGGCGGCAATGTTTGCGCCGAGCGCGTCGCGTTCGAGGGGCGCTCCGTTCGCGCCGTGGCCGTTGAAGTCGAACAGGACCGTGGCGTAACCGGCGTGCGCGAGGGTGTAGGCATAGCCGAGCATGAGCTGCCTCGACCCGGCGAACCCGTGCGCGATGACCACGCCGGGGACGGGCGCGCTTGCGTTGGCGGGCGCGATGTAGAGCATGGGGATGCCGTTCGTCGAGACGTCCCGGACGGTCAGCCCGCGCCGGGGAGCGGAAACCATGACCCACGAAGCGACAACGAGGATGACGCCAATTCCGAGAAGGACCCACCGCCTGGCGGACATGCGAAACTCCTTCCGCAGATGAAGCCGATTTACGCTGAAAGCCAACTTGCGCTAGAATCGCGCCATGCGCCTGAATGATCCCGCGAACCCCGCCTTCTGGCTGTTAGGTAGCTTCCTCGCCGTCGTCGTTGCGACCAACCTCGCGTACTTGGCGCTTCGGCCGCGCCTCGCAGACCCGGCCTTCCGCAGCGGGCCGATGGCTGCGGCGGGTTGGACCGCGCTCGGGCTGTTCTACCTGCTCGTGCCGTTCCTCGCGCTGCAACGCGGCCTCATCTCGCCCTACGCGCTCGGACTGACCGAGCTCAACTGGCCCGCAACGTTGTCGACCGGGCTGGTGCTGGCGGCCAGCGTGGTGGTGATGGCGCTGTTCGGCTGGCTGCTGTACCGGCGAACGCTGCCCGATGGACCGACGACCGATGGGTTCACCCGTTTTATAAACGGGCTGCGGGGGCCAATTGCGGCACTGCTGCAACAATGGCACTGGGCGTTTTACCGGGCGGCAATGGCGGCGGTGTTGGTGACAGCGGTCGCGCCGGAACCGTCCCGGTTGAGCGGCCTGGCGAACCGGCTGAGCGCGGACCCGCTGTACTGGGGCGCGTGGCTGGGGATTGCGCTGGCGGGAGTGGAGTGGGCGCTGAACCCGTTCGGGCGGGCTGCGTTGCGCATCGAGAGCGAGCGCGCGGCCACGATCCGGCGCGCAGCCCTCGCGATTGCCACGACGGGCCTTTTCGTCCTCACCCGCAACCTCTGGCTCTGCTTTGCCGCGCATCTGGTCGTCGAGACGCTGGCCGCCACGTGGTTCGCGCTGCCGCAGGAACCTCAGCCACAACTCGATTAAAGCAAAAAGGCCCTGCTCGCCACGGAGCGGGGCCTTTGACTCTCCTCAGACCAATCTTTAGCGGATGACGATGCCCAGCACGACCAGCAGGCTCAGGATGGCTGCTGCTGTGATGCCGAGGCGGCGCAGGTCGGCCTTGACGTAGCTGTAGTCGACGATGCGGTCGACCCGGCTGTAGGAGCCGCTGACGCCGCGCGCAGTCGTCGCGCGAGGGGTCGCGCCGGCGGTGCGGACGGCGGGTTCGACGGGGGCGGCCGTCGTGGGCTGCGCGACTTGCGACGGCTGGCCGTCACCGTACATGCGAGGCTCGGCCGCGCGGGGCTTGGGCTGAGCCGTCTTCTTCTTCTGAGCCATGGGAAAACCTCGTTCAGGCGAATGATTTCAAACCCCGGTATTATAGTCCGCCGGTGCGTTATGGTCAATTTCTG
>CAZPTI010000265.1:4846-6891 GCA_964588925.1 uncultured Anaerolineales bacterium | reverse complement strand
CTGAACGGAACGATAGCGCAGGGAGCGTTTCAAAAGCGTTTTGGTCGGCGTTTCGGCGCGGGGCGCGATGGCGCGAGGGGACAGCCCTCGCGCCGTGCCCGTGACTACGTCAATATTTTGCCAGGCGCCTTGAACGCGATGGCGATGAACTCCCCCATCCCCTTACGCTTTACGGGGCAGGCGTCGCCGGTCCACCGGGAGGTGGAGGCAAAGACCGCAGGTACTCCAGAGCCATCAGGCCGGGGGTGACGACGTCGCCCTCGTGTGTGTTGACGAGCGCGGCCACCACGAGCGGCGTGCCCCTGACACCGACAAAGAAGGCATGATAGCCCGGAACGTCGCCGCCCATGCCGAAGACGTCCGGCTGCCCCTCGAGCGTCGCGCCGCCGAGGCCCCACAGGCGCGCGCTCTCGACGTCCCGGCCTACGGGCTTCACCATCTCGGCCAGGGATTCCTGCGACACCAGTTTGCCGTCAAAGAGGGCGGTGGCGAACGTCATGAGGTCGGCAAGACTGCTGACAACGCCGCCGGCCGCCCACGCTGTTGAGGCATGGGGCAGCGAAGGAATCTCCAGCGTGCTGACGTAGCCGTCCGGCGTCCTCGCATAGCCCGGCGCCAGGAGCCCGCCCCAAACCCCCGCTGCGCCCAGAAGATCAGTGTGGTCAAGCTTGAGCGGTTTGATGATGCGTGATCCAACCTCCTCGGCCCAGCTCCTTCCAGTAATCTTTTCGATGATCAGGCCCAACAGAAAGTAGTTCGTGTTGGCGTAGTGGGCTGCGCTGCCGCCCGGCGCATCCGCGGGGCCAAGCCGGTTGGCTTCAGCAACCAGGTCCAGCGGCGCCCATTCGCGAGACCACCTGGGATCCCTCTCGTTATCCGGCGGGATGAAGTTCGCCAGCCCGCTGGTGTGAGAGAGCAACATGCGCACCGTGATCTTGTCTCCGCTGGGCTGGTCGGCAAACCACGCGTCAATCGTATCGTCCAGCGAGAGTTTCCCTTCCTCGACCAGTTGCATGATGACCACGGCTGTATAGGTCTTGGTGACGCTTCCGAGCGCGGAAACGGTGTTCAGGTCCCAGGCTTGTTTGCCTGCGGGATCCGTCCAGCCGGAGCCCCGCCAGATGACCGAGCCATCGGGGAGCCGGACAGCCATGATCATGCCCAGGATATTTTGTTTGCGCACCTGGTCGTCCAAAAGCCCTTGCAGGGCAGCGCCGGCCTCGGCCGCCGCGGTCTTGGCCGGCTGTCGGGGGGTCTGCGGCTGCCGCTGAGCTGGCGCGGCGTCGCGCGGCAAACCCTGGCAGCCGGCCAACAAGATCACCAGAAGCATCGAGAGCACCCACGTGCGTTTCATGCCAAACTCCTTTTAGACCGCAAGGTCACATGGTTGAGATGTCGGCGCCCCCAGGAGCTCGATTCCGCTGAGAGAGACATTAGTAGCAGACGAGCATCGCGCTTATAAGGTACACTCATATCGAGCGCCTGCTGTGGCCGCCCTTCATGGCTGATCGAACAGCGCGAAGCGCGTAAGCTTAGTGTCGATGAACGCGCCGCACGCTCCACCCTGATGATGGTCCGCGTCATAGGCGATGCGCGGGTTTCCTGACCGTTCAAGGGCGAGCGAAGGTCGCACGCCGCTGTCCCAGGTGGACACAGTGCAGGGCGGGATCGGTGGGTTGCACTGCGGGAAGGCGCAGCCAGGCCAGGGCGGTATCGCCAGTTCCTGGTTGACCCGTTCGCCTGGTTCAACTTCTTTGCGCTGCCAGCTCTGCGCCGTGGCGGCGCAGTTGGCGTTGCACCAGGCATAGTAAAGGCCGAATCCCGCCGCCATCGGCGCGTGGAACGCGAGCCGCGGACGGTCATTCGGGTCGAGCGCCAGCGCCAAACCCTCTTCGCCGTGCGTCTGCGGGAAGTTCAGGTTCAGCGCCGACCAGGCGCGTTCTTGCGCGCACGTAGCCGCGTGGCAGCTCAGGTAGTAGAGGCTGTTAGGCGTCAGGCTACCCCCCGCACCGGTGCCGGTGTATAAGGCCAAGCGGGGCGCGCCG
>CAZPTI010000265.1:0-4746 GCA_964588925.1 uncultured Anaerolineales bacterium | reverse complement strand
ACTGCCATCTGCTGCCGCCTGTGGCGCCCCAGCCTGGGGCGTGAACACGACGTGTACGCCGCCTGCCGCATCCACCTGGACGGTTGGATGAGAGGTAGGCCGATCGATGTCAGCAGTTGGCGTGATAAAGAAAGCGCCTGTCACCGGGGGCGCGCTGGTCCCTGACCGGACGGCAAGGGGCAGGAACAGCGTAGGTGGGAGCGGATCGTCCCGCGCATCCCGGAAGGACGCCGCGGCGGGCCAGGGTGCGTGGCCGAACATGAACAGCGACACCATGACCAGCATTGTGCGCCAGACGCATGAAGACAGGAAGCGGTGTTTCATGTATTCCTCCAGGTATCACGATTGCTTGCGTGCGAAGTGCTGCCGATCCGTCCGAGCCTTATGTGGTGTCGAGCCACGAGATCAGGAAACGGTCTGCGCCGATGCCGAAAAGTCGCCGGGCATCTTCCGGGCTGGCCGAAGGAACGAGCGGTTTGACCATGAACGCGTTCCAGTCGGGATGGGCGATGCGATAGCCGGCGCGGCGGAGGCTGGTCATGTCGCCGGGGCGGCTGGCGGTTACCTGCACGTAGGCCGTCCGCGTCTCTGCCGCCACTGCCGCCACCGCCTCGGCCGCGCCGATTCCATCCCTGAGCAACAAGTCCCTGATCCTCAACACGGGACCACCGCGACTTGTCAGCGCGTAGCCAACGGGCGCATCGTTCTGCCAGAGCACCCGGATCTCTTCTGGCCGCACCTTGTCGCGCAGCGGGGCAAACGGGGTGTGCCGCCGGGCGAAACCGAGGCGGCCTTTCGCAATGGCAGCGAAGAGCTCTTCGACCAGGTCGTGGGCTCGGCCGTTTGGCGGTTGCGCGCGGAGTCGGGTGGGCTGGTGCGCCGTTTCCCAGCGCGCGAGGGCTGTGCCAGTCACCTGCATGTCGACGTAGCCGTGTTGCCGGTACAGGGAGTAAGCGACCCGGTAGCGGTCCGTGCCGAGGGTCGAGTAACGCAGGCCGGCCGCCGCCATACGCGTGTGCGCCTCTCGGAGCAGTTGCGAGGCCACTCCCCGCCCGGCGTGTTCGGGATGGGTCGAGACCGCCCAGATGCCTCCCACGTCTTCGCAGCCTGCTGTCGACACCACAGGGAGGCGGAACACCCCAACCTGCCCGAGCACCTGGAGGCCTTCCACCGCATAGAGCGCCAGGCAGGGGAACGGCCGAGGGTCCGTGCGCCGGATGTGGGCTGCGCGCTCCGGCGTAAGCGGGAAATCCAGCGCCAGCAAGCTGAGCTGCAAGGGTCCCATCGGATCGACCGCGTCGTACTCAATGATGTTCATTGGCGTCCCTACCTGTCGCGCTGGCAACTGCTCACAACGTCCAGTACCGCGCGGTCGCCATTGCGGCCAGCGCGATCATGAGCATGATGAAGTCGATGCGCTCGAACCAGATGAGCCTACCCTCCATCGTGCGCATGGCAGTCAGCTGCGCGGGGGTCGGCGGGCCGCCAGCAGCCGCCATTTGCTTTCCCAGAGCGCCCATTCTGCCCGCGGTGGGGCTGATTCCGAACGTCCCGACGAAGAAGGCCACGAGGGCGGCCAGGGAGCCGACGGCAAACCCCACGCCAGGGCCGCTGCCGAACAAGCTGAGTCGGAACCCGCCCCAGGCCGTGGTGTAGAGCAGCACCCCGCTGAGGACCGCCAGCAGACTTGCGGCGATCATGAAGAGCGGGTAGCGGCGGCGCTCCATCAGGTTGCGCATGAAGTCCGGTTCGGCCGGGCCGATCGCCTTAGCCGAGGGCTTCACGAAGAACATGTAGGAAACGGCGGCGCCGACCCAGAGCGCCCCGGCGGCAACGTGGATGAGCCGCAGCGCGAGAAGCGAGATGTTCATAATTGACTCCTTTGCGTGATGGATGAGCAAGTGCCTCACTGATGGAGATTGAACACCGACTTTGAGGTGGTGTGGGGTCAGTCGCTCACCCTCAGACTGACCCAGAAAGCAGCACAGATCGTTTTGCGGGGGCGACAGTCACGATGGAACAGTCTGAACTTCCCGTCTTCTTCGGCGATTGGTTGAAACAACGCCGCAAGTCGCTTGACCTGACCCAGGAGGAGCTGGCGCAGCGCGCCGGCTGCTCCGTGTTTGCCCTGCGCAAGATCGAGTCGGGGGAAAGACGTCCGTCCAAGCAGTTGGCGCAGTTGCTGGCCGGAGCGCTGGCAATCCCAGGCGAGGAACGGGAGCGCTTCGTTCGCGCCGCGCGGGGCGACTCGGCGGTTGCGCAACTGCGCGCACCGGCCGCGCCGCCTGCCGGCGGGGCTGACCTTGCCCCGCATCCCGGCGCCGGCGCCCATCGGCTGCCTGCGCCGGCAACGGCTTTGCTCGGCCGCGAGCGTGAGCTGGAGGCGATGGATCGTATCTTCGCTGAACCGCGCTGCCGGTTGCTCACGCTGACCGGGCTGGGCGGGATCGGCAAGACGCGCCTGGCGATCGAGTTCGCCGCCCGGCAAAGCGGTCGGTTTCGCGCGGTCTACTACGTCCCGCTCGCATCGCTCAGCGCGCCGGAACTCATTGTGCCTGCCATCGCTGACGTCGTCGGGCTCTCCTTCTCTGGCCCGACGGATCCCAAAGAACAACTGTTGCGCGGCCTGGCGGAACGCGCGGACGGGCCCACGTTGCTGGCGCTGGATAACGTGGAACACCTCCTGACGCCGCCCGAAGCGGTCGCTTCAGCCGGCGCGGCCGGACTGGTGGCCGAAATCCTGCAGCGGCTGCCGCAGGCCAAGGTGCTGGCGACCTCGCGCGAGCGGCTTAACCTGCAGGAAGAGTGGACCTACGAGATCCACGGCCTTCCGGCGCCCGCGCCAGATGCGCCGGGGGCGCTGGAAGGCTATCCGGCGGTCTCGCTGTTCATTCAGGCCGCGCAGCGCGGCCGGCCCGATTTCGCCGTCGCGCCCGTTGAAGAGGCTGCCCTTGCGGAGATTTGTAGGATGCTGGAAGGCGTCCCACTGGCGCTTGAACTGGCCGCCGGGTGGGTAGCCGTGCTCTCGTGCGAGGAGATCGCGCGGGAGATTGCCTGCAACCTTGATTTCCTGCAGACCTCTCTGCGCAACGTGCCGGAGCGCCACCGTTCCTTGCGCGCCACCTTTGACCACTCGTGGCGGCTGCTGCCCGTTGAAGAGCGCGCGGTTCTGATGCGGCTGGCGGCTTTCCGGGGCGGCTTCGACCGGTCAGCCGCGGCTCAAATCGCCGGAGCGTCTCTGCCGCTCCTCGCCTCTCTGGCCGCCAAATCGCTCATCCGGCGCACCGAGAACGGGCGCTACGATCTGCACGAGGTGATCCGGCAGTATTTGCAGGCCCACCTACGGGCCGACGGCGGACATGCGGCCACGCTCGACGCCCATGCCGCTTACTACCTGGGGCTGGTGCGAACGCGGGCGGACGCGCTGAAGAGCCGCGAACAGCAGGCGGCGGTGCGGGAACTGACGAACGAGCTTGACAACATCCGGGCGGCGTGGGTGTGGTCAGTGGAACGGGGGCTGCGCGAGCCGGTCGAAGAGGCGCTGCGCGGGTGGATGTGGCTGCTCGAGACGTCCGGGCTGCACCGGGAGGGTGTGCGGCATTTTGACCTGCTGTTGATTGCGCTGCGCGCTGGCCCGTCGACGCCCGAACGACAGCGGCTGCTGGGTCAGGCGCTGTCGCAGCAGAGCATGCTTCTTTTCCGGCAAGGGTTGCTCGACGAGGCGCAGGTCTGCCTGGAGGAGGGGGTAGCGCTGCTGCGGCCGTTCGACGAGCCGGGGCTGCTGGCCGATGGCTTGATCTACCTGGGCGTCATTTCGCACCTTAAGGGGGACCTGGACCGCTCGCAGACACTTGCGCAGGAGGCACTGTCCGCCGCGCAGGCGTGCGGCAGTCGTTGGTTCGCCGCCTTCGCCGTGTTCAATCTGGGTTATCTCGACAGCCTGCGGGGCCGGCACGAGGAAGGACTGGCGCAGATGGGAGCAGGCATGGACTTGTGGCGCGAGCTGGGGGATCCCGGCGCTATCTCGATGGGGTTGAACCACCTCGGCCCAACGCTTACAAAACTGGGCCGTTATGAAGAGGCGCGGGCGGGGCTCGAGGAGAGCCTGGCGCTGTGCGCGCTGACCCGCGACCGCTGGGGCGCGGGGACCGCGCACCGCTATCTCGGTTTGCTCAACCTGGCGCAGGGTGAATATGATGCGGCGCAGCGCGCCTTCCGCCAGAGCCTGGACGTCTTCCGGGGTGTGGTGATCGGCTGGGACGTGGCGCGCACGCTCACCTATATGGGGGAGACGGCCCTGGCCGCGGGGAACGCGGACGAGGCCCGGACGTATTTTCTGGAGGCGTTGCGGGTCGCTCAGGAGGCGAACTCGCCGCCCCTGGTCATGGATGCGACTATGGGACTCGCTCAGTTAGAGGCGCTGGCTGGCCGGAATACGGAAGCGCGTCAACTCGCGCACGCCGTGCTTAACCACAGCGCCAGTTCGGTTGAAGCGAGAGAGCGCGCAGAAAGGATACGCGCAGCGTTAGAGTTTGTTTGAATGCTCCTGCCTGGTAGAACAGGAGGCAACAAGCCAACCCTACTCTACTTTGTAAGGATTATCCGCCGAGCATGCTGCATAGATCGTGGCGCTAAAAGGTTTGAGTGAGGGTTGATAGCTAAACAGAGAGGAGAGCGGGTAAGGGGATTCGAACCCCTGACATCCAGCTTGGGAAGCTGACGTTCTACCGCTGAACTATACCCGCA
>CAZPTI010000264.1:0-6933 GCA_964588925.1 uncultured Anaerolineales bacterium | reverse complement strand
GTCTTAAAAACCGACGGTCGAGAGACCTTGTGGGTTCGAGTCCCACCCACCCTATCTTGCCACAGAGAACGCAGAGGCGCGAGTTTGGCAACTTGCGCGAGATGGAGGTCAGGCAATGACGCAGACGCTGGAATTTCGACGCTCGGTGCGCGCTCCTGCCGGGGAGGCATACCGGGCGTTTACGCGCGCAACACCACTGCGCGACTGGCTGTGCGACGTGAGCCTGGCGGACGCGCGCGTCGGCGGGCGCATTTACCTGTGGTGGAACAGCGGATACTTCGTCGCGGGGATTTACACTGCGCTCGAGGAAAACCGGCGCGCGGCGTTTACGTGGCAGGGGAAGGACGAGCCGGGGCAAACGCAGGTCGAGGTGGCGCTGGAGGATCGTGGGGACCTCACCGAAGTGATCCTCAAGCACAGCGGCGTCGGCGAGGGGCCGGAGTGGGAGCGTGTCGCGGGTGAGATCGAGCGCGGATGGACGGTCGGGCTGGAGAATCTGCAATCGCTGCTGGAGCGCGGCGAGGATTTGCGTTACACGCAGCGGCCAATGCTTGGCATCCTTCTCGGCGACTTTACGGGCGACGTGTCCCAGGAGTTGGGTGTGCCGGTCAAGCACGGCATTCCGGTTAATAGCACCATTCCAGGCATGGGCGCGGCGCAGGCCGGATTGCAGCCGCACGATGTCATCGTGAGCATGGGCGGTAAGCCGGTCATCGACTACCCCACGCTGGTCGCTGCGCTGCAGGGACGCCGCGCGGGCGATACGGTGGAGGTGGTTTTCTACCGTGGACCGGAGCGACGGAGCGTCTCGATGACCCTTTCCTCGCGCCTGATGCCTGCGATTCCGCCCACGCCGGCCGGGCTGGCCGCGGAGCTGCGCAAGCTCAACGCGCACCTGCTCAGCGAGCTTGAGGAAATTCTGCACGACGTCCCCGAAGAGCTTGCGAAGGTGCCCCCTGCGCCCGGTGAGTGGAGCGCGCTGCAAGCGGTGGCGCACCTCGTCGTGTCCGAGCGCGATACGCATCAGTGGCTAACGGACATGGTGAACGACGACGAGCGTTTCTCGGACAGGTACACCAACTCGAGCGCGCTGACCGCGCGGGTGAACGCGATTATGGCCGTACGCCCCACTGTCGCCGGGCAGTTGCAGGCGGTGCGCGAGGCCCTGGCAGAGACCGAGGCGATGGTGGCCGCGCTGCCGGACGAGGTGGTAGCGCACAAGGGGAACTACTGGCGGATCGGGCATAACCTGCTGCAAGCGGATCAGCACTGGAAGGAGCACCTGGAGCAGGTGGAGGATGCGCTGCGGAAGGCAAAGGCGGCGCATACAGCATAGCCAAAAACGAACCGCCGGATGCGCACGCATCCGGCGGTTTTCTAGAGGCGACGGCCGGATTTGAACCGGCGATCGGGGTTTTGCAGACCCCTGCCTTGCCACTTGGCTACGTCGCCACAACGTTTGAAGTAAGCGATATTTTAGCGTAGGCGGGGGGCTTTGTCAAAATGACCCGCAGCGAGATAGTGAAGTGCGCCGAGTGCGGGACGCCGTTTGTCCCGCTGGGCCAGGACAGGGTGAACCGGTGCCCCATGTGCGAACGGATTGCGCCGGGGCCGGGGCGGAAGCGCGGGGTGGTGAAGTGGTACAGCCGCGGGAAGGGGTACGGCTTCATCACGGGCGTCGACGGTGCAGATGTGTTTCTGCATAAGACGGGGCTGCGCGAGGAGCAGACGCCGCGTGCGGGTCAATTGGTCGAGTTCGCGATCGGGCATGGGCCACGTGGCGCGCAGGCGGTGGAAGTGGAGACTCTCGCCGCGCCGGAAGAGGTCGCGGAGGCTAGATCTGGTTGAGCAGTTCGTCATCATAAACGGACGCGAGGCGCGCCCAGTCGTATTGCGCCACACGGGCAGATAACTCCCCGGTTTCCTCCCGACCCGCTTGAAGGGCTGACCGCAGGCGGGACAGCAAATTGTCGAAATCGTCGTACAGGCAAATATCGTGCCACCGCTCCGGCAGCAGTTCCGGATAGCTCAACCGCCGCGGGAGAACAGGGCGCGCCCCGCAATACATGGCCTCGACCACGCTGACGCCGAAGAACTCGTGAATGGCGGTGCTCAGAACGATGTCAGCGGACCAGAGGAGACGGGCGTAGTCGGCTTCGTTCTCGACGTAGCCGTAGTGGATCAGGCGCGGGCCGAGGCGGGCGCGCGCGGCCTCGAATTCGACGGGCTGCATGCGGAAGCTCTCGCCCGCGAGCGCAACGCGGAAGGGGATGCCTTCGTCTGCCAGCGCATACAGCGCGCGCAGCATCGTCTCCGGGTCCTTGTCATACTCCCAGCGTTGATTCCACAGGATAAGGGGCGGTTGCTCATGGCGGCCAAGGAGCCGATACTGGTCCAACCGCCGTAAATCACAGCCGACTGGCAGTACGGCGCTCTTGTCCCGAGCCCCGCCAATGGATTCAAGGTGGGTGTAGTCGGGGAAGTGCTTGAGCAGGCGCGGGAGCTCGTCGAACCACGAACGCATATGATAGGCCGAGTTGAACCGGACGCAGTCGGCTGCCAGCATGGAGAGGTGTTGCATCATGCCATACGTGAGGTCGCGCTTCGAGCCGGGCGGCGTGGGGTAAGTAAGCTGGTTCTCGTGCATGTAGTAGAGAGCGGGAATACCCCCCAGTTTGCGGCGCGTGAGCGCGAGGAACGCGGGCAGGTTGGTCATGCTGGTGGCGAAGAGCGCATCGGGGCGCTCGGCGGCGGCGAGGAGCGCGCGAGCCTGCTCGGCCAGCTCGATCGCGCCGCCGTGCATGCGCCACTTCCAGAAGTAACCGGCCATTGACAAGACGCGGACGCGGTGGCGGCTGGACGCGGCGTAGCCTTCCGCCCAGGCGCGGTGCGAGCCGGCAGAGTAGGGGTTGAGGAGCCAGATAGTAACGCGACGGGACATATGAAACTCAAGCGAGATCCGACGGGTTTTTGAAACCCGTCGGGTCTATGGAGACAACAGAATCTTAACACAATACGGCGTTTATGGCGACCTTAAAGAAATGCGAAAAGGGCTTCCTGGTTTTTGCGGTTTTGACACAACACGCCAACCTGTGATAAGTTTCTCGTAGTATGAAGCGCAGCCGAATGATCGTCCTGGCACTTATTTCGCTCCCTGGCAACAGGGAGCGCCTCCCGTTCGGCAGAGGTTAGCGCAAGGGGCAGGACGACGTAGACCTGGTTCACTCAGGCGGGGCCTTCCAACGGGAGGCCCCGCTCTTTTTTGCCCCTCGATCAGAGAGAAAACAGGAGAAGAACATGGACACGCAACGGCATGATCGCCAGCAACCGGCGCGGAAGGCAGAGAACGCCGCCAAGGACGCGCACCAGCAGCGGCGCGACGCGGATGCGCGTGAGCGGGCCGAGGTGGCTGCGCGCGCGGTGATGCACCCCGAAAGCTACGACCGCGAATGGCGGTTCTACCACGGCGCGTGGGGCGGTTGATCGCCTGCGCTTGTGGTATAATGCGCGCGCTTTAATCCGCTCGGCCTTGTGTCGGGCGAAGCTTGATCGAGGGGGATAAGGCAATGCGCGTGCTCCTGTTGAAAGAAGTTAAGGGCCTCGGCAAGGCGGGGGACATCAAGGAGGTCGCAGGCGGCTATGCGGCGAACTACCTGTTCCCCAACAAACTCGCGCAGCCGGTGACGGAGGGCGCGGTCAAGACTGCGCAAGAGGTGAAGGCGGCCGAGGCGCGCAAGGTCGAGAAAAAGACCAACGAGTCCAAGGTGCTGGCCCAGAAGCTTACCGGGCAGACGGTGGTCCTCAAGGCGCGTTCGGGCGAGGGCGACCGGTTGTACGGATCGATTACGTCGCAGGACGTAGCCGATGCGCTGACGAAGAGCGTGGGCGTGCCGGTGGACAAGCGCGTCGTCGATATTGAGCATCCGATCAAGACATTGGGGCGGCACGATGTGACGCTGCGGCTCGGCGGCGGGCTGACCGCCACCGTAACGGTGCTGGTGGAGAAAAGCAAAGAGCCGGCATAGCGACGGCCTGCAACTGCTGCGAATCAGCCTCCGGGGTTTTGCGACTCCGGAGGCTTTGTGTTATGTAAGGGCTGCATCGCGAAAGTTCGGCACGGGCGAACCGGAGGCGGCGCGAGAGCGTCTACGATGCATCGCACCTGTAAGGAGATTGGACGATGAGCAAAAAGATCCTGTTGGCGGGCCTTGCTGGCCTGCTGCTGGTGGCGACTGTGTTCGGCGCGGCCCTGGCGCAGGGCACAAACCCGCCCGCGCCTGACGATCAGCCGCAGTTCGACCAGCGCTTCCCGTTCCCGTGGGGCGGGCGCGGGATGATGGGCGGCATGTTCGGCCACATGTTCGGGAACGAAAATGACGACGACATGCCGGGCTTCTCGGGGACGTTTGGCATGCCCATGATGGGCGTGATGGGGCATGGCGGCATGTTCGACGCGAACGGCGACGGCTGGAAGGTGTACGATGCGGTCGCTGCCGCGCTCAAGCTGACGCCGACGCAGTTGTTCGAGCAACTGCACTCCGGCAAGACACTGTCGGAGATCGCGGACGCGCAGGGCGTGAAGCTGGCAGATGTTCAGGCTGCGGCGCAGACTGCCGCGCGCGATGCGATGAAGGCGCGCATCGAGCAGGCGGTCAAGGATGGCCGGCTGACGCAGGCGCAGGCGGATCAGATGCTGAAGGCGCTGGAGCAGGGGAATGTCGGACCGGGCATAATGGGTCGGCGCGGCATCTTCCGCAACTGGCGCGGGATGCCGTTCTTCCACCGGCAGCAACAGGCGCCGGAGGATAGCTTCTAGCTCGGCTCAAACCCGACGGGTTTCGGAAACCCGTCGGGTTTTTATTGCCTCAACGCGAACCGCGCCATATCCAGATTCACGAAGCCCCCGTTTCCATCCCCACGATAAACAATCACCGTTACGCCATCTGGTTTTGCATCTTGCGGTAGCTTGAACGCGTACGCGTCGCCGACGACTTCGCCGGGGAGCCAGCGCGTGGTCGGATACGCGCCCCAGACAGGGTGCGTGTGGTCCTGCTGCGCGATATCCTGCCCACCCCTTGTGAGGCGGACGGAGACCGAATAGTCGCGCGTTGGCGCTTGCAGCGCAAGCCAGTTCAGCAGGACGACTTGTTCGCCGGTGGCCGCATTGTCGGTGAGTTTGCCGCCGAGAAGATGAAGCTCTTGCCCAAAGTCATGCGTCCACGGGGAGAGGCCGGGCGCGAGGTCGGTGGACGGGCCGGGTGAGACCAGCGCGAGCGTGCGCCCGATGGCGCTGTAGCGCGCATCGGGCGAGACTTCCGCTGGGACAATGGGCAGCGCAGACTCGGTGACTGCAACGCGATTATGAGGCAGCAGAACGGCCGCGTCGCGGCTGGTGATCGCGCGGAGGTCAGGACGAATGCCCCAAACCTGCGTGAGATAGTTGAGACTGAGCGATTCGGGCAGCGTACCGAAGACGAGCGCGCCGGGCGGAGGATTGTCCGCAACGATGGCGAAGGCGGGCGCAAGCGCGGTGTCGTCGGCGCGATTGCTGCTGTCGGCGCGAGGGTAGGAGACAGCGCCGCGGTAGACGGCGAGCGCGGCGAGCGCGACAAGCGCAGTTGCGTAGACCCACTGGCTGCGATAGCGACTCGTCAGCCAGGCTACGCCTGCGGAGAGCCCGAGCGCCAGCAGCGCATAGACGGGCATAATGACCTGGTACCAGTTGCCGAGGCGGTCAATCCAGCAGAAGACGAGGTAAATAACGACTGTGGCGTAGAGGAAGACGGCGCGACGGCGGCCGAGCGCGGCGGTGCCGGGCAGCCCGGCGACCAGCGCAGGCCACGTCATCTCGCGCCAGATGAGCGCGGGGAACTCGGCGGTGAAGAACGGGCGGAGGGACCACGTTAGCTCGCCGCGGCCCTGGCCGGTGGAGATGAAGCTGAGGAACCACGCCAGGTTGCTCGACCACTCGCCTGCCCCGCGCCACTCTGGATGCTGCGCGCCGCGGATGTAGACATAGGCGTAGCTTAGCAGCGGCAGCGCGGCCAGCGCGAGGAGCGCAAGAATAAGACGGCCGCGACGCAGCAGCCCCCTGTCGTGGCTCAGGACAAACCAGATGAGCGGGGGCAGGATCGCAAGCACGGTGATCTGGTGCGCCAGCCCAACGCCCATCAGGAAGGCCAGCGCGAGCAAACAACCGTCGCGGCGCGTCTCCTCCCAGCGGAAGGCCAGCAGGACGACGGCGAGCGTCCACGCGACGGACGAGGTATATTGCTCGGTCGTGACCGCGTAATACCAGAAGAAGTAGGTCAAGCCATAGAATGAAGTGGCGAGGAAGGCGACCGGCCACTTGCCGCGGCCGGTCGCATTAAGGCAGAGCGCGTATAGTAGCGCCAGGCTGACCAGCGCCCAGAGGGTCGAGTAGGACGAGAGGATGGGGATGGGGTTGGCCTGCGGGCCGAACGTGAGCTTGCCCGCGTGGAACCACAGCCAGCCGCCCATCGTGTAGAGCGGATAGCCGGGCGCGTTGCTGAAACGAGCCTGCGCCTGCGCATACTGGTGCGTGATCAGGTCGCCGCCCTCCAGTTCGCCCGGACGCAGACCATTGTCGAGCGTGAAGAGGTAGAGCGCGGCAAACAGGATGAGCAGGATAACGCCGGCAACAAACGGGGCACGCGAGGATTTCACGCCGCGATTATAGGTTTGACGGAGGCAGTTGGCAACTCGGTTGAGGCCGCGCTATAATCCGCAACGATCTCTACACCAGGAGCATTTATCTGTGAGTTCATCGCATCCCCTTATCGGCATCCCGGCGGCGAGTTATGTCGACCAAGAGTACTCCGCCACCCCGACTTATCGCTTCAATGGCAACTATCCGGCTGCGCTGGCGGAGTGTGGCGCGCTGCCCCTCGTCATCCCGCTCAACCTGCCCGA
>CAZPTI010000263.1:0-6937 GCA_964588925.1 uncultured Anaerolineales bacterium | reverse complement strand
ACACGATTTCGGGGTTGTTCGCCGGTCGCGGCTAAGCAAGCATGGCGCAACTGCCAGCGTGATCGATGGCGAACGCGGGGCTTGCGACGGTTGTGGTCGAGCGAGCGCGGGGGATCGGACGCGCCCTGCTCGATCTGCTCTATCCGCCCCGATGCCCCGGCTGCGAACGTATCGGCGAAGTGTTTTGCCCGGAATGCCGCTGGCAGGTGCGGCCATACCCCATGCTGTGCTGCCCGCGCTGCGGCCGTCCGTCCGCGTCCGGCCAGTTATGCGCCGAGTGCGCCGCATCTCCCTCTCCGCTTGACGCGATCTTCCCGGCAACGGTTTTCGCCCACCCCATCCGCCCTGCGATTCACGACTTCAAGTACGAAGGGACGCTCGATCTGGCCGGCCCGCTGGCCGAGTGGCTCGTCGCAACGTGGCGGCTGCATCGCCTGGCCGCGGATTTGATCGTGCCCGTCCCTCTCCACAAAAAGCGAGAACGCGAGCGCGGCTACAACCAGTCTGCCTTGCTGGCGAAACGTCTAAGCAAGGCGGTTGGCGTCCCCGTCGCCCCTGCCGAGCTGGTCCGCACCGTCCGCACGCGTCCGCAGGTCGGCCTCACGCAGGAGCAGCGCCGCGCCAACATCGCAGGCGCCTTCCGTTGCGCACGCCGCGTTACTGATTTGCGCATCGTGGTCGTCGATGATGTGTGCACAACAGGCGCGACGCTCGAAGCATGCGCGCAGGAGCTCAAAGCCGCTGGGGCCGCGGCGGTATGGGGGTTAACCGTTGCGCGGCCGTCCTATGAGGCAAGCAGCGCGCTGGTGCCGCTGGACGATCCAGCGTTGCCGGATTGACAAACCTGTTGACTTTTGAATTGACCGGCACTACAATCGGGCCAACCATTCCCCGGAGGCCCTCACAGACCGGCGCCGGGCAGACAACCCCGCCGAGATCAGGCACTGAACGGCGCCCTGATTCACGGAAAGGAGCAGACGGTATGCAACTCACCATCACCGGCAAGAACATCGAAATCAACGACACGCTCCGCAGCTACGTGGAGAAAAAGATCGGCCGGTTGGACCGCTACCTCCCCAATATCATCGACGGACGGGTGGAACTGGAAAAGGACGAGGGCGCGCGGGCCGCGGAGGACCGCCAGGTCGCCCAGGTGACGCTGCGCACGAAGAACGCGGTGCTGCGGGCCGAGGAGTCGTCGAACGACATTTTCGCATCCATCGACGCGGTGGTCGATAAGATGCAGCGCCAGGCGGACCGCTACAAAAACAAGCGCCGCTCCAAGCGGATCGACGAGCAGTTGCAAGCAGCTGCCGCCACCGCGGTGCTCGAAGATGTGGAGGCTGACGAGGAAACCGAGGATCAGCCGGTCGAGTTGCGCGTCAAGCGGTTCCAGATGATCCCGATGGACGAGGAAGAGGCCATCATGCAGATGGAACTGCTGGGTCACGATTTTTATGTCTTCTTCAACGTCAACCAGAACCAGATCAACGTGCTCTATCGGCGTCGCAACGGCCAGTACGGCCTCATCCAGCCCGAATTGCACTGATCTCCTGACTGCGAAAACAAGCGCCCCCGGGGAGGTCGCCTCTCCGGGGGCATTTATTGGGAGCCGGTGTTGAAAACCATCCTCTTCGTCTGCACGGGCAACATCTGCCGCTCGCCGATGGCGGCGGCGATCATGCGCGACCGCATCGCCCGGCTCGGGCTTGATGATAAGGTCCAGGTCATTTCTGCGGGCGTGTGGGCCGAGGACGGCAGCCGCGCGAGCGCGAACGGCGTGGCGGTGCTGCGGCTGCGCGGGATCGACCTCGCGGAGCACCGCTCACAGCCGCTCTCGCCCGCGCTGCTCAGGCAGGCGAACATCGCGCTCGTCATGGAAGAGGCGCACCGCCGCTCCATTTTCTACATGGCGCCGGAGCACCTGTCGAAGGTTTACCTGTTGAGCGAGATGGCCGGAAAGCACGACGATGTCGAGGACCCGTATGGCGGCTCAATGGAGGAGTATGCGGCGACGGCGGATGAGCTGACCGCGCTGATTGAGAAGGGGCTGCCGAAGATTCTTAAGCGGATCGGGGTGGCCGCGCCAGATACCAGTGCGGCATGAAGCCATAGTAGAAGGCCAGCAGGGACGCGAGTTTTAGCCCGAACAAACCATCGCGCCAGCCTTGAAGCGTAATATAGCGGCGGCGGAACTCGCGGGCCGGCATGGTCACGAACTTGTGCGGCCACGGCTTGACCCCGCGCTCCTTCAGGATGCGGGCTTCGAGCGCGGCGTACCGGCGCTGCTTGGCGTGGAACTGCGCCCAGTCGTCGTAGTTGTAGTGGATCATCGGCTCTTTGAGATAGGCCGACTCGCCGTCGAGCAGCACCACCTCGTGCACCGGCCGCGCCGGATCATAGCGCGCCGCATCTCTTCGCATCAGGCGCAACTGGTAGTCCGGGTAAAACCCGCCGTGGCGCACCTGCTGCCCCGCGATGAAGTTGTGCCGCGGGACCCACCAGCCGTTCTCCCCGCGCGCCAGCACCGACTGCACCTCCGCCGCCAACGCCTCGGGTATCCGCTCGTCCGCGTCCACGAAGAAGATCCACTCCGCGTCGACCGCCTCCATCGCCGCGTTGCGCTGCCCGGCGAAGTTGTCGAAGACGCGCTGCATCACCTCCGCCCCGGCCGCGGTTGCCTTTGCTACCGTGTCATCCGTGCTGTGCGAATCGGATACGACAATGCGGTCGCAGAAGCGCAACGTCTCGATGCAGGGTGCGATGTGCTTGCTGACGTTCTTCGTGAGGATGATTGCTGCAAGTTGGACGCGCTCCCCTGGCATCACGCCGCCCTCCCGCCGAACATGGCCGCAACCGCATCTGCCGCAGCGAGGCGTTCGGCGCGCTCCGCCGCGTTCGCCACTGCCTGCGCGCGGCGCTTCTCGGCCGCCATGCCCAGCCGCACGATCCCCGCCGCCAGCCTGCGCCTGACCGGCCCGTAAAACCGGTCGTAGAGGCGTTTGCGGCTCTGCCACAGGTTGCGCATGGACTGGCTGCGGAACTGCGACGAGCTGGCGCCGCCGTGGTGGATGACCCGCGCGGACGGCACGCAGTAGCAGGGCCACCCGGCGCGGCGCATCCGCCAGCACCAGTCGACCTCTTCCGCGTACATGAAATAGCCTTCGTCCAGCAGCCCGGCCGCGGCCATTGCCTCGCGGCGCACCATCAGCGCCGCGCCGAGCGCAAAGTCGATGGGGAAGGGCCTGCCCGCGTCGTAGAGCGAGCGGGGATAGCGGCCATTCAACCGGGAATCGAGCAGGCGACGCGGGCGCGGGGGGAAGAGGTCAAACCAGAGTTGCAGCAGGCCGGGGAACGCGAACGCGCCATGTTGAAACGCGCCGTCGGGATATTGCAATTGCGCGCCGGCCGCGCCCACGTTCGGATGCTCAACCAGGAAGCGCGCCATCTGCCCGATTGCGTCCCCGAGCGGCTCCGCATCCGGGTTGAGCAGCAGGGCAAAGTCGGGCGCGTTCAGCGTGCCGAAGCCGAGTTGACGGAGGATGAGGTTATTGCCGCCGGTGAAGCCGAGGTTGTCCGGCGAGGCGGTGAGGTGGACCTGCGGGAACTCCGCCGCGACCATCGCCACACTGCCGTCGCGCGAGGCGTTGTCGATCACGTGGACCGATGCGATCAGTTCCGGGCTACGCGCGAGGCTGGCGAACGTGGCCGACAGGCACGCTCGCAGCAGGTCGCGCACGTTGTAGCTGACGACAACGACCGCCAGCGTTATCCCGCTCATGGCCGGCCCACGTCCACGCTAATGCGGTCCACGTAGTTGTTCGCCACTTCGACCGACTCGTGGATCAGCCCGCCCCACCAGAACTGCGTGCCGACCGGCGGCACATCGTCCATCTCGATGCAGCCGCCCGTCTGCCCGCGCTTGCCGGGCAGCAGGTAATACTGCGGCTGGCCGTCGATGATGCGCTCTTCGAGGTCCTCCGGCCGCCCGACGGCCCACCGGAACGGGTAATCAACGCCCGTCGCGTCAAAATTCACCCCAAAGCGCCACGAACCGGCCTGCTGGAGCCACGACTTTTCGTTCTGGTTGACGGCCAGCGTGTTGTAGTTCTCGGTGAACTTGTACGTGGTTCCCGGCCACGGCCCCGCAGTGCGGATGGGCACCGGCCCGCTGTTCTCGACCGTGGCGGTGAAGCAGAAGGTGTTGCCGAGCAGCACCGGCACCACCCGCGCCGTCTCACCCTGCCAGTCGATCTCCGCGGCCACGATGTTCGCCCGCGGCTTGCCGCCTTCCTTGATGGTCAGCGTGGAGGAAACCACAACGTGATTGCCGACCTTGTCCTGCGCGTCCGCGTAAATCGCGTAATCGCCGTCGGGCGGCGGCTCCGCGTTGTTGTCGACCCCGCCGTCGTAGTTGTAGCCGTGGTAGCCGGCCTTGCCGATCTCGGAAACGGTCTTGGTCGGGTCCTCGGCAACGGGATAGCGGAGCAACTCCTGTCCCGGCGGCGGATTGAGCGGCTTGAGGTAAACGTCGACGCGCTCCGCGTCCTTCATGAGGTAGTAGGAAATGGAGACGCGGTCGCGGATGCCGTCCTGGTTCGGTGTGAACTCCTGCGGGACGACGGTGAAGTTTTGCAACTCAGGCAGCGCGGTGTCCGCGTTCTGGAGCGTGATACGGCCTTCGGCGCGGTCAACGCGGCCCGCGTCATCGACCGCCTCGATCACCCATTTGTACTCGCCGTCGGGCAGCACGTGGCTCTCGACGAGCATCGGCCCGCCCTCCACCGGCCGCACCTCGGGCGCATTGGTTGTGCCGCCCCAGTACACCTTGTAATCGCCGCGCGAGCGACGCTCCGCGTTGCGGAAGTAGTGGCGGTTGCCTGCCGCATCCTCAAAATAGATGGACACCTTCGCCCCGCGGCCGATGGTGTACTCGATGAGCGTGACGTCGTCCTGTCCGTCCGCGTTGGGCGAGATGACATCCGGGCGCACCTGCGCGGCCGAAAGCAGCGGCCGGAACGCGCACGCGCTCAGGAGCAGGATGCAGGCCGGAAGGATCAGCGCAAGGGAAAACCAGGAACGGGCGCGAACCCGCATGGGAGGACCTCCGTTGTGAGTAACCAAACCAGTCTAGCAGATGGAGCGCGCCGCGTCAAAAGAGCTTCGTGTCTCTCATTTGACACGCAACCCGGCGGGGGCTATAGTCGCGTGAACGCGCGGAGCGCCACGTCTTAACGCGCCCGCTAACCCATCCTTGCCCCTCGGAGAAGACGCCATGACGGAGTCGGAAGAAAAGCTTGCGCGCGTGCGCGGGCTGCTGGATGCCCACAACCTCGATGCAATTGTCCTCGGTCGCGTGGCGAATTTCGCCTGGCTCGCCGACGGCGCGGCCAGTTACGTCAACACCGCGGCCACCTTCGGCGCGGCCAGCCTTGTGGTGACGCGCGACGGCCAGTACATGATCACGAACAACATCGAGGCCACGCGCTTCGCAGCCGAGGAACCCGTCGAAGGGCTCGGCTTCCGGCCCCTCGTCGGCCCCTGGTACGCGGCAAACCGCGAGGCGGACGCGCTTCTCGCAGGCAAGGCCACAGGCTCGGACGGCGGCCATCCCGGCAGTGTAGACCTCACGGCAGAAATAGCCGCCCTCCGTATCCCCAGGACGCCTGCGGAAATCGCCCGGTTCCAGGCGCTTGGGAAATCGTGCGCAGCCGCGATGGACGCGGCCATCCGCCAGGTGCGCCCCGGCCTGACCGAAATGGAGATCGCGGGGCTGCTCGCCGCAGCGACCTATGCGCAGGGCGCGCTGCCTATCGTCAATCTGATCGCAACCGACGAGCGCATCTTTCGCTTCCGCCACCCCCTGCCCACTGGCAAGAAGATGGAGCGGTACGCCATGCTCGTGCTGTGCGGCCGGCGGCAAGGGCTGGTCGCGTCCGTGACGCGGCTCGTCCACTTCGGCCCCCTGCCCGATGAGCTGCGGCGCAAACAGGAAGCGTGCGCGGAAGTGGACGCAACCTTCATCTCGGCCACGCGCCCCGGCGTCACCCTCGGCGAGGTCTTTGCGCAGGCGCAGGCGGCCTACGCGCGCACCGGCTTTGCAGACGAGTGGCAGCTCCACCACCAGGGCGGCCCCGCGGCCTATGAACCGCGCGAATTTGTCAGCGGCCCGGAGCACGGCCACACGGTGCTGGAGGGCGAGGTGTACGCCTGGAACCCCAGCATCACGGGCGTTAAATCGGAGGACACGATCCTGGTCGGCGCGTCGACGAACGAAGCGCTAACGACGATTTCGGGTTGGCCGATGCTGAAGGTCGAGGCGAACGGGCAGACATGGGAACGCCCTGCTATCCTGGAAGTCGACTGACCTGTTTCGTTGACAAAAGCTACACACGCGCCTAAACTGCGTCTGCCAATCCCGGAGTCAGGAGTCATTCCCCCATGATCCGCATCATCACCGACTCGACCTGCGAGGCCCCGCCCGAGGTCCTGCGGCATCCGGCAGTGACTGTCATACCCCTTAGCGTGGTCTTCGGCCAGGAGGCGCTGCGCGACGGCATTGACATCACCCGCGACCAGTTCTGGGCGCGCCTGCCCTCCGCCAACCCGCTGCCCACCACGTCGCAGGCCGCGCCGTCCGACTTCCTCGGCCTGTTCGAATCGTTCGTCGCGGCCGGCGACGAGGTGATCGCCATCGTCATTTCCGGCAAATTGAGCGGCACGCTCAGTTCGGCGCTCGTTGCGTACGAAAGCCACCCCGGCTGGCCGGTCGAAGTGGTCGACTCGAAGAGCGTGTCCGTCGGCCTGGGTCTGCTGGTGCAGGAAGCGGTGCGCATGCTGGACGCGGGCGCATCCCGCAGCGAAATCACGGCGCGGCTCCTTGCGCTGCGCGAGCAGGTGCGCCTTGTCTTCGTGCTGGAGACGCTCGAATATCTCC
>CAZPTI010000262.1:0-6990 GCA_964588925.1 uncultured Anaerolineales bacterium | reverse complement strand
AGGAGGTTGTCAGCGGGCGCAGGCAAATCCCCGCTGACCGATTGCGTCGCGCCGTCGGGTGCGGTGAGTGTGAGTGTGGCGGAGAGGCCGGGCGTCCAACCTTCGACCTCGATACGCGCTGAGACGGTGACAGCGCCATTCTGATGCGACTGGCGCAGGTGGACGTCGGACAGGCGCGCCTCGTAGCCCTCCAGCCGGATGTCCTTCCAGATGCCGACCGGCGGCAGTTGCGGCCCCCAGTCCCACCCGAACTGGCAGGACGCCTTACGAATGTGCGGGCCGCCCGGAATGGAGTGCGTCGGGTTGGCGAGCGGGCGCTGGGCCTGCTTCTCGGTGATGTAGCGCACGGACGAGGCGAAACAGACGAGGAGTTCATTGCCTTCCGGCCTGAGCAACCCCTTGACGTCCCAACGGTGTTGCCGGAACGCGTTGTCTGTCCGCCCCAGCTCGCGCCCGTTCAGCGTCACCGTGGCGAGCGTGTCCAGCCCGTCACAGACGAGGTCGAGATGCCCTTGCGTCAGCAATTCGGGCGTAGCATCAAAAGTCTTGCGGTACTCCCAGTCGGCCTCGGCCACCCATGCCACACGGCGTTCGTTGTCGCCGACGAACGGGTCGGGGATGCGGCCGAGCGTCAGCAGATCGGTGTGCGCGCCGCCGGGGACGGTGGCAGGGAGCCACTCGGCGGTGTCGGCCTGGCGGAATTCCCACGGGCCGGAAAGCGATTGCGTTGTTGTCATCGGTAATCCTAATGCAGGCGGATCAAACAGTAGATAGATCCCACTCTTCGTAAATCTTCGGCACGTCGTTGAGCAGGCGCTGCGTGTACGGTTGCTGCGGCTTTAGAATCACACTGTCAGCCGACCCACTCTCGACGAACTTGCCCTTCTCCATGATGAACACCGTATCCGACACGTAGTACGCCAGGCCGATGTCGTGCGTGATGAAGATGAGCGTCATGCCGACCTCGTCGCGCAGCTTCATCAGGTAATCCAGGATCGTCGCGCGCGAGCAGGCGTCGATCATCGACGTGGGTTCGTCCGCAATGAGGATCTTCGGCTTGAGCAGGAAGATGCGCGCGATCATCAGGCGCTGCATCTGGCCGCCCGACAGCTCGAACGGGTATTTGTTGGTCAGCTCGGCGAACTTGAGGTTGACGAAGGAGCACGCCTCCGTCATGAGCTTGACCTTTTCCTCTTTCGGCAGCCGGCCGCCGCCCCGCATGCGGATGCAGTCCAACAGCACGCCGTCGATCTTGGTGAAGATGTTGTACGACGAGAACGGGTCCTGGAAGATGGCCTGGATGTTCTTCCAGTACTCCTGCCGCTTGCGCGGGGAGCTGATGTCGCGCTTCTGGCCCTGGAAGTAGATGTCGCCCTCGGTGACGCTGATCAGCCCGAGCAGCATCTTCGCCAGCGTGGTCTTGCCGCTGCCCGATTCGCCCACGATGGAGATGACTTCGCCCTCGTGGAAGTTGAAGTCCACGTGATCCACGGCGAGCGTCCTGGTGCGGCCAAAGCCGAATATCTTTGTGACGCCTGTTCCGCTCAGGCAGGAGTTCTTCTCACCGGTTGTCGGCCGCGTGGGTTCGTTCATGTTCATAACAGTCCCTCAAGACCTTCTCAGGCAGGATGCAGCGGTAGGCGCGTCCCGGGCCGGCGTCGTAGAGCGCGACATTGGTGTAGCGGCACTCGGCGCGCACGTACTTGCAGCGCTCGGCGAAGCGGCAGCCGGCCGGCGGATTCTTCAGGTTGGGCGGCGCGCCGGGGATGGCCGTCAGCTTGACCTCGCGCAGCCCGCTCTCCGGCACGATGATCGACCCCATCAGGCCCTTCGAGTAGGGGTGCAGCGGATCGAACACCGCCTCGCGCGCGCTGGCCCGCTCGACGATCTGCCCGGCGTACATGACCATGATGTCGTCGGTGACGTTGTACAGCAGCGGCAGTTCATGCGTGATGAAGATCATCGACTTGATGAAGCCGGTCTCCATCAGGCCCCGCAACATCTTGATAACCATCTTCTGCGACGTGACGTCCAGCGCGGAGGACGGCTCGTCGGCGATGAGCACCTTGGGGCGGAGGATGACCGAGACCGCAATCACCGTGCGCTGCTTCATGCCGCCCGACAGCTCGACCGGGTACTTGTGGAGCACTTCCGGGGGCAACCCGAGCGTCTCGAAGCTGGCCCGCGCCAGGTCGTAGATGTATTTCTTGTTCTCGGTCGGGTCGTGCGCCAGGATCACGTCTTCGATGAAATTGATGATCTTGCGCGTGGGGTTGAGCGCATTCATCGCGGCCTGCGGGATGTACGCGATCTCTGTGCCGAGAATCGTCTTGCGCACGTCGTCGGGCTTCATGCCCGAGATGTTGCGGCCGTCGATGAGGATCTCGCCGCCCATGTAGTGCAGCGGCGCGAAGTAGTAGCCCATCAGGCTGAGCGCCAGGGTGGACTTGCCGCAGCCAGACTCACCCGCAATGCCTAACGTCTTGCCCGCTTCGACCGTCAACGACACATGGTCGACCGCATAGACGTCTTCCTTATAGCGGGTGATGTATTTCGTGGTGAGGTCCTTGACCTCGAGCATCACGTTGCCCATATCTAATCCTTATGGGTGCGCAAACAGTCTTTTTGCCACAGAGGTCGCAGAGACCGCAGAGGCGCCGGCAGTGCTTATCGAGTCTGAGCGTAGAGCCTCTGAGACCTCTGCGGCGGGCATCAATTGCGTAGCTGCGGGTTGAACACCTGGTCAAGCCCGGTAATCATCAGATTCATCGAGAAGGTGATGAGCGTAATCGTGACCAGCACGGGGAAGTAGGCCCACCACTTGCCCAGGATGTGCGCCTGGTAGATCATCGCCCACTGCATCATCAGGCCCAGCGTCGGCGTCTCGGTCGTACGGGGGCCGAGGCCGAGGATCGACAGATTCGCTTCGGCCAGGATGCCGGCGGAGATTTGCAGGATCAGCGCCATGAACACGTACGACGCAATGTAGGGCAGGATGTCGGTCGCAATGATGTGGACGATGGAGTGGCCTGACAGCTTTGACAGGTTGACGTGATCGCGGTTGCGCAGCGAGATGACCTGCGCGCGCACCGCGCGGGTCGTCCACACCCAGGAGGTCACGCCGATGACCACCGCAACCGTGACCGCGCCCCGGCTTTCCTGCCCGATGCTAAACGAGATCAGGATCAGCAACACCAGCGAGGGGATGACGAGGAAGATGTTCGTGATGAAATTGATCACGTCGTCCACCACGCCGCCGATGTAACCGGCCAGCAGGCCGAGCACCAGCCCGATCGCCGTAGCGATCAGCCCCGCCACGATGCCGATCAGCAGCGAGACGCCGGTTGCGCGCACGAGTTGCGAGAGCACGTCGCGGCCGAAGTTGTCGGTGCCGAGCGGGAGCACGCGCACGTTGGGGATCTGCCCGATGTTGACGTAGTCGGTCTGCTTGACCGTGCCCGCTTCCTGCAGCGCGCCCGACTCCGGCTGCTTCACCGCAATGATCGCGCCCTCAGTTGAAAGCAGGCCCTGGATCGAGTTGTTCACGCGCTGGAAATACCGCTGCCGGGCGAAGGTCATGCCCTGGATCTTCTTCTGCGGATCGTAGTTGGCGTCCCACAGCTCGAGGAGCGCGCGCGTGTCGGTCTCGTCGACGTCCGCAGCGCCGGCAACGCCTGCGGCCACCAGCCACTCCTTCATCGCGACCCGGTCCTCGTCCTTCAGCTTGCTGGCGATGCGCCTGGCGGCCGCGTCGTCCAGGTTGAGCGTATAGGTGGTCGGCGCGTTGATGCTGTCATACGCGCTCACGTAAATGCCCGGCGGGAAGAACGTGCCCTGGGCAATGATTTGCAGTGGCGGCGCGGGGAAGATCAACGGGTAGAGGACGACGATGAGCAGGAGGCCCATCAGGATCACAAACCCGGTGACGAACTTGCCGGAGCCGAATGCCTGGCGGAGGGTGTGGGTCATGGGGTTCGGTCCTCCTAGTCCGACTGGGCCGCTTTGATGCGCGGATCGATGAACCCGTAGAGGATTTCAATCGAGAAGTTGGCAATCAGGGCCATAATGGTAATGATCAGCGTCACGGCAGAGATGAGCGGATAATCGCGGCCGGCAATGGCAGTCAGCATGGTCGTGCCGAGGCCGGGATAGCTGAAAATGATCTCTGCCACGAGCGCGCCGCCGATCATGGTGCCGATCGCCAGGGCCAGGCCGGTAATCTGCGGCAGCATTGCGTTGCGGAAGACGTAAGTGACAATCCTCCCGTCCTTGATGCCCATGAAACGGCTGTACTTGACGTAGTCCGCATTCAGTTCATAGATTGCCATCGAGCGCATGCCGATCGCCTGCCCGCCGATCGCGAGGAGCACGATGGACGCGAAGGGCAAGAGATAGTGCATGAATGCGGACCCCAGGAACTGCGGGCTGAAGCTGGGGATCATGTCGAAGGCGTAGCCGCCCGAGGTGGGCAACCATTTGAGGGTCGCGCCGAAGACGACCAGGAGGATGACGGCCATGCCGAACGCGGGCAGGTTGCTGATGAGGATGCTGGTGGGCAGGGCGATCTTATCGAAGCCGCCCCGCCGATAAGCCGCGATCGCGCCGAGCGTATTGCCGACGATCCAGCCGACGATAATTGCCGGAAACTGGAGCGCGACCGTCCACCAGATGGACGCGCTGATCACCTCGGCAACCGTGCGCGGATACTGGCTGAAAGAGTAGCCGAAATCGCCGCGCAGGACGTTGCCCATATAGATGAAGAACTGCTGATACAGGGGTTTGTCAGTGGCGAAAAGCTTCGTGTACTGCTCGTAGATCGCCTGCACCCCGGTCGAGTTGCTCATGCCCTGCGCCTGCCGCGCGACAATAGCAGCCACCGGGTCGCCGGGCATCATGCGGGGCAGGAAGAAGTTGAGCAGGAAGGCCGCAATCAGGGTGATGACAAACCAGCCTGCTTTGTTGAGGAAGTAGCGACGGTAGCCTTTCACGGCAGCCCCCTGCGAGGATGGACGCTAACCACTAAGGATCTAAGAACCAAAGCTTCTGAGAACCAAAGCTTCACTGAGTTTTACGGGCTTTGTGTTGCTGCGATTCTTCGGTCCTTAGTGGTTAGCCAACTCCAAGCTACTTAACGAGCTCGAGGTTGTAGAGGCCCGCGATGCTCCAGCCGTCAGTCAGGTTGAGCGGCGGGACGGGCGGGTTGGTGCCATCGCCCTCGTGCGGGAAGCCGGTCCAGACCGACTCGTTGACGGTGTGGAACGACTGCGGGCGGTACATGAGCGTGAAGGACGGCACCTCGGTCAGGTAGATCTTGACCAGGTCGGTGTAGGCCTGCTTGAGCTCGGCCTCATCCGTGAGCGTCGGGATCTTTTGAATCAGCGCGTCGGCTTCTTCGTTCTTGTAGAGGCCCCAGTTGCCGTTCCAGTTGCTCGCCATGCCGATGAACTCGGAGCTCAGCAGCTTGCGCACGCGGCTCCACGGCTGCGTCGGGCCCGCGCCGTCGGACCACATCATGAAGATGTCGTAGCCTTCGGGCAGGTCGGTGTCGGACTTGGTGACGACGGTCTGATAGACGCCCCACTCGGGGTAGTTGGTGGTGATGTCGATGCCGATCTTCTTGCCGGCCGCCGCGACGACCTCGATGGCCGCCTGCCAGTCGGACCAGCCGTTGGGGCAGGTCGCCACGTAGGAGAGCTTCTTGCCGTCCAGCTCGCGCCAACCGTCGCCGTCGGTGTCCTTGATGCCAGCATCGTCTAGCAGCTTCTTGGCGCCCTCGATGTCGTTGCCGGCCCACTGAAGGTCGGCCACGGCAGCCTTATCGTACATGGCCTGCTCGCCGGGGGTCGGGTTCATCAGCGAGCGCGGCACCTGGTCGAACGTGGCCGACTGGTTCGTCATCGCGTTGGCGATGATGGTCGGGTAGTCGACGGCGATGGCAATGGCCTTGCGGACCGCCGGGTTATCGAGGCCCGGGGACTTCAGGTTGTAGAAGGCGGTCGGGAGGCTGGCGCCGATGCCGTAGGGGGGCTCGGGCAGGTAGGTGCTGACGGGGAGGCCGTAGGATTCCCACAGAACCTGCACGTTGCTGTTGAACTGCTGGCTGACGTCGACCTCACCCTGCGCGAGGGCGACCGAGCCGGCCGCGTTATCCTTGTAGATCACGTGCGCCAGGTACTTCGGCGCGGGCAGCTTGCCCCACATGGAGGCATCCTGGCCCCAGTAATTGTCGTCGCGCACGTAGACGACCTTGGTGTCGTCCGCGAAGAACTTGTGATACGGGCCGGAGTAGACGACATCTTCGCCGGGGTCGGCCAGGAGCTTGGTGGCGTCGCCGCCGTTGCGCTCTTCCAGCTTCTGCGTCCATGCCTTCTGCATGACGTAGTTGCTGCTAACGTACGCCTGAACGATCAGGGGATTGATCGCCTTGCCGTCGGCATCGAGCTTGGCCTTCACAACAACAGTCTGCGGATCGACGGCCTCGATGGTCTCGATGTAGTCCTTGTTGCCGCTGCCGGTGGGCGTCTCGTACTTGACGTGCGTGGCCCAGGTGTAGGCAACGTCCTCTGCCGTGACCGGGGCGCCATCGCTCCACTTGGCGGCGGGCTTCAGCTTGAAGGTCAGCTCGGTGCGGGCGTCGTTCCAGCTGTAGTCGCCGTCGGCGAGGAGCGGGTAGACCTTGCCGTCGAGCATGTTGTAGAGGTAGGGAGTCTCGAACATGATCACGCGGGCGTTGTCACCCTGCGAGATCGCCATCGCGTTGTTGTTGCTGCCGGAGTAGGGGTTCCAGCCAACAACCGGGCTCCACTGCTGACCGTTGAAGTAGAGGGTCTCAGTGCGAGGGAGGGTATTCTCGTCGACCGGGGCCGGCGTTGGTGTGACGACGACTTCCTTCTCGACGACTTTCTCAACCACCTGAGTCTGGACTTCGGTAACGACCTGAGTTTGGACCTTCTCGACGACTTGCGGCGCGGAGGTCACAACCTTTTCGAC
>CAZPTI010000261.1:0-6993 GCA_964588925.1 uncultured Anaerolineales bacterium | reverse complement strand
AAGATGAATCTGCCTTACGCGCCAGGCACTTCGCAAGTGTGCCTGGGCGCGTGTGTTGACGGGTTGCGACCGCGGGCGTTCTGTGTTATTGTTGTAGCGCGCTTTATTAGTTGAACTGCGGTCACAATTGCTGCCGAGGCGACTATGTCATCTTTTCTGCGTCGCAAGTGGGTGCGAATTGCCCTGCCGGTCGTTGCGTTGATCGCGGGGCTGCTCGTAGGCTGGATCGGGCTGGGGTGGGGGCTGTTCCCCGTGCAGTGGACGGAGGCGTGGACGGTGGACCTCGCGCCCGCGGAGCAGCAGAAGTACCTCGACCTGGTGGCGGAGAGCTACACGCTCAACAAGGACGCGGGCCTGGCGCAGCAGCGGCTCGCCACCTTCCCGCCCGAACAGCAGGCCGCGCTCCTGGCGGACGTGGAGACGCGCGTCGCGAACCGGCTCCAGAAGACCGAAAACATCCTCGTGCTGGGACAGGATCAGCGGCCGGGGTGGGAGTCGTGGCGCACCGACTCGATCATGGTGGTTGCTATCGACCGCGACGCGGGACGCGTGGGCATCATCAGCATCCCGCGCGACCTGTGGGTCGACATCCCCGGCTATCCGCAGGGCCAGCAGCGCATCAACGCGGTGGACTACATCGGCGAGAAGCTGGAGTATCCCGGCGGCGGCCCTGCCCTCGCCGCGCGCGTTATCTCCGATACCCTCGGCATCCCCACGCAGCATTACGTCCGCATCCATCTGAACGGCCTGGTCAAGCTGGTCGATGCGCTCGGCGGCGTCACGGTGGAGCTGGATTGCCCGCTCTACGAAGCCACGCCGAAGGACGCGCAGATGACCGAGTACGTGCCGTGGTCGCTGCCCGCGGGGAAGGTCACGCTGAACGGCGACGACGCGCGCAAGTTTGTCACCTACCGGCACGTTACGAGCGACTTTGGGCGCAGCCAGCGGCAGCAGCAGATGATCTGGGCGCTGCGCAACCGGGCGCTGGAAGTGAACCTGCTCCCGCGGCTGCCCGAACTGCTTGGCGCGATGTCCGACCTCTACACGACCGACCTCAACCTGATCGACATCGCGCGGCTCGCCCAGTTTGCCGCAGGCTTAAGTCCCTCGGACGTGCGTGGCTTCCAGATCGGCATGAGCATGCTGAGCGAGAAGGTGACGGACAGCGGGGAGTGGGTGCTGGTCCTGGCCGATCCGGCCGCGCTGGCCGCGGAGAAGGAGAAGCTGTTCCTGCAGAAGCCGTTGGAGACGCTTGGGAAGAATGAGAGCGGCAAGGAGTGTCCGGCGCCGCCGGAGGGCTGAAGCCGTCGTCAATGAACCGCTCGGCCGCATCCTCCGGGAAGGAGATCAGGTCGAACGGAACCCTCGCTCGCCGTCTTCAATGAGCTGCAACAAAGCGCGATAATCCCCGCGCAACTGCCCCAACTCTTCGTCCGTCACGGGGTGCGCGCCGTAGTGGACGCGCATATAGGCGAGCGTAATCCGCCGCAGCCGCTCCTCCTCGCCGGGGAAAACTTGCGCAAGGACGGGCAGGTAGGCGTCGGGCGGCTGGCTGGGGAGGCGCGCCCTCCCGCGGCGCCGGGCGATCCGGCACAAGTTGGCGTAGATGTTCTGCACGGAGATCGCGGCCAGCAGGTCGCGGCTGAGGCCGAAGCGTCCGATCAGGCGGGTCGCGTTGCGCAACCCGTCCAGCGCGCGGCCGAACAGCCCTCCGCCAAAGCTGGCGTTCTCCAGCCCTTCCTCCTCGTCCTCGCTACGCTGCCCGGTCTTGCGCACGCGCTCCAGGTAGAGCAGGAGGAAGATCAGCAGGCCAAGCGCGGCGGTGACGATCAGGATCACCACAATGGCATCTCGGGCAAGGTCAAAGGGCCAGCGCGCAATGTCGTCAAGGATGTTAGGGCCGGGCCGGGCGGGCGGGCCGATCTCCACCGGCGGAGCGGCCGAATCGTTGCGGCGCAACAACCCCGTAATGACGCGTTCAAGCCAGAGGAACAACGGTTCGGACAACTGGCCGAGGAACACGACCAGCGCAATCAGCAGCGGCCGGACCACTTGCCACAGGGGGTCGAACAGGCGGAAGAAGCCGCGGATGCCCTCCTGCGTATAGGTCAGCGAGACGAGCCAGCTTACGCCAATGGCCGCGCCGACCGCGAGAAGCGTCTGCGCCAACCGTCGGGGCGGAAGCAGCCGGCCCACGCTCTGCGCCTCGCTTGCCTTCTCCGAGATGCGACTGACCGCCACCGCAGCCAGCCCCAGCGCGAGGTACAGCCACAGCAACCCCACCGCCGACACGCCGCGGAACCCCGTTGCCAGCGCGCCGAAAAGCAAAAGGAGCAGCAGCCCAACCCGGAAGGTGACGCCGACGCCGAAGAAGTTCAGGTCGCGCGACGTGGCCGCCGACGCGCGCTGCCACAGGAGCGCGGTGAAGCCGATGACCACGAGCGCCGGCGGCAGCCCACCCTGCCAGTTCGCCGTGTCGGACGCCGCGCGGCCGATCCACGACAGGTCCCACGGCCGTCCGCCGGGATAGAGCACCAACCGGACCAACAGGAGGCAGGCCACCGCCATCGAGCCGAGCGCGAGACCATCGTACTGCGGCGTGTCGTAGCGGCGGCTGAGCAGTTCGAGGTACACCATCCACCCGAGCAGTCCACCGGCCATGAGCAGGTAGGCGGACCAGAGCGAGATGTCGCGCGGCCACAGGAGGACGAAGAGCGCGGCCAGCCAGGCGGCCTGCATGGCGGCGATAAAGACGTGAAGGAGCGCGATGCGGCGGTTAGAGAGCAGCATAGGCTACACCCGCGCCGGGCTGATCACGTCTGCCACAAGGTGCGGCAGGTGATACACGGTGATCCCCGGCAAAGCGCGCTCGGGCGGCGCCTCTGCCAGGGTGAACAGCGCGATCTTGCGGCCCGCGCGGCGCAAGTCCAGCAGCGCGGCGAGCAGGTCGTCGTGCGCGATGGCTGTGACCACGAGCAGGGTGGAGCCCCACGGCAGCCGCGGCGACTCGCGCAGCAGCAGCGACTCGATGGGCGCGGACGCAAACGGCGTGACCGCGGCCAGCAGCTCAAGGATGCGGACGATCTGGCCGGGCGAGCGGCCGGGCAGCAGGCGGAGCGGCTGGTCGCTGCCGGGAAGCACGCCGTTGGCGATCAGGCCAACCGGCACGCGCTCCTCAGCCAGCAGCGCAGCCAGGCTCCCCGCCACGCTGATCGCGCGCTCCATCAACTCGGGCATGTGGCCGAGCCAGTGCCGCTCCATCGTCGCGACGTTGAGGAAGATGAGCACTTGCGGCTCCTGCGTCGGCTCGTAGACGCGCGATAGCAGTTCCTGCCGCCGCGCGGTCGCCTTCCAGTGCACGCGCTTCAGCCCGTCCTCCGGCTGCCAGTCGCGGATGCCCGCATAGCGCAGCGGGTCTTCAACCAGGTGCGCATCGGCCGCGCGCTCGCCGAACGGGTTCTTCGCCGGCAGCCGCAGTTCCTCCGCCGGGTAAACCTTCGGGTAGACGATCAGCCGCTGCTGGCCGGGGAGCGTGCCGCGGCGCGAGAACATGCCGAACCCGTCGCCCGTGCTGAGCGTCGCGGGGCCGTACAGATAGTAGCCGCGCTTGTTGCACTCGACGGTGAGGCGCCGGGTCAGGCGACCGAAGATGCCGGGATTCCAAAATGAGAGGAACTCGCCCTGGTTCGTCACCGAGTTAACGCGGATTTCGTGGCCGGAGACGGGCAGGTTTGCGGGGAACTGGTCGAGCACTTGGAGCCAGGTGACGGGCAGGAACTTGCGGTTGCGCACTTCGAGCGTCAGTTCAATCGACTCGCCGAGGAAGGCGCGCGTCTCCGAGAGCTTGCGCGTGTACTCCACGCCGTAGAGCGCGACGCGGTTCCACAGCGCGCCGAGCAGCGGCACGACGAACAGGACGACCGCGCCCGCCAGCAGGAAGCCGTTCCGCGCGATCAGCCCGACAACCGTGATGACGATGCCGAGAATGATCCACGCGTCGGTGAACTGCGTGTCCTTCTGGTGGTCGATGAACCGCTTGCCGCGCAGCTCCGCCCATTTGCGGTCGACGGAGAAGCGCCCCTTCCAGCGCGACTCCTCGGCCTGCTGCATCTCCTGCCGCGCGCGTTCCTGGCTGGACGGGTCGAGCATCTACTCCACCACGGGCACCGGCACGGCCGCGATCACTTCCTGAACGACCTGCTCGGGCGTGCGGCCGCGCAGCCGGACCTGCGGGCTGATGTGGACGCGGTGGACGAGCACCGGCGTAGAGAGGTGCTGTACGTCGGACGGGATGACGAAGTCGCGCCCGCGCAGGGCGGCCAGCGCCTGGCTCGCCTTGAGCAGGGCCAGCGTGCCGCGCGGAGAGACGCCCAGGTCGACCGCCTCGTGCTCGCGCGTCGCGCGGCACAACCGCACGATGTACCCGCGCACGTCGTCATGCACCCGCACGCGCGGGACTTCGCGCTGCAACGCCCGCATCTCTTCCGCGCTCGCGACCGGCTTCAACCCGGCGGCCGGGTCCGCCTCGCCGTACCGCCTGAGGATTTCGTCCTCTTCCGCCTCGGTCGGGTAGCCCGGCTTCACCAGCATCAGGAAACGATCCTGCTGCGCTTCGGGCAGCGGGAAGGTGCCTTCCAGCTCGATGGGGTTTTGCGTTGCCAGCACGAGGAACGGCCGGCCGAGCGGGTATGTCTTGCCGTCCGCCGTGACCTGCCGCTCCTGCATGGCCTCTAGCAGCGCGGATTGCGTGCGCGGGGTCGCCCGGTTGATCTCATCCGCCAGAAGCACCGAAGAGAAGACCGGGCCGGGGCGAAACTCGAACTCGGCGGTTTTCTGGTTGTAAATCGACAGGCCGGTCACGTCCGAGGGGAGCAGGTCGGGCGTGAACTGGATGCGCGCGAAGGGCAAATCCAGGCTGGCCGCCAGCGCTTTTGCCAGTGTCGTCTTGCCCGTGCCTGGTACGTCCTCGATGAGCACGTGCCCCTCGACCAGCAACGCGGTGAGAAGCAATTCGACGATGTTCGGTTTGCCGACGATGACGCTGCCGACGTTGGTCTGGACGGCCTGCGAGAATTGGGTGAAATTCATGCGCCCAGCTTCTCCGCGAAGAATCGCGTGATTTCGTTGTAGGCCCGGACCTTATTCTCGAACTTGGTCACGTCGTGCCCCTCGTTCTCAAAGAGCAGCAGCGACACGTCCTTGCCCTGCGCTTGCAGCGTCCGCACGAGGTCTTCTGACTCGGCCGCAACGACGCGCGGGTCGTTGCGCCCCTGGATCACCAGCATCGGGCACGCGAGCCGGTGCAGGTGGGTGCTGGGCGAACGCTCGACGAGGAAATCGCGGTCGCGCTGCGGGTTGCCGAGCGCGATGTCGAAGTACGGCTTCCACGTCTCCGGGATGCGTTCGAGGAAGCTGAGCAGGTTGAACGGCCCGAACATATCCACTGCCGCCGACCAGAGCTCCGGGTGCATCCCCACCTGCATCAAGGTCATGTACCCGCCGTAGGAGCGGCCCACCACGCCCGCGCGGCTGGCGTCGACGCGCGGATGATTCTTGAGGCTGTCCAGCCCCGCGACGTGGTCGAGCCGATCCAGCCCGCCCCAGTCGCGGTCGACGCGCTTGACGTAGTCCAGCCCGTAACCGTGGCTGCCGCGGACGTTCGGCACGAAGACCGCGAGGCCGTTGAGCGTGAGGAACTGGATCAGCGGCATGGAAAACCATGTGAAGTCGGGTCGCTCCTGCCCCTGCGGGCCGCCGTGGATGTAGAAGACCACCGGCCGCTTGCCCTCGTAGCCGAGCCCTGGCGCGGGGAGGTACAGCCGCGCCGGTATGCCCAGCCCGTCGTGCGACACGAAGCCAGCGTCCTCGCCCGCTGCCAGGAACTCCTGCGGGATGCCGAGCACACGGTTGCGCGTAAGTTGCTTAATGCCTGCGCTGCGCGGCGCAACGGTGTAGATTTGAGCAGGAGAGGTGGCGGTCGAGAAGCTGATCGCGTACGCGTCGCTTGCGACGTCGTAGCGAATCGACTCCGCGACGCCGTTCGCCAGCGGCGGCTCACCGCAGATTACGGTGTCCAGCGTCATGCGCAGTCCGGCGCGATCAAACGCCCCCTCATACGCCCACGTCGCGCCGTCGATGTTGTACTGCACGCGGTGCCGGTCGCCCTTCAGGTGCGTCACCGACTCCATCTCGCCGTTACCCGTGTGCCTGACCCCGGTCACTTCGACCGGGTGCGCACTCTCCGGCTGGCCTATCTCGAAGTAGGCCAGCCCGCGGCGGTCGTCAAACAGCGCGCACGCCAGCAGCACGCCCGACTCACCGACCGGCTCGGCGGACTGAATGCCGTTGAGCGGCGCATGCTCGCCCTCCGCGCGCTCGGAAAGCGGCTTGCCGAAGATCGCGTCCTTCGCCGTGACCGGCTCGCCGCCGTTCCACAGGAACAGCGCGACGTCGCCCTCCTCGTAGCCTTCGGCCACGATCGCGCGCGTCAGGTCATCGTTCGCGCCTGCAACGTAGTAGCCATAGGGGCTGGAACCGATCAGGGTCAGGGTATTGGCGGTGAGGTCGACACGGAACGCGTCGTTCTTCGCCTCCTTGCGATAGTCGACGTTGAGGACGAACAGGTTGCGCTCGCCGTCCGGGTGCTCCATCTGCAACTGCATCCCCGCGAACTGCGGGAAAAGCGGCTCCGGGATGCCGCCTTCGAGCGGGATCACCATCGGCTGATAGTTCTCATCGCCGTCCTTATCGATCATGACGATGATCTTGCCGAGCTTCGGGAACGCGTAGAAAGGCAAGCCGCCCATCAGCGAGGGCGTCATCAGGCTGAGTTCCGGCGGAAGGAGGGGTTCGGGGACGCTGCCCGCTTCGTCCATCGCGTAGAGGCTTAAGCGGCCGGAGAGGTCGCTGATGAAGTAGACGCGCCCACCCGCAAGCTGGGGTTGGAGGAAGAGGCGGGCGGAGAGCAACGATTCGACTTTGAAACGCGACATG
>CAZPTI010000260.1:0-7033 GCA_964588925.1 uncultured Anaerolineales bacterium | reverse complement strand
GTGCTGGACGAGGCCGCGTCCCGACTGGACCCGGTCACGGAGCAAAGGCTGGAGCGCGCCATCGACGCGCTGCTCCGTGGAGGCGTCGCGCGGCGCAGCGCGATCATCATCGCGCACCGACTGCGCACGGTGCAGGCCGCCGATGACATCCTGATCCTTGAAAAGGGACAGGTGACGGAGTTCGGACCGCGCGAGGCCCTGGCGACAGACCCCTACTCGCGATTCAACGAGTTGCTCCGCGCGGGGCTGGAGGAGGCGCTGGCATGACGCGCGACTCCAACACTCAGGTGACCGTTCTGACGTTCAACAGGGCGCTGATTCGCTATGCGCCGCGCGCCTTCTTTGTCCAGTCGGCCCTGCAAATCTTCTTCCTCGCCTCGGTCGTGCTGCCAGGGCTGATCGAGAAGGCCGTGTTCGACAGCATCACGGGGCAAGGCCAGCTCACCGTCGGGCTGCCCGCGCTCATCGCCGCGTTTGTCGGGATCGGGCTGGCGCGCATGGCAGCGACCTACGCTGAGGTCTATGCAGGCGCTACTTTCCGCTATGTGACGGGCGCGCTCGTGCGGGGCAACCTGTTCGCCGCGCTGCTGCGGCGGCCGGGCGCGCTGCCCCACCCCATCGCGCCGGGCGAGGCCGTCAACCGCTATCGAACCGACGTGGCGGAGGTGTGCGATTTTCCGCTGTGGTTCCCCGACGTGCTCGGCAACCTCGTCGCGTTCGTCCTCGCGGTGGCGATCATGGCGAGCATTAGCTGGCAGATCACGCTGGTGGCGTTCCTGCCGGTGCTGGTCGCGTTCGCGGTGGGGCGCGCGGCGTGGGGGCGGATGCTGCTGTACCGGAAGCAGGAAGGCGAGGCGGGCGACCGCGTGACGGGGTTTCTCGGCGAGATGTTCGACGCGGTGCAGGCGCTGAAGGTGGCGGGCGAGCCAGCGGAGCGCAACGCGGTGCGGCGGTTGGAGCGGCTCAACGCGGCGCGGGCGCAGACGGCGATCCGCGCGCGGATGCTGGACACCTTCGCCTACTCGATCCACAGCTTTGCGGTGGTGGTCAGCACGGGCGTGATGCTGATTATGGCAAGCCGCGGGATGATCGAGGGGACTTTTACCGTGGGCGATTTCGCCCTGTTCACGTACTTCCTGTGGTTCACGTCGGAGTTCCCGTCGTACCTGGGGACGTTCGTGGGGGACACCAAGCAGCAGGAGGTGGCGATTGCGCGGCTGGCGGAGCTTGCGCCGGAGGAGGGCGCGGCAGCGCTGGTCATCCACCGGCCCGCGCTGCCGCATCACGAACGCGCCGAATGGTTGGTTGCGCCGGCGATGGAGCGTTCTTTTGCCACAGAGGACGCAGAGGGCGCAGAGAGAGTTGAGGCGCTAAGGGAGTTGGAAGCGCACGGGGTGACGCACCTGCGCGACGCGGCGGGGCACGGGGTGCGCGACGTGAGCTTTATCGTGCCGGCGGGAAGTTTCACGGTAGTGACGGGGCAGATCGGCGCGGGGAAGTCGACGCTGCTGCGCGCGGTGCTGGGACTGCTGCCGCTCGACGCGGGCGAAATCCGGTGGAACGGCGAGCGCGTAAGCGATCCGGCCGCGTTCTTCCGGCCGCCAGTGAGCGCGTACACGCCGCAGGCGCCGCGGCTGTTCAGCGACACGCTGCGCGAGAATATCATGCAGGGGCTGAACGCGGATGAGGCGCGGCTGGCCGGTGCGGTGCGCAGCGCGGTGCTCGAAGCGGACGTGGCGCGGCTGGAGAAGGGGCTGGAGACGGTGGTCGGGCCGCGCGGGGTGCGGCTGTCGGGCGGGCAGGTCCAGCGGAGCGCGGCTGCGCGCATGTTCCTGCGCCCCGCGCAACTGCTCGTGTTCGACGACCTGTCGTCCGCCCTGGATGTGGAGACGGAGCGGCTGCTGTGGGAGCGGCTGGCTGCGCGCGAGGAGCGCGCTGCGGTGCTGGCCGTGTCGCACCGCCGCGCGGCGCTGTCGCGCGCGGATCAAATCATCGTGCTGAAGGAAGGTCGGGTGGACGCGGTGGGGAGGCTGGACGAGTTGCTGGAGACGAGCGACGAGATGCGGCGGCTGTGGCGCGGCGCGGCGTGAGTCCGGTGGCGTGACGCGTTACGCGAGGCGCCTGGCGCCTGCGAAGCGCCTGGCGCCTGCCCACTACTTCGTCAAAAGAGGCAGCCAGAGGGATGACTGTGGCCGGTAAGCGATGACCAACTCGGCCGCCTCCCCCGCGCTCAGGTCGTATGCCTTCCAGTTGACGTACTGCTGCCCGCCGGGCGCAGGGTCAACGAGGATCGCGAGGTTGTTGCCCGGCTTCCAGTCGGGCTGCGCGACGATCTCCTCGACGATGGCCGCAACATCGGGCGAGACGGTTGCGCCGGTCGCGGTGGCGTTCAGCGTCCACGGCACGCGCGCCCCGGTTCGGGGCCGTTCGTGCGCACCCCAGTTCACCGCGCTGAAGTCCTGCGCCTGGGGCTGGAGTTCGCCCGCCAGCGTGACCGCGACCGGCGCGCCGCTCTGATGGCCTTCGGGGACGAGGCGCAAGACGGCGGACGTGATCGCCGCCCCGCGCGGGATACGCACGTTACGGAAGAGGAAGCCGTCGACGTAGGGCACTGCGCCGCCGTCGCGCGCGCCCATGCGGACGTACTCGCGGTCGTAGAGCCGCTCATCCGTGTCGACGCGCACGTAGGCGTCGTCCACACAGGCAGCCACGCGCCGCGCGATGTTGCCCGAGGGGGGCGGCGTCGCATAGACCGTCGCGATCGGCGTGGGCGTCGCCCAGCAGCCGGGCGGCTCGGACGCGCTGTAGTGTAGGACCTGGCCCGCGTCGCCGACGAACCACGCCTCCCCCGGCGCGGGCGCATCCACCGCTCGCAGCGTCAGCAGATTCGGGTAGTTCCACTCAAGCCAGCGCTCGCCGCCGTCGGTGGTATGGACGATCCGGCCGAACCGGCCCGCGCCCCAGACCTCCGTCGCGCTGACCGCGTCGAGGTCGAGCAATTGCTCCAAAATGCCGCCCATCTGCCCCCGTTGGAGCGTCCACGAGCCGCCGCCGTCAGTTGTCGCGACGACCTCGCTAAAGGTTGCGTCGCCGTTGTAGTTGTCGCACGTGAGCAGCCAGGCGCGCGATGCGTCGGCCGCGGCAATGTCCCACTCGCGGCAGCCGATGTGGCCGCCGACGCTGCGCTCCTCCCAGGACGCGCCGCCGTCCACGCTGCGCAGCACGCGCACCTGGTCGAATCCCGACGCCGCCCTGGTTCCGAGCAGCCAGATCACGCCCGCGGGTCCGTCCGGCACGCTCAGCGCGAGGAAGAGATCGCATGCGCTCCCGCACTGCCGGTTGAGCTGCCACGTCGCGCCGCCGTCCAGACTTCGGTAAGCCGCGCCGTTGGAGATCAGCCAGCCTTCGCTCCCGGAGGCGGTTGCCTTGAAGTCGACGGCGACGGCATCCGTCACAGGCAGGGGCAGCGTCTCCCAGGTCGATCCGCCGTCCGCCGTGCGCTGGAGGTTCTTCGGAGAGAGCGCCCACGCCTTGAGCGGGCTGACCGCGTCGACCGAGCGGATGGGACCGACGGCCATCACCCTGTCGCGCCAGCGTTGCCCGTCGCGGCCGAGGATGGTCGGCTCGCTCCCGCCGGCCCACCCGGCCGACGTCGATCCCATCGCGACTGCGGCGAGCGGGGCGGCGCTGGCGCTGCGAAGGGCCGTCCACTGCGCGCCGGCGTCGCGCGTGCGGCGCAGATCGCCCGCGTAGAGCCAGGCGTAGGCGAAACCGGCGGCGGCGAGGTCGGTGACGCGGCTCGTTGCGCCCGAATCAACCGCGTCCCATGTCCGGCCCGCGTCCTCGCTGCGCGCCACCTGCCCGCCGACACCACCTACCCAAGCCACCTGCGAGGTGGGAAACTCGCACTGCTTGAGATCCCGCGTGAGCGGACTGGCCGCGTCCTGCCACGTCAGTCCGCCGTCGCGGCTGGACGCGATGCGGCCGTTCGCGCCCGCGGCGACCATGCTCGCTGCCCCCGGCCCGACGCACACCGCGCTCGTCCATGCAGGCAGCGCGCGCACGAGCGCCCAGCTTGACCCTGCGTCAGTGGTCTTGTAAAGGTTGCCGCCTGCGGTGGCGTAGCCGGTCGCGCGGCTGGTAAAGCGGAGGAAGTGAAGGTCGCCGGGGAGCGCGCTCTGGTCGTAGATGCCGCACGTCCACGTCTGGCCGCCGTCCGCCGTGCGGCAGTCGTCCCACCAGCCGGTGGAGGCGTCGTAGAAGTAGATCGAGCTATACCAGGCGGTCATGCCGTCGTCGAAGCAGCGGCTGCGGCTCTGCCACGTTTGGCCGCCGTCGAACGTGCGCGCGGACCACTCGGCTGACACGCGCAGGTTGCCGCACGACTTATGCCCGGCCGCCCAGCCGCGGCGCGCGTCGACGAAGTAGATGCTGTCGACCGGGCCGTTTGCGCCGGGGCCACCCTGCGCGAAAGTGACCGCAGACCATGACGCGCCGCCGTCCTCCGTGCGGAAGATGGCGTCGCCGTGCGCGGCCCAGCCGTGGCTGGAGTCCACAAAGAAGAGGAGCGAGTCCGGCGCGCCCAGCCGCTCCTGGACCCAGAAGCCTGGGATGTCGGCAGGCGCGGCGAGGGCGATGAGGGCTGCGGCGGACAGGATCGTGGAGACTGCGAGCATGAGGATCAGACGGAGCTTCTTCATCGAAACCTCCTGCCTGCGCAAAGCTGCGCACTGCGCGCATTATCGCGCCAAAAGGTCTTTTGCGCGCGGGTTAATCCAGCTTCACCGGCGCCCACGCCTCACCTGCGCGGCGCACCACGGCGACCGGCCGGCCGCTGCGGCGCGCGGGGCGCAGGTTGTCGCACAGAACCATGCCCGAAGTGACCGGCGCGCCGTCTTCGGTGAGCACCGCGGCGATTCCCGCGGACAGGACGGCCTCGACGGGTTGTGGGCCGGTCAGGCCGCGCGCCTGGCCGACGAGGATGTAGCGGCCCGCGTCGCCGCCCGCGATCAGGCCGACCGCTCCCAGCGCGCCGATCACGCCCATGCCGTCGCCGCCCAGCTCTTCGAGGTGGATGCCGTGCCGCGCGGCGAGCGCGATGGCCTCGTCTTTGGTCAACAACTCGCGCTGCGCGCGGCGTCCGAACTCAACTACTTCGGCAGGCGCGTCCGATGTAACGCACAGGCCGGGATCGCTGCCGGGGATGAAGTCGGCCAGCATCAGGGCGCGCACCTGCGCGGCCAGCGCCGCAAGGTCGCAGCCGGCGTCCGCTTCGAGGATCAGCCCCTTGCTGCTGTTGTTCTTCGTGCACGGGACGCGCGGGTCGCAAGGCAGTAGCTGCTGGCGCACGACGCCGAGCACGCGGTAATCTTCGCTGAGCGCGGCGGCAACGTTGCGCGCCAGGAGTCCGGTGCCGCGCGATTCGATGGTGTCGGTGTCATCCATGCCGATGTAAATCATCATCTTGACAAACCCCTGAGCTCGCTCTATCATTCGTTATGAGCATATGCCCATAATACCATAAGATACCGAACGATGGAGCGCGAAATGAGTAAGCTATTCGTCCGCGAGCGGCGGCAGTACGGCGCGGGGACGGGGCAGCCCCGGTTCCGCATCGTGGCGTCCGAGGGGCTGGACCTGCGCGTGTACGTGCCGCACATGCGGCGCATGGAACTCGAGCAGTTGGCGGTTGCCACGGGCTGCGAGATCGTCTACCTGCCGCGAGGCGAGCAGGACGGCGAGCAGGAGCGCGGCCACGGGCAGGGGCACGGGCGACGCCGGGGTGAAAACCGCGGCGGTCATGCCCCACAGATGAACCAGCCCGAGGACTGAGTGCCGCGGCCCCGCAAACGGCGGCGCGTTGCCCTCCCCCTGCGCGGGCTGGTGTACAAGCCGGCCGGCGTGCCGCTGGAAGGGCTGCGCCGCGTGATCCTGCTGCCGGAAGAGCTTGAGGCGCTGCGGCTGATCGACCTGGCCGACCTGTCGCAGGAGGAGGCGGCGGTCGCGATGGGCGTGTCGCGCTCCACCCTGCAGCGCATCCTCGCGGCCGGGCGGAAGCAGGTGGCGCTGGCGCTGGTCGAGGGCGCGGCGCTTGTTCTGGAACTCCCGCCCGACCCCGCCTAATCCCCGCGGTAGATGCGCGTACCGGGGTTCTCGCCGGCAAGCGCGCGCGTGATGTTGCCGCGCTCCAGCCCGTTCACAACGAGCACTTCGCGGACGGTGCTGGCGCGCGCGAGCGCGGTGAGCATGGTCCGCTCGACGGGGAGGTCGTTCAGGTCGCGCTTCAATAGCTCGTTGACCTCGATCTCCGCGATAAATTCGGCACGCGGGTCTTTCTTCGGGTCGGCGGTGAACAGGCCGCGCTCGTCCTTCACCAGGATGCAGCGTTTTGCGCCGACCACTTCCGCGGTGAGGAACGCGCCGGCGTCGGTGCGGTGCGGGGGGATGCGCCCGCTTTCCGCGGGCTCCTCCCACAGGCCGTAGGGCGGCATGGCGTGCATGACCGGGATCACGCCGAGCGCCATGTAGGAGGGAAGCTTGACCACGTCGTCGTGCCCGATCTTGACGCCGCCGCGCGGGGCGAGCAGGATGCTGACCATGAGCGCGTTTTGCTCGCTGATGCTGTCGCCCAGCTTGGCGAGGACACCGGTAGGCATGCCCAGGTCGAGCGCGATGGCGTAGGCGTGGCGGCTGCGCGTGCCGCCGCCGGTGACGACGAGGATTTCGTTCTGGCGGCGCAGCGGGACGATCTCGTCGAGGATGGGCAGCAGGGCCGCGCGGCCGCGGTCGATGATGCTCTGCCCGCCCAGCTTGATGATGTTGAGGTTGGGCAGCGGGCGAAAGACCTCATCGGTGGCGGTGCTGGCGAGCAGGGATTTGTCCATGAGGGACTCGGCCATGAGCGGCGTGTCAATGTGGAGGCGGCCGGATGCGTCGCGGACTAAGGACATGGGCGGTGCTCCTTGCGGTTCCAGTTGTGACAGGTAGTGATTATAACCGCGCGCGGGGTTGCTCGCCAGCGAAGAGGCGCGTT
>CAZPTI010000259.1:0-7111 GCA_964588925.1 uncultured Anaerolineales bacterium | reverse complement strand
GCGATGGGCGTGCCGACCGCGATGTCCGCCGGTCCGGTGTAGCGCATGAGGAGCGTCTGGAACGCGGCGAGCAGGGTCATGAACATCGTTGCGCCCTCGCTGCGGGCCAGCGCGCGGAGCTTTGCGGTGAGGTCCGCGCTCAGCGTGAAGGTGAAGCGTTCACCGTGGAGCGTCTGCACGGCGGGCCGCGGCCGGTCGGTGGGCAGCTCCAGGATGGGAGGCAGGCCGCGGAGGTGCTCCTTCCAGTAGGCGAGCTGCTGCTGGAGGGGCGAAGTCGTTTCGCTCTTGCCCTGCCCGTCGAACCACCTGCGCTGCCAGGCGGCGAAGTCGGCGTACTGGATGGGGAGCGCGGGCAGCGCGCTTTCCGGCGACTGCTGGCCGGACGCATATGCGGCGTAGAGGGTCGCCAGTTCTTTGATAAAGACGTTGACCGACCACCCGTCCGAGACGATGTGGTGCATGGTGATGAGCGCGATGGTCTCGCGGCCATCGGGGCCCGCGCCGAGGTCGAGCAGTTGGCCGCGGAGCAGCGGGCCGGCCGCCAGGTCGAACGGGCGGCGCGCCTCCTCCGCCGCGAGCCGCGCGGCGGTTCGCTCGCGCTCGTCCGCGGGCAGGCGGGTCAGGTCGACGACGGGCAGCGGGACGGTCAGTTGCGCGGCTACGTGGGGCGTGGCGACGCCATCGACCGCGCGGAAGGTGGTGCGCAGCACTTCGTGGCGCGCGACGATGGCGTTGAGCGCGGCGCTGAGCGCGAGGACGTCGAGGTTGCCGGTCAAGCGGACTGCGGCCGGCACGTTGTAGAAGGGGCTGCCCGGCTCAAATTGATCCAGGAACCACAGCCGCTCCTGCGCGAAGGAGAGCGCGACCGGCTCGCCCGGCTGCCGCGGCTGGATGGCGACGCGCGTTTCCGGCTGCGCGTGCGACTTCGACGGGTCCGCGCCGTTGCCGTCACTTGCGCCTTCGTCGTCCGCCGGAATCTCGTAATTGAACTGCCGCGCGATGTCCCAGGTCATGTCGGCGAGCACGTCGCCCTTTTTGAAGCGCTTCCAGCGGTCCGCGGCCTTCGGGTCGATCTTGTTGCGCAGGTAGAACTTGAAATCGCCCACCATCTGGTGGCCGGGCCGCACGCCGGAGGTCATCTTGTCGCCCTTGTACGGCTCGAGCATGTCGGGGTGGAAGTCGATTTCGAGAAAATCGCAGACGCCCTGCATGACGCGCGGCGCGTCGCCGACCATCTCCTCAAACCAGACGCGGTGCTGTCGCTCCGGCGGGATGCGCTGGAGGAAGTTCAGGATGTTGCGGTGCGAGACGAGATAGACCAGCTCGGCGAGCTCGCGCATGCTCCACGGGTGCTCCCAGCGGAAGAAGATGTCCTCCAGCTTGGCCTCCATGAAGGAGTAGACCGTGGCGAACGGGTGTCGGACGAGGTGAATGTACTTTACGTCCGCGAAGTCCTGCTCCATGCGGTCGAGGATGGCGGAGTCCATCGGGTAGACGGGCGTCTTGTCGACCAGGTAACGCGGGCCGACGCCGTTTGCGCTTTCGGCAATCCACTCCTGCAACTGGCGGTAGAAGCGCCTGGTGGTCCACCCCTGCGCCTCGAAGCCGGCCATGAGCGCCTCGGCCTCGTCCGCGCTGCATTTCTTTAGCTCCATGATGGCCTTGATCGGGCCTTCGAGCCAGAACTGGTACTTGCCGGAGAACGCGGCGCGGCGCTCGCGGAGGGTGTTGAACGAGAGCAGGTCGAGCTCGGGCGGGGCGAAGAGGCGCGGGTTGCCGGCCAGCATGACGCGCAGCAGCGTGGAGCCGGAGCGCGGGGGCGAGAGCACGAAGACGGCCGGCGGGTTGCGGTCCGCGCGCTCGGCGGCGGACTCGATGCGGTCGGGAAGGGGCGGCACAATCACCCGGAATTGCGCGACCTTGGCGTCGTCGATCTGCGCCTGAACCTTTGCCTTTTCCTGGAAGGTGTAACCGGCCGCAGTGGGAGCCTCCGCCTTCTCGATGGGCGCGATGCCGGTGATGCGCGCGACGGCGTCGGGGTAGTACTCATCGAGGTAGTTGGCGAGGTCGGCGATGGTCGGCGCCATGAAGAGCGCGCGCACGTGCGCGGTCGCCCCGAGCTCCTCCTGCATCCGGTTGGTCAGCACCGCAGCCTGGAGCGAGTTGCCGCCCAGCTCGAAGAAGTTGTCGGTGACGGACACCTTCTCGATGCCGAGCACTTCCTGCCACTTCTGCGTCAGGAACCGCTCGACGGGGCTGCGCGGCGCGACGTAGGGGCGCTCGGCCTCAATCTTCGCGTAGTCGGGCGGGGGCAGTTTGCTGCGATCCACCTTGCCGTTCGGGTTGATGGGGAGCGCATCCATGAAGACGAACGCGGCCGGGATCATGTAGTCGGGCAGGTGATCTTTGAGTTCCTTGCGCAGGTCGGCCGCGGTGGGCGATGCGCCTTCCGCGGGCACCACGTAGGCGACAACCTTGCGCTCGCTGGAGCTGACGCGGTCGTCACCGGTCGCGTCCTGGCGCACCATAACGAACGCCTGCCGCACGAGGGGACTCCGTCCCAGTACGGCTTCGATCTCGCCGAGTTCGATGCGGAAACCGCGCACCTTGACCTGATGGTCGATGCGACCCTGGAACTCGATGCTGCCGTCGGGGAGGTAGCGGACGAGGTCGCCGGTGCGGTAGAGACGCGGGTTGCCGTGGCCGTTGTGCGGGTTCGGGACAAACTTCTCCGCAGTCAACTCGGGCCGGTTGAGGTAGCTGACCGCGAGGCCGTCGCCGCCGATGCAAAGCTCGCCGGAGACGCCGAGAGGCACCGGGCGGAAGTGGCGGTCGAGCACGTACATCTGCGTGTTGGAGAGCGGCCGGCCGATGGGGATCGTTACCGCGCCGGGCGCAACCTCGCGGATGGGATGCCACGAGGCGAAGGTCGTGCTCTCCGTCGGGCCGTAGACGTGCAGCAGGCGCCGCGGGCCGCCGTATTCGAGGATGCGGCGCACCCAGCGCGGGTCGACTGCCTCGCCGCCGAACATCACGCAATCGAGCGTGTTGAACGCGGTCGGCTCCTCGGCCGCGATGTGGTTCACGAGCGCGGTGGTCAGGAAGAGCGTGTTGATCCCCGCGTCGCGCAGGAACTTCGCGAACGCCTTCGGCGAGAGCGCGAGTTCCTTTGCGACGCCAACCAGCTCCGCGCCGCGCAGGAGCGCGCCCCAGATCTCGAACGTCGCCGCGTCAAAGGAGGCATTGGACGCCTGGCCGATCTTGTCGGAGGGCTGGAGGTCAATGTAGTTGGTGTTGAAGACGAGGCGCGCAATGGCCTGCTGCGGGATGGACACGCCCTTGGGCACGCCGGTCGAGCCGGACGTGTAGATGACGTAGGCGAGGTTGCCCGGCCTGGACAGGTTCGGGGGATTCTCCGCGCTGCGTTGCGCCAGTTCGCCCGCGTCCGTATCCATGCGGATAAGGCGGAGGCCATCCGACGCGACCAGGTCCGCGAACTGTTCTGCGAGCGCGCTGTGCGTAATGAGGACGCGCGCCGCGCCGTCGCGCATCATGAACGCGCGGCGCTCCGGCGGGTACTCCATATCGAGCGGGAGGTACGCGCCGCCGGCCTTAACAATGCCGAGCATGGCAATGACCATGTCGATGCCGCGCTCGAGGAACACGCCAACGAGCGATTCCGGCCCGACGCCGAGCTCCTGCAGCCAGTGCGCGAGGCGATTGGCGCGCTCGCTTAGCTCAAGGTATGAGAGCGTGTTCTCGCCGTACGTGACCGCGGGCGCATGGCCGCGCAGCCGCACCTGCTCCTCAAACAGATCATGGAGGCAGCGGTCGCGCGGGTAATCGGTGGCGGTGTCGTTCCATTCGAGGAGCAACTGGCGTTCCTCTTCGGGCAGGAGGATCGGCAGCGCGGCGACCCGTTCTTCCGAGCTGTCCGCAATCCCTTCGAGCAGGCGGCGATAATGCCCGGCCATGCGGGCGACCGTCGATCCATACCACAGGTCCGTGTTGTATTCGACCGAGCCGCGCAGCGTCGCGCCATCCGGCCCCTGCTCCTCGATCATCAGCAGCGTCATGTCGAACTTGGCCGTGCCGCTGTGCGTCTCGACGGGCGCGATGGTCATGTCGCGCAGCTTCAGCCCGTCCGCCGACCGCTGTTCCAGCGTGAACATCACCTGGAAGACAGGCGTAGTGGACATGTTGCGCTGGACGCCGATGGAGTCGACGAGCAACTCGAAGGGCACGTCCTGGTGCGCCTGCGCGGCGAGCGCGCGCTCCTTGAGGCGGCGCAGGAGGTCGCGGAAACTCGGATTGTCGGAAAAGTCGCTCCGCATGACGACCGTGTTGACAAAGAAACCGATAAGTCCTTCGAGTTCCTGGCGCTGGCGGTTGGCGATGGGAGTGCCGACACAGATGTCGTCCTGGTTCGAGTAGCGGTGGAGCAGAAGCTGGTAAGCCGCGAGGAGCACCTGGAAGAGGGTGGCGCCCTCCGCGCGCGCGAGGCGATGGAGTTTCTCGGTCAAATCGGCGGGCAGGTCGAACGTGTAGACTGCGCCGTTGACCGTCTGGACTGCGGGACGCGGGCGGTCGGTTGGCAGTTCGAGCCGGAGCGGGATGTTCGCGAGCGCGTCCTTCCAGTAGGCCAGCTCGGATTGCAGGCGCTCGCCCTGGAGCCGCTCGCGCTCCCATGCGGCGTAGTCGGCGTATTGCAGCGGCAGCGGCTGGAGGGGCGACGCGTTGCCCCGGCTGTAGGCATCGTAGAGCGACGCAAGCTCGGTGACGAGGACGCCGGTCGACCAGCCATCGGTGATGATGTGGTGGAAGGTGAGGAGCGCGAGGTACTCGCCGGTCTCGCCGTCGTCGCGCAGGCGGAGCAGCCGCGCGCGCAGCAGCGGGCCGCGTGCCAGATCGAACGACTTGCGCGCCTCGGCGGACGCAACCGCAAGCGCAGCGCCTTCCGCATCGGGGCCGGGCACATCTTCGGGCGTGAGCGCGAGGCGCAGTTCGGGCGCGATAATTTGCACCGGGTTGCCGCGCTCGGTGATGAACGAGGCGCGGAGCACTTCGTGGCGGCGGACGATCTCGTTGAGCGCTTCTTCCAATGCCTCGATGTTCACGCGGCCCGACAGCCGCAGCGCGAGCGCGATGTTATAGAAGGGGCTGTCCGGCTCAAGCTGGCTGAGGATCCACATGCGCTGCTGCGCGAAGGAGAGCGGGTGCGCCGCGCGATCCGCGCGGAGGGGCACCCCCTGCTCCTGAGCAACGGCCTGCGCGGTCGCCTGCGCCTTCTGCCGCAGCTTCTCCATTAACCTGGCCCGCTGCTCGGGTGTTAACTCCTCGAGCCGTTTCGCCACGTTATCAGCCATATGATCTCCTCATTCACCTTTTTGCCGCAGAGGACACAGAGAACTCAGAGGGGTCTCGGTGGCCTCTGCGCCCTCTGTGGCTATGCCGCCTTATGCTTCGTCCAAGCCTTCCAGCTCGGCCAAGAGCGCGGCGAGCTCGTCGTCGCTTTGCTGACTCAACAGCGCTTCTTCGATAAGCGCCGCCAGCCCGGCCACCGTCGGCGCCTCGAACAGGCGGCGCAGCGGCAAGTCGACCGGGTAACGCGCCCGCAACCGCGACACGATCTGGGTCGCCAGCAGCGAATGGCCGCCGAGGTCGAAGAAGTTGTCGTTGGCGCCGATCCGCAAGCCGCCGCGAGAGGCCGAACCGAGCACTTCCGCCCATACGGCCGCGATTTCTTCTTCCAACGGGGTCCGCGGCGCGACGTAAGCCTCGTCGCTTTGCGCATCGTCTGTCTCGGGCAGCGGCGCGAGTTTGAGCGCCTTGCGGTCGATCTTGCCGCTTGCGGTGACAGGCAGGGCGGGCAGGAACGCGAACGCAGCCGGGACCATGTAGCCGGGCAGTTTCTCGCCGACGAACGCGCGCAGGACTTTGCCGTTAATCGCTTCTGCGGCGCCTTCGCGCGCCACCACAAACGCCACCAGCCGCTTTTCGCTGCCCGACTCGGCGCGGGCGACGACCGCTGCATCCAGGACTGCCGGATGTTCGCGCAGCGCGGCTTCGATCTCGCCAAGCTCGATGCGGAAGCCGCGAATCTTCACCTGCTCGTCGATCCGCCCCATGAATTGGATGGCGCCGTCGCGCAGGTAGCGGACGAGGTCGCCGGTGCGGTACAAGCGCCGTACGCTTTCATCACTGTTAAACGGGTTGCGAACGAACTTTTCGGCGGTGAGCGAATCGCGATGTAAATATCCTCGCGCGACGCCCGTGCCGCCGAGCCACAGTTCGCCGGGGACGCCGATGGGCGCCGGGCGGCCATGCGCGTCCACCACGTAGCTGACGCGGTTTGCAAGCGGGCGGCCGATGGGCACGGGGCGCTGCGTCATCTCATGCCAGTGCGCGGGCGTGTCGAACGCGCACGCGGTGATGGTTGTTTCGGTCGGGCCGTAGGCGTTGATGAGGCGAGCGCCCGCGACCGGCGTCTGCTGCCACAGGCGCAGGCTCTCCGGCGTCAGCACGTCGCCGCCGCTGATGATCGTCCTAAGCTGATCCGCAGGAAGGCCGACGCGATCCGGCGCCGCCGCCCACTCCTGCAGGACCTGACTCCAGTAGGCAGGGGGCAGGTTGATCGCGTTCAGCCCGGTGTCGCGAATTACGGCGGGGAAGTCGGCCGGCGGCCAGATTTCGTCGGGGCGCAGGACGAGCGTGCCGCCCACCGCCAGCGCGGTGAACACCTGCTCAAGGCCCTGGTCGAACGTGTACGCCGCGAACTGAAGGATGCGGTCGCCCGCGGTCAGCGCGAAGCGAGCGGTCACGTCAATGATGTGCTGCGCGAGGTCGCCGTGCTCGATCAGCACGCCCTTGGGCTGGCCGGTGGAGCCGGACGTGTAGATGACATAAGCCAGGTCGGACGGCGCGATTTCGACGCCGAGATTCTCGCCGTCATGCGGCTGCCCGTCTGCCGAAAGGCGAATGACGCGCGGCGGCCCCTGCTGGCCGAGCGCGCTTTCCAGCCCGGTTTCGCCGTCGACCAGGACCGCGACCGCGCCGGAATCGCGCAGCATAAAGAGCGTGCGGTCGGGCGGGTTGCCGGGGTCGATGGGCA
>CAZPTI010000258.1:3686-7128 GCA_964588925.1 uncultured Anaerolineales bacterium | reverse complement strand
AGGTCCTGGCGTGGCTGAAGAACGAAGGCCAGTTGGTCGAAAAGGGCGAGCCGCTCCTGGAAGTGGAGACCGACAAGGTCAACCAGGAGGTTGAGGCGCCGGCGTCGGGCATCCTCGCCGCCATCTCGGCACTGCCCGGACAGGTCGTTCCGATCGCGACTCCGATCGCTTACATATTGAAGTCTGGCGAGACCATGAGCTCCTCCGTTGGGACGGCAGGCGCGCCAACTCCCGCTGGCGTAGCGGGGGCAAACGCGCCTGTCGAACCAAAGCCTGTTCCGGCTGCGCCTACGACAGAGGACAACGGCCACGCCAAAGCAACGCCACTGGCCGTCCGGCTGGCGGAGAGCAACGGCATCGACCTGAACAAGGTGACGGGGACCGGCCCGCTCGGACGAATTACCAGGGAAGACGTTGAGGCGGCGATTGCGGCGGCGGTTGCGCCACAACTTGACGGCAAGATCGCGGCGGTCCCTGCCGCTCGGCGGCTGGCGAAGGAACTGGCTGTGGACCTGCGCGACGTGCAGGGCACCGGCCCCGGTGGACGGATTCAGTCTGTTGACGTAGAGGCTGCCCATGCCAGCGCGCCCTCTGCGGAGGCGCCCTCTGCGGAGGCACCCTCTGCGGAGGCGCCCTCTGCGGAGGCGCCCTCTGCTCAAGCTCCGGTCGCAGTTCCGGCCCCGGCGCCCGCAGCCCCGGCCGCACCCGCACCGGTTGCGGCAACCGGCCTGGCCGTGCGCCGCACGATCCCGCTGACCAATATTCGCAAAGTCATTGCGGAGCGCATGACGGCCAGCGTGCGCGAGGCGCCGCAGTTCACGGTAAGCGTGGATGTGGATATGCGCCGGGCGCTCGGCATCGTCGAAGACCTCAAGACGACCAGCACCGGCGATAAGCCGAAAGTCACACTGACCGCACTCATCGTCAAGGCGTGCGCGTGGGCGCTGCGCCAGCATCCCGAAGCTAACGCCTCCTTCCAGGGCAACTCGATTACCGAATGGGACGAGGTCAACATCGGCGTGGCGACTGCGATTGACTCCGGCCTCATTGTGCCGGTGGTGAAGGCGGCGGACACGCTCGGACTGCGGGCCACGGCAGCCCAGCTTGCCGACCTATCGGGCCGGGCGCGCGAGGGCAAGCTGAAGCTCGACGATTTGCAGGGCGGCACGTTCACCGTGTCCAACCTGGGCATGTTCGGCATCGACCGGTTCGAGGCGATCCTGAATCCGCCACAGGCCGCGATCCTGGCCGTGGGCCGGGTGGCAAAGCGAGCCGAAGTGACCGACGACGACAAGGTCGAAATCCGCCCGATGGCCGCGCTCACCCTGACCTCCGATCACCGGGTGCTCGACGGCGCAAGCGCCGCGAAATTCCTGGCAACCCTGAAGAAAGTGCTCGAACACCCCGGCCTCTTCCTAGAGTGAAACACGAGGCCGCCGCGACTTCAACCGGTCGATACGATTTCGCCCAGATACGCGAAGTTCGCGACGGCTTCGTTTACCCAGCGCAGTAGCGCGCATAAGTGAGGGAAACATGACTGTCCCAATGCTCCAGATCGCGATGGATTACATCACCTTGCCGCCGGCCCTGGCGATGGCGGTGAAGGTGGCGCCGGAAGTCGACATCATCGAGATCGGCACGCCGCTTTGCAAGGCCGTGGGCCTCGACGGCATCCGCGCGATGCGCGACCTCGTTGGCCCCAACAAGCTGATCCTCGCGGATTTCAAAAGCCCGGACGTGGGCGGCCTGGAAGCGAAGATGGCGTTTGATGCGGGCGCAGACATGATGACCGTCATCGGCGGCGCGGCGCTCGCCACGGTCGAGCAGGCGCTGGACGCGGCGAAGGCGGCGAAGAAGGAGATGCTGATGGAGCTCACCGGCGTGCGCGACATCCTCGCCCGCGCCAAAGAGTGGCGGCAGATCGGCGTCGAGCGCATGGTGTATCACCGGGGCTGGGACGAGCAAACCTCTGCGCGGCAATGGGTTGAAGACGACCGGCGGATCATCGGCGAGCTGATCAACATGGGCTTCAAGATGACGGTCACGGGCGGCATCACGAAGCCGCTGCTGCCCTTCTTCCAGCCCCTCGGCGTGTCGGTCGTGATCTGCGGTCGCGGCATTCGCGAGACGCCCGATCCTCGCCAGTCCGCGCACGAGTTCAGGATGGAAATGCAGCGACTGTGGGGGGGGACCGGGGGGGTGACGCCCCCTTTTCCGGGCGGGAAGCTCGCCTCGAACACAGCCGCTGAGAACGCCGCCAAGGCGCTGCGCTGGGGCGTGAGCGAGATGGGCCTGCTGCTGACGACCGACGGGCGGGAGTGCCCCGGCTGCGATTCGCCGCAGCGGTTCTGCTGGGGCAGCAAGGTCGAAGTTGCCACCCCGGCCGGCGTGAATGCGGGCGATGTGGTGGCGAAGGTCAGCGAGTCGTTCGGACGGACGCCCGCGGTGAGCCGCGGCGCGGATGGCAGCGTGGTCCTTGATCCGGCGCAGTTGCCCACAGGCACGCCGAATGAAGTCATCGACCTGCTGCGCGCGACGGGGAATGTGTTCAGGGCGCTCGGCTGCGCGCTGGATGTGCCGTCGGGCCTGTCGGTGGCGGAGAAGATTTTGCGAAACTAGCGCGCAGACCCGACGGGTTCCTAAAACCCGTCGGGTCTCTCAAGGCAGTTGCGGACCCGGTCGGTCCGATGAGTCATGCCAACGGAGGTACACATGAGCCAGCACAATGTGGAGTTGGTCCGCCGGTATTACCAGGTCACCAGCGGTGATCTGACCGGCATCGAAGACATCGTCTCAGCCGATTTCGTCGACCATCACTTCCCCGCCGAGCTGCCCAAAGGCCCGGCCGGCGTCCGGGCGTTCTTCACCGACGTCCTCGGCGCGTTCACCGACCGCAGAATCGACATCTTCGACATCTTTGCCACAGACGAAAAGGTCTGCTGCCGCTTCGAACTTGTCGCCAACCATACGAAAGACTGGGCGGGCTACACCGCGGACGGCCGCGGCATCACCTGCGGCGCGATCAGCGTCTTCCGCGTCGAGGACGGGAAACTGGCCGAAGGTTGGGAGTCCGCCGACCTGTTCGGATTGTTCAACCAGTTAGCCGCCGCGCCTGCGGCTGTGGCTGCGTAAGGGGGTCGACGATGATCAAGGTCTTTGAAGCCCCCCGCAAGTACGTGCAGGGTCCCGGCGCGCTGGCGGAAGCCGGCAAATGGATTGCGCCGCTCGGCAAGACAGCGCTGGCCGTCTGGGGTCCGCGCGTCAAGCAGCAGGTCGGCGAGAAGCTTGCCGCGAGCCTGGCTGCGGCCGGCGTCGAGTTGGTGTCGTTCGAGTGCGGCGGCAACTGCACGCGCTCACAGATCGCGGCGGGCGTCGCCACGGCGCAGGAACACAACGTCGACGTCGTGCTCGGCGTCGGCGGCGGTCGCTCCATCGACATGGC
>CAZPTI010000258.1:0-3586 GCA_964588925.1 uncultured Anaerolineales bacterium | reverse complement strand
AGCAACGACGCGCCCACGAGCGCGGAGACGGTCTACTATACGGAAGACGGCGCGATGGACGGCTGGGCCGTGTGGCCGGCCAACCCCGACCTGGTCCTGGTCGACACGCAGGTCGTGGTCGAAGCGCCGGTCGAATGGCTCGTCGCGGGCATGGGCGATGCGCTCGCCACGTGGTTTGAGGCGGAAGCCGCGTACAAGGGCCGCCGCACGGCCATCGCGGGCGGCGTCTCCACCGTAACTGCGCTCAAGCTGGCGCACCTCTGCTACGAAATGCTCATGGAGAACGGCGAGCAGGCCGTGAAGGACGCCGCGCATCACGTCGTCACACCTGCGGTTGAGCGGGTGGTTGAGGCGAATACGCTGCTCTCCGGCCTCGGGTTCGAGAGCTCCGGCGTCTGCACCGCGCACGCGGTGGCGAACGGGTTGACCGTCCGCAAGGAGACGGCGCCCTGCTCGCACGGGGCGCGGGTGGCCTATGGCCTGGCGACGCAACTGTGCCTCGATGAGGACATCACGCAGGAAGAACGGCTGAAGGTCATCGACTGGATGGTCGCCGTCGGGCTGCCCGTCACATTGGAAGAGCTGGGGCTGGCCGGCATCACACGCGAAGAAATCATGGAGTTGGCCGAGCAGTTCGTCGGCGCCGGCTCCATCGCCCACAACCACGTCCAAACTATCACCGCATACGATATGTTCAGCGCGATGATCGCGGCCGACGCGCTCGGCCACGAGCGGCGCGCATTAGCTCACTAAGACGAGAGGCCGCCGCAGGTTGCGCGAACCGGCATTCAATTCGCCCAACTCTCGCCTTGATTGTTCAGATTGACGCAATCAGCGGCGGCTCGTTCACTCAGGAGGAAGAATGGCGCAAACTCAGGTTCAGATGACAGCCCTCGGCATGGTCGAGACTCGCGGGCTGGTCGCTTCGGTTGAGGCGGCGGACGCGATGAGCAAGGTGGCCTACGTCCAGTTGGTCGCGCAGGAAGAGATCGGCGGCGGGTACGTCACGATTTTCGTGCGCGGCGAGGTGGGCGCGGTGCAGGCGTCGGTCGATGCGGGCGTCGCAGCGGCCAAGCGGGCGGGCGAACTCGTCACCGCCCATGTGATCGCCCGGCCGCACAAGCTGGTCGAGAAGCTGATCCCGTCCGGCTCCGCGAAGGTTGTTCGCGCACTGGCGGACTGAAAGGCTGAACGATGGATCTCAGGACTTACGTTCTCATCGACCAGATGCAGCCTCAGTACGCCGCGCTGACCGGCATCCTGCTGCAAGGGGACACCCCGGTCGAGGGCATGGCGGAAATCTTCATGGAGCTTGCGCCGGCCAGCGACGTGTACGAGGTGCTCGATGCGGCGTTGAAGACGACCGATGTGCGCCCCGGCCTGCTGCGGGTGGAGCGCGAATACGGCACGCTCGAAATTCACGGCTTCTTCCAGGAAGGGGTGAAGACGGCGGGCCGCGAGGCGCACGCCAAGTTCGGCCTGACCGAAGCGGATCGCTGGAAGCAGGAAGTGGTGTCGGTTAAGACAGTGACCGGCGTGGATCCGTGGGAAGCGCAACTGGTGAACCAGGCGAGCCGCGGCGGCCTGCTGCTGCGGGGCCAGACGCTTTGCGTGATCGAAGTGGTCCCGGCCGCCTACGTCATGCTGGCCGCCAACGAAGCCGAGAAGGCCGCGAACATCACTTTGGTGCACTACCAGCCCGCAGGCAAGTTCGGCCGCCTGTACATTTCCGGCACGGAATCCGAGGTGCGAGTGGCGCAGGAAGCGGCGGTCACTGCGGTCAACAGCCTGCCGGGAATGACCCGCAGCGGCTCCAGGGGAGCTTGACGTGAAGACCTTCATCTCCGCTTCGGACATCGAGACGCTGGCCGCCCAGGGTGTCCGGGAGTTGACGGTGGACGAAGAGACGGTGCTCACTGCGGTGGCGCGCGAGACGGCGGCTCGGCTCGGCGTCAAGCTCGTTGCGCCGGGAGCAGCCGCTCCGGCCCGACCGGCTGCCGCAGCCGTGGTCGCAGGGCCGGCGAATCCCGCCAAGCCGAAAGGGTGCCAGCACGGGCCGTTGTCCACCGGCGTAGCGTCAACCCCTGCGGCAGCGCCTCGCACGACTTCGTCCGGCGGCCCGGTTGTAGACGAACTCATCGGCGCGGTCAAGCAACTGGCGCGGAAGTGACGGAGGGTTACACATGCTAGTCGCAAAAGTCATCGGTTCAGCCGTCGCTTCGCTCAAGCTCGACGCGCTTCAATCCAGCAAGCTGCTGCTCGTCTGCGCGGCCGACCTTGCGGGCGCGCCTGCGGGCGATCCGTTCCTTGCGGTCGACCTCGTCGGCGCGGGCGAAGGCGAGCTCGTGATGCTCAGCCAGGGTTCTTCCGCCCGTGTCGCTTGCGGGAACCCGGACCGCTCGCCCGCCGACGCGGCCATCGTCGGCATCATCGACTCCCTGCGCTCAAACGGGGAAACCGTTTTCAGGAAGGCATAAATGACTCAACCGAACGTAAATGAAATGGACCCCGGAATGCGGGCCCTGGGCATGATCGAAACGAAGGGGCTGGTGCCCTGCATCGAGGCCGCAGATGCGATGGTGAAGGCCGCAAGCGTGACGCTGCTCCAGCGGCGGGCCATCGGTGGCGGCTACATGACGGTGATGGTGCGCGGGGACGTGGGCGCGGTGCGCACGGCGTTGGAAGCGGGCAGCCAGGCCGCGCGGCGGCTGGGGCAGGTGGTCTCGGTCCGCATCCTCCCGAGCCCGCATCTGGATCTCGAACAGATCCTGCCGGCCGTCGTGGAGTAATCGAGTGTCCGCCCCACGCGTAACGCCGTCCGCTCTGCGGGGCAAAAAGTCCAGGGGTCAGAAGATCGTGATGCTGACCGCCTACGACTTCCCGATGGCCTCCTTCATCGAGCAAGCGGGCGCCGACATCGTCCTGGTGAGCGATGCGGTCGGCACGGTCGGCAACGGCCGCGGCGAGGCCGTGTCCGTATCGGTGGACGAGATGGTTTACCACACGCGCGCGGTCCGCAACGGGACGAAGCGCTGCATGGTTGTCACCACAATGCCCTTCGCCTCCTACAACACGCCCGAGGATGCGCTGCGCACGGCGTCCCGGCTCATGAAGGAAGGCGGCGCAGACGGGGTGCACATGGAAGGGACGCGCCGAGAGGCGCAATGGATCAGCTCAATGGTCGCTGCGGGCATTCCGGTGATGGGCCACGTGGGCGTCACGAAACAAAAGATCATCGGCACCGGCCGCATCAAGCTCCCAGGTCAGGACGCTGCCAGCGCCAGGGAGATCATCGGAGATGCGGTCGAAATGGCCCGACAGGGCGTGTTCGCCCTCGTGTTGGAGTGCCTGCCGGTCGCGCTCGGACGGATCATCACGCGCAGCCTGGACATACCGACCATTGGGATCGGGTCCGGCCCGGACTGCGACGGCCAGGCGCTCGTCACGCAGGACATGCTGGGGCTGTTCAAGGAACTGTCCCCCCGTTTTCTGAAGGTCTACGCGGACCTCGCCGGGATCACGGTGACGGCGCTCGCGCAATTCCGCAAGGAAGTCGACAGCGGCGCGTATCCTGCCCCGGAGCACA
>CAZPTI010000257.1:0-7160 GCA_964588925.1 uncultured Anaerolineales bacterium | reverse complement strand
CTGCCACGCACACGGAACCATTCTGCACCCTTAAGATGCCATTCAAGTGCAGAATCAGGGTAGACTTGCCCGCGCCGTTCGGGCCGAGCAGCGCCACCTTCTCCCCCGGCGCAATCGACAACGTGACATCCCGCAAAGCCGAGTGGCCGTCGGGATAGGCGAATGAGAGACGCGAAACTTCAACTGTGTGGTGCATAGATGTTCCTTTTTTGCCACAAAGGACACAGAGAGCGCAGAGCCTCTGCGCTCTCTGTGTCCTTTGTGGCAAAAGCCTTTACAAAACCAGGCTTAGCAATAACATCAGCGCGAGGAGCAGCAGCCCACCCGCCAGCGCGGCCCACGCGAGCGTCGGGACAGGCGGACGCGGCAGCCCGCGCACTTCCCCGTCGTACCCGCGGCTCGCCATTGCTGCGTAGATGCGTTCGGAGCGGTCGAACGAGCGGAGCATGAGGTTGCCCGCCATGCCGCCCGTCACCTTGGCGCGCCAGGGGATTGACCCGCCGATCCTGCCCGCGCGCTCCACGGGTGCGCCGCTGCGCGCCTCTCTCGCGCGCATCATGCGCATGACCTCGTCGACGAGGACGAACAGGTAGCGCCACATCAGCCCGACGACCGCGACGAGCAGCCGTGGCAGCTTGAGGCCGCGCATCGCGGCGAGCAGGTCGGGGAAAGACGTGGTTGCCGCGAGGACAATCGCCATCTGCACCGAGAGCCACGACTTAAGCGCAACGCTGAGAAAGCGGACAAGGCCGGGTTCGGTCAGCGTGAGCGTCCACGAGCCGAGATGCAGGGTCAGCAGCGCGCGGCCTTCAATCGTAAAGAGCAGAGGCAGCGCGGCCAGGACGAACGGCGCAGCGAGCAGCGCGCGCTTGTAAACATAGCCAGCGCCCAGCCCGGAGGCCAGGACCACCGAAAACGCGACGGCAAACAGCAGCACGTACGCAGGCCACGCGCCGGGACGCAGCAGCGCGGCCGTGACGATGAACGCCACGGCCAGCGGCAGCTTAACCCGCGGATCGAGCCGGTGAACGGGCGATGCGCCGTCGCGGTAGGGATCAAGGAAGTGAGCGTGCATTCACACCACCAAAAACCCGACGGGTTTATTCGCGCGCATCAACCGTCGCGTGGCGGCGACGCGAGTACGCCAGCCCCAGCACTACGGCAAGCACAAGCAGCAGGCCAAGCGCGCCTGCCAGGATCGTGGCGAGCGCGCTGTTGGAGACGCCGGGCACGACGTAATCGGGGATCAGGTTGAAGCTGGCGGGTTGCGCCTGGCCGAGGAAACCTTTTTGCTCAGCCACCCACTCGAGCCCGTCCGGGTAGGCGGAGGCCAGCGGCGCCAGCACCACCAGCGCGACCGCAATCACCAGACCGCCGATCCAGACCGCCTTGCCGCCGCCCACTCCTGCCGAACCTTCAACAACCAGGTCGCGCCGCGCGGCGTACAGAAACGCCAGCGCGCCGACCGAGATCAGCCCTTCGCCGAGGCCGATGAGCGCATGGATGCCGCCCATCGCAGGAATGGCGAGGTTGGCCGGCGAGGTGCCGGAGATGGCAAGTTGCAGCGCGACAGCCAGCGACGCGATGAAGATGGAAGCCCAGCCGGCGAGGAACCCGCCCGCGAAGACGCCCCACTTCTGCCCGCGCGCCAGCCGCACCACCGTCCGGTAGGTGAAGAACGCGACCCACACGCCGATGACGCCCATGTTGAAGATGTTCGCGCCGAGCGCGAGGATGCCGCCATCCTGGAAGATGAGCGCCTGGATGCCGACGACGGCGGTCATAACGAGCGTGGCGGCCCACGGCCCGAGCAGAATCGTGGCGATGGCCGCGCCCATCAGATGGCCAGACGTGCCGCCGGTCACCGCGAAATTGAGCATCTGGCCCGCGAAGATGGCCGCGGCCAGAACGCCCATCAGAGGAATCTTGCGCTCGTCAAGATCGTGGTTGACGCGGCGCAGCGAGACGGCGATGGCGACGATGGAGAGCACCCAGAGAAGCAGCGAGACGCCGACGGACATGAACCCGTCGGGGATGTGCATGGGTTGGACGCTTGCGAAGAACATGGGAGAAGCCTCCTGAACGAACGGGACGCTGGCTTGTTGCGAACGTTTGCAATAGCAAGCATAACACAATAAGTCTGCGCGCGCAAGCGCGTTAACTCGATCAGATGGAGGCGCCGCAGAGGATGGGGAGGGCGGCGCGTAAATCGGGAGCCATGAACTGACAGAGCGCGGCGGTGCCGCTTTCGCGGATGTTGCCGCCTTCGAGGCCGATGGTGGGGAAGCCCGCAATGCGGATCGCGCAGACGCCTGCGCCCGAGTCCTCGATCCCCACTACCGACTCGCGTTCCTCGAAGGGGATGCCCAGCCCCACCGCGGCAGCCTCGGCGTACAGCCAGGGGTGCGGCTTGGGCGAGAGCTCGCCGAGCGTGCCGACCTCGCCGCGGCGGAGCGGGAAACCCGCAGTGATGATGGCATCGTAGAAATCCCGTGGGTCGCCCAGGCCGAGGGTGCGGAACGCGGCGAGGACTTCGGGGTACGCCTTTTCGTACAGGCCGGACGTGACGAGCGCGATCTTGATTCCAGCCTCTTTCAGCGACAGCAGGAACTCTTTGAGGCCCGGCGCCGGCACAAACGCATCCGCCCGGCCGCGGCCCTCCATAATCCACCGCATCTCGCGGTGCGTGTGCTGGAAGTAGTACGCGCGCGCATCTTCCAGCGAGGCGCGGGGACAGTACTTGTCGATGCAGTGGCGCAGGTGCTCTGACACGCTGTGGCCGGAGACGAACGGCAGGTCGCTCTCTTCCAACTTAAAGCCCGGATCGCCCAGCAGCGAGGCGGTCGTCTGCTCGATGATCCACACCCAGAACGGCTCACTGTGAACGCTAGTGCCGTCGAGGTCCATCAGCACCGCCTTAATAGGGCGCTTGAGTTCCACGGGGTGCAGCGGATAGTAGGCGGGGTAGCCCAGAGACGACGTCACGTGCGCAAGGGTGTGCGTCTTGAACGCCACCAGTTCCACCTTGCGGTCGCCCGTTGCGTGGATCGACGCCACCCCGTCCGCGGCCACGCGGAAACGTCCGTCCGACGTGGCGGAGAGCGGGACGAGGCCGGAGTCGGGGGCCACCGGGCCGAGGCCGGGGATCGAGAGGGCGGGAGACGTCACGCCATTCTCCTTAGTTTCGGATACCGGATCGCCACGAACGCGCCGTACGCCAGCGACGCGGCCGCGCCGATGCCGATGCTCATGGCCGCGCCGAGCGAATCCGCCACGAGGCCGGCCTGCAAGCCACCCGCGCGCATCGACACCTGGAAGGTCAGCGTGTAGAGGCTCATCACTCGCCCGCGCAGTTCGTCCGCGACAGTCAACTGAATCAACGTGTTCGCCAGCGCGTTTTGGGCAACGAACGCGATGCCGATGCCGACGAGCAGGAACAGGGAGAGCACGAACGACCGCGACGCGGCGAACGCCAGCAGCAGGCCGGGGAAGATCAGGTTGCCCGCGGTCAGCAGGGGGCCGCGCCGCGCGTCGTTGGGCAGGGACGCGACGATGAGCGCGCCCGTTACTGCGCCGATGCCGATGGCGGTCAGCAACATGCCGAGCGGCAGGGCCTCGGGCGCCTGGCAGCGGATCAGCGCGCGGGGGCCTTCGCACAGAGCGGCTACGACAGGCTGCGCGCTCTCCTTGAGGATCTGGTCCGCGACGACGGGCATGAGGGTCGTGTAGGGCATGGAGAGAAACGCGCTCACCGCAACGAGGCTGGTCAGCACGAGGAGGATGCGGTGATTGAGCATGTAGCGCACCCCCTCGGCCATGTGCCGCGTGACCGGGCCGGCCTTTGCCGCATTGCGCCGTTGCGGGAGGTTCCGCATCATCAGCAGGCTGCCGATGACCGCAACAAAACTCAGGCCGTTGATGAAGAACGCGGGCGCCTCGCCCAGTGCGGCCACGACGCCGCCGGCCAGCGCGGGGCCAAGCGCCCGCGCGCCCTGGAAGATGGCCGAGTTGAGCGCGATGGCGTTGGTCAAATCGTCCTTGCCGTCGACCATGTCCACGACGAACGCCTGCCTTGCGGGCAGGTCGATGGCCTGTGCTGCGGCGAGCAGCAGCGCCATGACATAGACGTGCCAGACCTGGATCGCGCCGGTCGCAGTGAGCAGCGCCAGCAGGAACGCCTGGACCATCATCGCGGCCTGCGCCAGAATGATCACGGTGCGTCTCGGCGCGCGGTCGGCAAGCGAGCCGCCCCACAGCGCGAGCGGGATCACCGGGATCAGGCCGATGGCGCTGACGATGCCGAGCGCGGCTGCGGAGCCGGTGAGGCGGTAGACGAGCACCTGCTGCGCCATCGTCTGCATCCAGGTGCCGACGAGCGAAATGCCCTGTCCGATGAACCAGAGGCGGAAGTTGCGATGGGAAAGCGCGCGAAAGGTGGAAGGACCGCGGCGGCCGCCGTTGCTCCGCGGCGACGCGGGCCCGTTGGTTGCTGGCGTCGATGACATGGGAGGCATTATAGTCAAAAAGGGAGATGGTTGCGAAATGCGCCCTTCTTCACGCGTCATGGTATCATGTGATGATTATTCGTAGACCTGAAGGGCGGTTCGTAGTAGGCGCTTCAGCGCCCGCGTGCTGTCACCCACGCCACGGGCGCTGAAGCGCCTACTACGAACCAGCGACACCCGGGTTCAGTCACAGGAGTTCATTCATGGCGTTTAGTTTTCCTCCCGGTTTCCTCTGGGGTGCGGCAACCGCGTCCTATCAAATTGAAGGCGCGTGGCTCGAGGACGGCAAGGGCGAGAGCATCTGGGACCGTTTCTCGCACACGCCGGGCAAGATTCAGAACGGCGACACAGGTGACGTGGCCGACGACCATTACCACCGCTGGCAGTCCGACGTCCAGTTGATGAAGGATCTCGGGCTGAACGCCTACCGCTTTTCCATCTCCTGGCCGCGCATCCTGCCGATGGGCTCGGGCAAGGTCGAGCCGCGCGGGCTGGATTTTTACAGCCGCCTGGTAGACAGCCTGCTGGATGCCAACATTCAGCCGTGGGTGACGCTGTATCACTGGGACCTGCCGCAGGTGCTGGAAGATCGCGGCGGCTGGCCCGCGCGGGACACCGCGCTGCGCTTCGCGGAGTACGCGGAAGTGGTGGCGCGGCGGCTGGGGGATCGGGTTAAGAACTGGATCACGTTGAATGAGCCGTTCGTTTCCGCGGTGCTCGGTTACTACCTCGGCTATCATGCACCCGGGCGAACTAACGAGGCTGACGTTCCGGCGGTCGCGCACCACCTGCTGCTGGCTCACGGTCACGCCGTGCCGGTCATCCGAAGGGACAGCGCAGGCGCGCAGGTGGGCATCACGCTCAACTACAGCCCGGTTCACCCGGCCACCGACACTGAGGAAGATCATTTCGCCGCGCGCCTCCACGACGCGCTGGCTCATCGCATGTTCCTTGACCCGCTTACAGGGCGCCCGTACCCGCCGGAGCTGATCGAGGCGCGCAAAATTCGGCTTGACATGGTCCAGGGCGACGACATGGCGCGCATTGCCGCGCCCATCGACTTCCTCGGGCTGAACAACTACTCGCGCGACTTTGCGCGCGCGGGCGGCGAGGGCTTCGAGTGGGGCGAGGCGCCCGCGGACGTGGAGCGGACGGAGATGGGCTGGGAGGTGTACCCGCCGGGCATCTACGAGATGCTGATGCGCGTGGCGCGCGAGTACCCGTTCAAGGCGCTTTACATCACGGAGAACGGCGCGGCCTTCCCCGACCAAGTCGGGCCGAACGGCGAGGTGGACGATCCGCGCCGCGTCGCTTACCTGCGCGGTTACATCACGCAGGTAGGCCGCGCGCTGGCCGAGGGCGCGCCGCTCAAGGGGTATTTCGTCTGGTCGCTGCTGGACAACTTCGAGTGGGCATACGGGTACAGCAAGCGTTTCGGCATCTACTACGTCGATTACGCCACGCAAGCGCGCATCCCCAAGAGCAGCGCGAAGTGGTACCGCCGCGTGATCGCGGAGAATGCCGTTACGGATTGACGCGAGACTCGACGGGTTTCTAAAACCCGTCGGGTCTGTCCCGGAGGAGGCAAGCATGGCGCAAATGGGTTATCGACCGTTAGGCAGAACCGGGTGGAACGTTTCGGAGATCAGCTTTGGCGCATGGGCGATTGGCGGGTCGTGGGGCGATGTAAGCGATGATGAATCGCTGGCCGCGCTGCACCGCTCCATTGACCTGGGTGTCAACTTCATCGACACTGCGGATGTGTACGGCGATGGCCGGAGCGAGCATCTCGTCGCGCAGGTGCGCAGGGATCGACCGGGCGAGCGCATCTACGTCGCGACGAAGGCGGGGCGGCGGCTCAATCCGCACATTGCGGACGGCTACAACCGCGAGAACTTGACCGCCTTTATTGACCGCAGCCTCAAGAATTTGGACACCGACTGTCTCGACCTGGTGCAGCTCCACTGTCCGCCAACGGAGGTGTACTACCGACCGGAGGTGTTCAGCGTCCTGGACGACCTGATGGCGCAGGGGAAGATCCGGCACTATGGCGTGAGCGTGGAGAAGGTGGAAGAGGCGTTGAAAGCCATTGAGTTTCCGAACGTGCAGACGGTGCAGATCATCTTCAACCTGTTCCGTCTGCGACCGGCCGAGCGGTTCTTCCCGGAGGCGCAGCGGCGGCAGGTCGGCATCCTGGCGCGCGTGCCGCTGGCGAGCGGGATGCTGACGGGCAAGCTGTCGCGCGCGAGCCAGTTTGCGGCGGACGATCACCGCAATTACAACCGGCATGGCGAGGCGTTCGACGTGGGCGAGACGTTCTCCGGCGTGCCGTATGACGTGGCGCTGCAAGCCGTGGAGGAGTTGCGCGCCCTCGTGCCGCAGGGCGCGACGATGGCCCAGTATGCGCTGCGCTGGATCCTCATGTTCGACGCCGTGACGTGCGCGATCCCCGGCGCCAAGCGGTCGAGCCAGGCGGAGGACAACGTCGGCGCGGCCGGCCTCGCGCCGCTGTCCGCAGAGACGACGGCGAAGGCGCAGGAGGTTTACGACCGGCTGATCCGGCCGCACGTTCATCCGCGGTGGTAGGGTGCAGGAGCAGGCGCGGCCATCTCGAATAAGCGAATACGGTCGAATAAGCGAATGAACATGCGCGCG
>CAZPTI010000256.1:0-7176 GCA_964588925.1 uncultured Anaerolineales bacterium | reverse complement strand
AACCTTCACGCCCACGCCGACCGATACGGCCACTCCCACACCGATCGAAACGTTCACGCCAACACCGACACATACGCCCACGCCCACCGCGACGTGGACGCCGACGCCTACGGACACCCCCACACCGACCACCGGGGAGGTGTCGGGCCTGACCTACGCGGACCTGGACGGCAACCGCACCTACACCGCGGGCGCGGACCTGCTCATTCCGGGCGCGCGCGTGGCGCTTTCGAGCGGTGGCGCAGCGGTCGCCTCGTTGACCACCGGCAGCGACGGCGCGTACCGGTTCACCGCGCTCGATCCCCGCACCTACCTGCTCTCGGTGCGCGCGCCGGCGGGCTACATCTTCCGGGTCGCAGAGGTGCTCGTGCCGGTGCAGGCCAACCGCGTGACCGCGCTCGATCTCCCCGCGGAAATGGTCAATACGCCCACTCCGACGTACAATCAGCGCCGCATTTACGTTCCATTGCTGTTGCGCCGCTGACGCGCCGCATCGTTGAGAAAGGAGCCGCCATGTCCCCCACCTTCCACGGGCTGCCCACCGCCAGCCTGAGCAACGGACTCATTTACCTCGAATACCTGCTGGAGGCCGGCCCGCGCATCGTCCGCCTGTCGCTCGGCGAGGACGGCGAGAACCTGATGGCCGAGCTGCCCGATGCGGGCATTTCGACCCCCTACGGCACGTTCAGGCTGTACGGCGGGCACCGCCTGTGGCACGCGCCCGAAGGCATGCCGCGCTCCTACGTGCCCGACAATGAGGGGTGCGGCGTGGAGCCGTTCGACGGCGGCGTGACCCTGCGCGGCTGCGTCGAGACCGCGACCGGCATCCGCAAGATGATCCGGCTGGAACTGGTCGAGGGGAAGGCCGCGGTGACGGTCACGCACACGCTGACGAACGAGGGGTTGTGGGCGGTGGAGCTTGCGCCCTGGGCGCTGTCGCAGATGCGGCTCGGCGGCGTCGCGTTCTTCCCGCAGACGCAGGGCAAGCTCGAACCCACCGGCCTGCTGCCCAACCGCAACCTCGTCCTCTGGCCCTACGCGCGCCTCTCCGACCCGCGCCTCAGCCTCAACGACGACTACCACCTCATCCACGCCGATCCCGACCCGCACCCGGTCAAGATCGCCTACATGAACCGCGCGGGCTGGGCCGGTTACCTCAGCGGCGGCGTCCTCTTCCTCAAGCGTTGGGAGCCCTGCCCCAACTCCGCCCACGTCGACTTCGGCTGCAACTGCGAGAGCTACTGCAACGACGCGTTTATCGAGGTCGAAACCGTCGGCCCGCTGGTGCGGCTCCAGCCGGGCGCGTCGACTGTCCATGTGGAGGAGTGGGAGCTGCACCGCGCGGAGGGGGTGGAGCAGACGTTGGAGGGGGTGAGAGGGGTGGTGGAGAGGTTAGGGCTAGATTAGCTTCGAACCAAAACCTGACAGGTCGCCTCAACCTGGTTGAGGGTCGAGACCTGTCAGGTTTCTACCAAGTCATTGGCGAATTGCAAGACTGTAGGCAAGCGCGTCGTCCACATCTCGCATGCGTTCCTCCGACAAACGACCTATTGGACGGATAACTGAAGCGCCCTTGGCTGGACGCAATCTTGAACTCGGCCCCGCTTGCTGAACTGTTGCCAGTTGCGCGCAGTTGACTGCGCTCCGGTCCGGTAGGCCACTTTCATCTGGCTCAACAACAACTATGAACGGATACAAATCGTGTGGAATGGTGCGGGTGATTGCGGCTACGATGGTCGTATTGCTATACCGGTTACCGATGTCGTTCTGAACTACCAAAGCCGGACGCACACCCCCCTGCTCGCTTCCCTTGACAGGATCAAACTCCATCCAGTAAATTTCGCCCCGCTTAACGGTCATTTCCCCATGCCTCCGCGACTGCGGTCCGGGTTGCCTCCGCAAACTCCTCCGCTTCTGCGGAGTAGAAACGATAGCCTTCCGCAGCGCGTCGTTCTTCTTCCAGGCGCTTGACTTCTCTCAAGGCGCGCGCGATGACCTCGCTCCGGCTGGTTCGCGTTCTCTCGGCTTGCCTGTCCGCAAAGCTGACCAGATCCGATGGGAGCGAGATGGTTACCTTCTTGCCGGTTGCCGCCACCATATCCAATCCTCCTACTTAGGGATAATCCATATTATCTTACCAATCCGTCTTACTGTCAATTACTCTTCTCGCAACTACCTCACTAACGCACTATCTCACTACTTCCACGATCTTGACAACTCCCTCACTTCATAGTATCCTCGCAATCAATCGTAACCAAACGAAACCAAGCGGGGCTAAATGAAAGAAGTCACCGTCGCCGAGCGGCGCCAGGCGATCCTCGATCGGGTGAACGACGCCGGCCGCGTCTCCGTCACCGAACTGAGCCAGGAGTTCGGCCTCTCCGAAGTCACCATTCGCCAGGACCTCCAGGCCCTCGCCGACGGTAACTTTCTCCTCCGCACCCACGGCGGCGCGATTGCCGCCAACGCCACGCGCGACTATCTCTCGCTCAACCTCCGCCGCCAGCAGCAGGTGCAGGAGAAGGCGCACATCGGCGCAGCCGCAGCCGCGCTCATCCGCGACGGCGACGCCATCTTCCTCGACTCGTCCAGCACCGCGCTCGCCATCGCCCAGTGTCTCAAAGATCGCCGCTACCTGACCGTCGTCACCAACGGCCTCGCCGTCGCGCAGGAGTTGCTCGACGCGGGCGGCGTGGAGGTCATCGTCATCGGCGGACGCGTCCGCCGCGACACCGCATCCCTCGTGGGCGCGCTCGGCCTCGACATCCTGCGCCACGTCAACGTGCGCCGCGGCTTCTTCGGCAGCCACGGCATCACGGTCGAAGAGGGCCTGACCGACGTCAGCAGCGACGAGGCCGAGCTCAAGCGCCCGGTCGTCGAAGCCTGCCGCGAAGTGGTCGCGGTCGTCGACCGCACCAAGTGGGGGCGGGTTGGCGTCGCATCCTTCGCGTCCGCGGGGCAAATCAGCAAAGTTATCACCGACCGCGACGCCCCGCGCGACCTCGTTGACCAGATCCGCGCCGCCGGCGCCGACGTGATACTCGTGTAGGTTAAGATACCCGGTTCTCATTTGGGCAACACTTTCTGGAGGCAATTCGTGAATCATCCCCTGCAACCCATCGACCCCGTCAAGCTCTCCGCCCTCATCGAGGAGCAGGAGCTGACCAAAGAAGACCTGCTGACCTACCTGCGGCAGATGAGCGAGATTCGCGCGCTGGAAGACCAGATTTCGCGCCTCCTGACCAAAGCCGTGCTCAAGGGCGCGTCGCACCTATACGCCGGGCAGGAAGCCGTGGCGGTCCATGCCATAGTCGGCGCGGTGGCTGCGCTGCGCGACGACGACCTCATCACGTCGACCCATCGCGGCCACGGCCACGCGCACGCGCACGGCGACTCAGCTGCGAAGTCGCCCGACGACAAGCAGATGCACTACAACAAGATGATGGCCGAAGTGCTCGGCAAGTCGGGCGGCTACTGCAAGGGCAAGGGCGGCTCCATGCACATCGCCGACGTCAGCCACGGCAACCTCGGCGCGACCGGCATCGTCGGCGGCAACCTGCCCGTGGCGGTGGGCGCGGCGCTGGCGCAGAAGCTGAAGGGCACGGATCGGGTCGTCGTCTGCTTCTTCGGCGATGGCGCGTCCAACGAGGGCAACTTCCACGAGGCGCTCAACATGGCGTCCGCGTTCAACCTGCCCGTCATCTTCGTTGCGGAGAACAACCAGTACGGCATGAGTGTGCCCTGGGCGAACGTGACGAAGCTGCCCGACATCGCGGATCGCGCGTGCGCGTACGGGATGCCCGGCGTGGTCGTGGACGGCATGGACGTGGTGCAGGTGCGCGCGGCGGTGGCCGACGCGGCCGAGCGCGCGCGCGCGGGCGAAGGCCCGACGCTGATCGAGTGCAAAACCTACCGCTGGTACGGCCACAGCCATTCGGACAACCGCGCATACCGCACCCGCGAGGAAGAGGCCGAGTGGAAGGCGCGCGATCCGCTGGAAGTGCTCAAGGCGCAGCTCTTCGACCTGAAGTTCGTCCAGAACGGCGAGATTGAGAAGGTCGAAACCACCATCGAAGAGAAGCTGGCCGCGGCCATGTCCTACGCCGAGGCGTCCCCCGCGCCCGATCCGAGCGAGCTGGAGACCGACGTCTACGCGCCGCTCAAGCACACCGCGGCGGACGTCGCAGCCGAGGTCAGGCTGCGCGAGCAGGTGCATCTCGCCGAGAAGGGCCAGCCGACCACCGTCCCCATGAAGACGATTGCCTATTCGCAGGCGCTGGTTGAGGCCGCGCGCGAGGAGATGCAGGCCGACCCGTCCGTCTTCATCATGGGCGAGGACGTGGGCCTGTACGGCGGCGCGTACGGCGCGACGCGCGGCCTGTTCGCCGAGTTCGGCGGCGACCGCGTGATGGACACGCCCATCAGCGAGGCCACCATCGGCGGCGCGGCGGTCGGCGCGGCGATGGCCGGCATGCGCCCCATCGCGGAGATCATGTACGTCGACTTCACCCCGCTGGCGATGGATCAGATCGCCAACCAGGGCGCCAAGAACCGCTACATGTTCGGCGGCAAGACCAGCGTCCCAATGGTCATTCGCACGGAAGGCGGCGCGGGTCGCGCGATTGCCGCGCACCACTCGCAGAGCCTCGAAGCGCTGTGGACGCACTTCCCCGGCATCTACGTCGTCATGCCGAGCACGCCGTACGACGCGAAGGGCCTGCTCAAGGCTGCGATCCGCGACGACAACCCGGTCATGTTCATCGAGCACAAGATGCTCTACGGCGTCAAAGGCCCCGTGCCGGAAGGGGATTACACGATCCCGCTCGGCGTGGCCGACATCAAGCGCCCCGGCAAGGACATCACCCTCGTCACCTACTCGCGCATGGTGCACCGCGGCCTTGAAGCGGCCGAGGCGCTGGCAAAGGAAGGGATTGACGTTGAGGTGGTTGACCTGCGCTCGCTCAAGCCGCTCGACATCGACACCATCGTCGCGTCAGTTAAGAAGACCGGCCGGCTGGTCGGCCTGACCGAGGCGTACGAGAACACGAGTTTCATCAATGAGATCATGGCGCAGGTGAACGAGCTGGCGTTCGACTATCTCGATGCGCCGATGGTGCGCGTTGCGGCGGCCAATGTGCCCGTTCCGCGCGCCGAGGTGCTCGAAGACCTGGCGATCCCGAACGTGAACCGCATCATGGCCGCGTGCCGGAAGGTGGTGGCGTAAGATGGCAGGGCCTTTTGAGGTCTACATCCCCAAGTACGGCCAGACGGTCGAGGAAGTCAAGATCGTCCAGTGGTTCGTCGAGGACGGCCAGACGGTCAAGAAGGGGCAGGAGATCCTGGAGATTGAGACCGACAAGACCACGTTCTTTGTCGAGTCGGAAGGCGCGGGCGTCGTCCACGTCGGCCCCTACAAGGCCGGCGACACCGTCGCGGTGCTGGAAGTGGTCGCGCTCATCGGCAAGCCCGAAGACCGGTTCGTCGCGCACAAGGTGGGCGAATCCGCAGATCACGCAGATTCTCCCGCGGCGGAGAGTGCTCTTGCCGCCGAATCCGCTCAATCCGTAGAATCTGCGAAATCTGCGGAATCTGCGGATGCCCCCGTCTTCGCCTCCCCCCGCGCGCGCAAGCTGGCCGAGGCGCGCGGGGTTGACCTGAGCAAGGTGACGGCAACCGGTGGCGGCGGCGTCCGCGTCGCTGAGCGCGACGTCCTCGCCTACCTCGCCGCCGCGCCCAAAGCCTCCCCGCTGGCCGAAAAGCTCGCCGCGGAAACCGGCGTTGACCTGCGCAAGGTCGCAGGCACCGGCCCTGGTGGGCGTATCACGAAGGAAGACGTGGTCGCAGCGACCGCGCCTGCGGCGGCGCAACCGCTGCCCGTCGGCAAGGCCGAGGTGATTGCCCCTGCTGCTCCACCGCAGCCTGCGCCCGCCCCGGTTGCGCTGCCCCCCGCCGACGTTGCCGAGCGCATCCCCCTCAAGGGCGTGCGCGCCATCATCGCCGACCGCATGGGCGCCAGCGTGCGCACCACCGCGCGCGTCACCCTTGTCACCGAGGTCGATGCGACCGAGTTCGTCGCGATGCGTGAGCGGCTCAAGGCGAAGGTGTCCGAGGAATGGGGCTTCGCGCCGGGCTACAACGACCTCCTCGCCCTGATCGTCGCGAAGGCGCTGCGCAGGTTCCCGTACATGAACGCGCGCCTCGCGCCCGACGCCATCGAGATCATGTCGCGCGTCAACATGGGCATGGCCGTCGACACCGAGAAGGGCCTGCTCGTGCCGGTCATCCGCGATGCGGACGCGAAGTCGCTCCGCGAGTTCGGCCAAACCTTCCGCGAGCTGGTCGACCGGGCGCGCAAGGGCCGCTCCCTGCCCGACGACCTCTCCGGCGGCACCTTCACGATCACCAACCTGGGCGCGTATGACATCGACGCGTTCACGCCGGTCATCAACCTGCCCGAGGCCGCGATCCTCGGCGTAGGTCGCATCGGCCCGAAGTGGGTCTACAAGGCCGACAGCCCGACCGCGCCCGTCCTGCGCCAGATGCTCACCCTGAGCCTGGTGTTCGACCACCGCCTCGTCGACGGCGCACCGGCCGCGCGCTTCCTCCAGTGGATTAAGGGCGTGATTGAGGAACCTTATCTGCTGGTGGCGTAGTTAAGGAAATCAGACCCGATGGGTTTCGGAAACCCGTCGGGTCTTAACTGGGCGGAGGAAGCCATGAACCGACTCCAACAACTCCAACAACTCGGCCAGTCCATCTGGCTCGATTTCATCAGCCGCGACGCGCTGCGCTCGGGCGAGCTGGCCGCGCGCGTCGAATCCGGCGTGCTCGGCATGACCTCCAACCCGGCCATCTTCGAGAAGAGCATGGGTTCGGGGGACGCGTACGACGAGGACATCAAGAAGCTGGCGCGGCTCGACCGCTCCACGCTCGAAATTTACGAGACGCTCGCCCTGGCCGACATCACCGCCGCATCCGCGTTGCTCAAGCCGATCTACGACCAGACCGACGCGCTCGACGGCTACGTGAGCATCGAAGTCTCCCCGCGCCTCGCGCGCGACACCGCCGGCACCATCTCGGAGGCAAAGCGGCTCTGGAAGGCGCTCGACCGCCCCAACATCATGATCAAGATTCCGGGCACGCCCGAAGGCGTCCCCGCGATCCGCGAGGCCATTG
>CAZPTI010000255.1:5574-7196 GCA_964588925.1 uncultured Anaerolineales bacterium | reverse complement strand
GCTCCAACGGCTGTTCCCGCGGCGGACGATAGACATAACCAGCGAGACAGAAGCGACACCCGCGCCCGCACCCGCGCGCGATCTCGATCAGGTGGCGGTTCGGGAATTCGGTGTCGGGCGAGTAGAGCAGGGAAGTGGGCTCCAGCGCGGCAATATCGCGCACCCACAGCCGGTCGATTTGGCGTCCGCCGGGCTCCGGGATCACCCGCGCAGGCACGTATACGCCCGGCTCGCGATCCAGCGCGTCAAGCAGGGGACGGAGCGCGTCGTCGCCCTCCGAGTCGCGGCGCTCGCGGTCCTCGTCGATCCCCTTGCGCAGCAGTTCGATCAGGCGCGGCAGGACCTCTTCCGCCTCGCCAATCAGGATGGCGTCGAAGAAGGGGGCAAGGGGCTCCGGGTTCATGCTCAACGCGGGGCCGCCGGCAAGCAGGAACGGCCGCGCGCCGGTACCCTCGATAGCCAGGCCCGGCGGCTCGATTCCCGCCTGCCGCAGCATCGCCGCCACGTTGAAATAGTCCATCTCGAAGGAGACGGTGAACGCCCACACGTCGAACTCGCGCACAGGGCGGCCGGTTTCGAGGGAGAGGAGCGGGCGACCTTCGGCAATGGCTGACGCGTCCCAGAAGACGCGCTCGCACACGACGTCAGGGCGCGCGTTGAAGAGGCGGTACAAGATCTGCAAGGCGAGGCTGGACATCCCCACGCTGTAGGTGTTGGGGTAGGCGAGCGCGACGGTGAGCTTCCCTCCGTGGTCCTTGACGATTGTGCCGGTTTCGCGACTCAAAACGGCCTTGCCGGCCGCGATTTGTTTCCAGGAATTCATGCGATTACAACTGCTTCCAATATGGAGGAGTCTACAACGACCCGTAGGCCCACGTCTGCAATTTGGCGACCCATTGGCGAGGGATGATCGACCAACCGTCGACCGCGGTGAGGACGACGCCCCCGGCCTCGCGCACCGCGTACCAGGCGCGCAGGGGCGGGAAGATGCGGTGCGTCTCCGTGGAGGTGGGGCTGGTGACTGCGTCGATGCCCGCGCGGCGGAAGAGCCAGCGCGCGCGGAACAGATGCAGCGGGTGGCTGACCAGCACGGCGGAGCGCATCCCGTGCTGGGCCATGACTTGCGCGGTCATTTGCGCGTCCTCGATGGTGTTGCTGCTGCCGTCCGCAAGGAAGACCTGCTCCGCGGGCACCCCCAGGCTGATCGCGAACCGCTTGCACACAGATGCGGCGGACAGGGGCTCGTCCTTGAAGCCGCCGGCGCAGATGATGGACGGTGCCATGCCCTGCTTCCAAAGGTCAACCGCGTGATAGGTGCGGCTGGTGAGATCGGAGCCAGGCGTCCCGTCCTGGTTCACGCGCGCGCCGAGGACGACGATGGCGTCCGACGGCCGCGCCGCGTCCACTCGTCCCAGGCGGTCGACCTGCCAGGCGAGCAGGGCGAAGCCGAGGAGGGCGAGAAAGAGCATGAAGAGAAGCGCGCGGGCGACAAGCAGTAGCCATCGAATCATCACTCGATTATAGCATACAAAGAAACTGCGCATAGATTCCACCGTCATTAACGTGAATGCAGCCCAACCACTCCCCTCTTGACAAATACAACCGCTAACGATGCTATATAG
>CAZPTI010000255.1:0-5474 GCA_964588925.1 uncultured Anaerolineales bacterium | reverse complement strand
AGCCGCGAATGGTTGTAACGACCAGGGAAGCGGCCCTCGCGCTCGGAGTTCAGCCGGCGCGAGTGCGCCACATGATCCTAAGCGGGCAGTTGCCGGCTGAAAAGGACGGGCGGGATTGGTGGATTTTGAGGTCGGATTTGGAGAAGGCAAAAAAGCGGCCCGGGGTCGGCTATCCTAAAGGGCGTCCGCGGGCGCAGGTGTCTGCGAATCCCTGAGCCTGTTGGCGGCGCCTCTCAACCCCGAAGGAGCAAGGGAGGGGCAAGTGGGACTGTCCCTCCCCATCAACACGCTTACTGTACAAAGTGCAGGTTTAGCACTCGCTATACCCGCACGCGTAGCACTTCCGACATCCCTCCGTTGGCACGAACGTTGCCTGGCCGCAGTCGGGACACAGGTCGCCGATGGGGCGGTCGGTGATGGGCAGCGGGAGTTGCGCGACGTACTCCGGCTGTTCGGTCGCGGCTTCTTCCTCCGCGCCATTCGCCTGCCCCAGGTACTCCCGCAACACCTGCGCGACCGCATCCGGCAAAGAGCGCACGCGGTTCGCGCCGAAGCCGAGCGAGCGCCCGCCTCCAATGCCCGCGAGCTGATCGACCACCTCTTCCAGCCGCGCGTGTTCGTCCAGCGTGGAAGGCAGGCGCAGGATGAGCGAGATCAGCCGGCCGAGCGCCTCGGACACCGATGCAACGTCGCTGCCCGCCTTGCCCACGTTCATGAACACCTCGAACGGCTTGTCGCCGCCGTTGATGTTCACCGTAACGTAGGCTGTGCCGAGCGGCGTCTCCTTACGGTAGGTGATGCCGCGCAGCGCGCTGGGCCGCGGGCGCCGCTTTAGTTGCGGGAAGGCTTCGACCGCTTCCGGCGACGTGACCGGCGTGGCTGTGGGCGCAAGCTCCGCGCCGTTCTTTCGCCCCTTCGCCTCCGCAGTGGCCCTGGTCTCCAGCACGACTTCCTCGCGGCTGCCGGTGACGTAGACGGTCAGCCCCTTGCAGCCCATCTTCCAGCCGAGCATGTACGCCTGCTCGACATCTTCGACCGTGGCGGAGGCGGGGAAGTTGACCGTTTTGCTGATGGAGTTATCGACGAAGGCCTGGATCGCGGCCTGCATGCGCACATGCTCTTCCGCGGTGATGTCGCTCGACACCACGAACACGCGACGGATAGCTTCGGGAACTTCCTTGATCGTCTGGCAAGTGCCGAGCAGGGTCACTTCCTCGCTGATGCGCGCCTGCGTCTCCTTGCTGATGCCGGCCTCGGTCAGCGCCTGCTCGAAGAGCGGGCTGGTGTAGGTGAGCTTCAAGTCCTTCTCGCCGTCCTTGACGTTGCGCGTGTACGCGAGGGCGAACACCGGCTCGCAGCCGTACCCTTCGCAGCCTGCGACCGTGCCGATGGTGCCGGTCGGCGCGACAGTGGTTTGCGCGGCGTTGCGGATGCCGTGCTGCTTGATGCCCGCGCCGACCTTGTTCCAGTCAACGACCGGCCGGCCCCAGTCGTGGCTGTACAGCGCCAGCGGCTGCGGCGGCTGCCACTGGAGGTTCTCCGGGTCGTAGATGCTGCCTTTGATCGCGAGGAACGGACCGCGTTCCTTCGCCAGCTCAATACTTGTCAGCATGCAGTGGTAGCGCACGAACTCCATCACCTGCGCCGCGAACTCCTGACCTTCCTCCGAGCCGTAGCGCACGCGCAGCCGGTACATCATGTCGCCCAGGCCCATGATGCCCAGGCCGATGCGCCGCGCGCGCAAGGCCGCCTCGCGCAGTTGCGGCACCGCAGGTACATATTTGTTCGCGTCAACCACGTTGTCCAGGAAACGCGTGGAGACGACGGTGCTGACGCGCAGCTTCTCCCAGTCGACCTGGCCGTCGTCAGTCAGGTGCTGCGCGAGGTTGATGGAGCCGAGGCAGCAGTTCTCGTATGGCCCTAACCACTGCTCTCCGCAATTATGAACGACAAAAGAATTAGCAATAAAACTGTTTGTTGTTTCTTCTGTCAGATCGTATACGTCGGCGACGCCCGCGTCTTCGATTGAGACGACTCGGTCCTCAAATCGCTCCCGATACGCTCCCTTCGTCATCGTCCCCAGGTGCTGTTCCAGCTTTGCCTGTTTCAGTGGGTGCGCGAAGCCGATCAACTCCGCGAAACGATTGCGGTTCGACTTGCCGATGACCAACTCGTACTGCGCCGCGCTCTGATAGGCGCGCATGCCGCCCTTCCTGTCCGGCACGGGCCGCGCAGTCTGTCCCCTGCGCCGGTAAATGCGAGACACGATCCCGAAGTTCGAGAGCAGTAACTGCGTATCCTGAAGCAGCCCTCGCGACGAGCTTGCCAGCCGCACCGTGCAATCCGCCTTGTCCTCGTTAATCTGCACCGAACCGTCCGCGCTGAACAAGCCGGATAAAAACCCAACGACGGCCTCGCGGGGCGCGCGCCAGATGCTATCCGGCACGCGCTTCTCCGTTGCTGAAACCGACTTCACGCCCAGCGAAGTGAAGAACTCGTAAGGCAAGCGCCCGTAGGTCAACTGGCGAACGTTGCCGCGCTCGTGCGTGTGGCCGGGACCGAACCATTTTTGCAGGATGGGCTGCAGTGTGGTGATGCCGCAGTAGCCACCATCTTCCGTCCCAAATGCGAAGCCGACCGGCGAGTTGCTGGACGGGCTAAGCCAGCCGGCGCCAACCAGCCAGCCGACCGCGACACCGAGATCACGGCTCCACAAGGTGGGCAAGCCGGCATACAGGTTGTTGAAATCGCGCCGCGTCACCGTGTTGCCGCTTGCATGGTCCCCGCCGTGCGCCATGACAGCCATTCGGGCCGCGACATGCTCGCGGTTTGGCAGGGTGTAGTCCTGACTCCACGGGCCTTCAGCGGATTGGAGCAGCACCTTATCGCCGGGGCGTAAGTCGGCGAGCGCGATGTAGCCGCGGTCGGGCGTCAGGAACCGGTGATCGGGCGTGGCGGTTACTTCATACCCGTGGACGGTCGTTAGCGTAACAACAGGCGTACTCCGCCGCGTCATGACAACCGGGCTGGCTTGCTGTAAGCGCGCCCGAACCCATTCCGGGGCCGCCCGTTCATCTGTCGCGACACGCAACGGCTTTCCAAGTTCGTTCAACTCGGCCATCGTCAGAAAGCCCTGGTCGGTCGCAACGCGCGTGGAACCGACAAAACAAGGATTAGTCGCCTCCAGCTTGTACAGATGCGGCACGGGGTTCTGCCGGTTCGCCGCGTCGAGGAACAGCGCGCCGGGCTCGCCGTTGTGGTGCGCGTAAGTGACGATTTTATGGAACAACTCGCGCGCCTTGACCGTGCGCCAGACCTTCCCGTCGCGCGGATTGCGCAGCTCGAAATCGCTGTCTGATTGAATCGCGCGCATGAACTCATCTGTGATTCCTACCGAAATGTTGAAGTTGCTGATCTGGCCTTCCTGCGCCTTGCAGGTAACGAACTCCTCGATGTCAGGATGGTCGACGCGCAGCACCCCCATATTGGCGCCCCTGCGTGAGCCGCCTTGCGCAACCTCCCCGAATGCGATGTCATACACTTTCAAGAACCCAACCGGCCCGGTCGCCACACCCGCGCTCGACGCCACCGCGTCCCCCTTCGGCCGCAAGTTGGAAAAGGAGAAACCGTTCCCGCCGCCGGTTTGCTGGATCAAGGCCGCGTCGCGGAGGGTCTGGAAGATACCGTCTGACTGGCGGCCCATGTCGTCGGAGATCGGAAGGACAAAGCAAGCCGCAAGCTGCCCCAGCGGCGTGCCGGCCCCGGTGAACGTTGGCGAGTTTGGGAAGAAGCGCAGGGTGGAGAGCAGCGCGTAAAAGCTGTCCTCCGTGCTCTTCTCATCGTAACCGTGCGCTGCATCAGGCGCGGCAACGGCCCGCGCGACGCGCCGAAACATGCCTTCAATATCTTCGATCGGCTTGCCATCCAGCCCGCGGCGCAAGTAGCGGCGCTTCAATACCTGGCGGCTGTTCTCGGCAAGCTCGATCTTCTGGGGCGGCGCAATCGCCGGCTCGAACGGTTTCACCTGGTCCTTAATCATCGTGATCTCCTCACCAGCTCTTTAACGCGGAACGCAAGCAGGCGGCCACCGATGCGGCGGCTGACGCCTACTTGCGCTCCTTCATGAGTCGTTCCAGCTCCCGCTGCAGTGTCTCCACATCCTCCATTTCCATGTACACCATCGCGAAGCGGATGTAGGCCAGCGGGTCAAGTTCACGCAGCTTTTCCAGCAGGATTTCGCCGATCACCTCGCTACGCACCTCGGCCTTGCCGAGCGAGAAGAGGTGTTCCTCGATCTGGTCGACGATCCGGTCGATGTCGGTCATCGCGATGGGGCGTTTGGCGCAGGCGATGCGGATGCCCTGCAGCAGCTTGTGCCGGTCGAACGGCTCGCGACGGCCGTCCCGCTTGACGATCAGCAGCGCCTCGGAAATCTGCTCGTATGTGGTGAACCGCTTGCGGCACTTCTGGCACTCGCGGCGCCGCCGGATGCTTTCGCCCGTGGAGCGCGTATCCACGACGCGAGAATCGGGCGTTCCGCAGTATGGGCACTGCATGGCGGCTGCTCCTTGGTAGCGCCTGGTCGTGGCGCGCCGGTTTCAGGCGAAAAAAAGACCATGCCCACTCGGCCAACCGTCATGGTCGGCCCGAGCAGTGGGGCATGGCGCGGAAACGATGTCGAGAACTTTGTGCGCCGAGAGCGCCTTTGCCTTAACTTGTGGCAAAGTGCGCACAACCCCTCGTATCCGAGTTATGTCATGCTACTATATGTAGTGGTCGTAGCGGGGAGGAGTATAGCACAGGGGTATGCGCTTGGCAAGCGGAAAATGGACGGTTAACGAAACTTTAAGGTTGAAGTTTGAAGCTTGCGCAATGGGGCGCAACCTCGCATGAACGACGGGGACGCGGGATCGCCCAGGCTGCCATGAACCTGGGCGACCCTCGGTGGGGGAGCGATGATGTTAACCGGAGCGGCCCGCGCGCCGCAGGAACGCCGGAATGTCCAGATCTTCGCGATCGTAAGTCCGCTTCGGGAACTCGACGACGCGGCTGTCTTCGCCCTGGATGACCTTCTGGTCCTTGATGGCGTCGAAGCCGGTCGCGATGACCGTGATGCGGATCGCGTCCTTCATGTTCGGGTCGATCACCGCGCCGAAGATGATGTTCGCGTCCGGGTCCGCGGTCCGCTGAATCAGCTCCGCGGCCTGGTTGACCTCGTGCAGCGCCAGGTCCGCGCCGCCGGTGACGTTGAACAGGATGCCCTGCGCGCCTTCGATGCTCACGTCGAGCAGCGCGGAGTGGATGGCCTGTTCCGCCGCATTCTGCGCGCGGTTATCGCCGCTGGCCTGGCCGATGGACATGAGCGCCGAGCCGCCCTCGCTCATCACCGCGCGCACGTCGGCGAAGTCGAGGTTGATCAGGCCCGGGATCGTGATCAGTTCGGAGATGCCCTGGATGCCCTGGCGGAGCACATC
>CAZPTI010000254.1:0-7254 GCA_964588925.1 uncultured Anaerolineales bacterium | reverse complement strand
GAGCAGGCTCACGCCGTCGTTGTCGACCAGCCGCGCCACCTCGTCGACGACAAGCTGCATCAGCGGACGCACTTCGAGCATGGCGGACGCCTGCCGCGAGAAGGCCAGCAGGGCCGACAGCTCGCGCGTCCGCTCGCGCACGCGTTGTTCGAGCAACTGGTACGCGCGTATGCGCTCGGTCACATCGCGCACCACGGCGAGGATGTGCGGCTCGCCGCCGTACTGGAACTGCGCCGCGCGCAGCTCCAGATCGAACTGGCTGCCGTTCTTCCGCACGCCGACCGCCTGCCGCTCCAGCCGCCGGCCGGCGCGCACCGACGCAAACACCCGCTCGACCGCGTCGCGCTGGTCTTCGCGGATGAACGCGACGGGGCTCAGTTGCGCGAACTCGTTATAGGGATAACCGCTCATCCTGCAGGCCGCCGGGTTCGCGTCCACGATCCGGCCGTCGAGCGAAATGATAATCATCGCATCGCTCGTCGACTCGAAGATGCTGCGGTACTGCTCCTCGCGCTCAGCCTGCGCCTGCTCGGCCCGGATGCGCTCGGTGATGTCCATCGCGACGCCGATGGTGCCGACGACCGCGCCATTCGCATCGCGCAGCGGCTCGATATACCCCTCGAAGTACGCGCCGGTCCATTCGGTGCGGTAGGTGACGCCCTCGCCGGCCAGCGCGCGGCGATGCGCGGCCAACACCGTTTGCGCCGCTTCGGGCGTCGCGCCCTCCGATGACGTGACGCGCTGCCCGACCATCTGGCCCGGCTTCATATCAAGCGTCTTCAGCCCCGCGCCTTCCTGCGAAGTATACACTAAATCACGGTCGGTCGTCCACAGGATTGCCGGCACCTGTTGGACCAGAATGCTCAGGCGGGTCGTGCTTTCGCGCAGCGCCTCCTCCGCGCGCTCGCGTTCGACAATCTCGGCCTGCAGCAGCGCGACCGCCGCGCGCAGCTCCGCAGTCGCCTCCGCGACGGCCATTTCCAACTCATCCCGCGCGTTTCGCAGCACGTCCTCCGCCCGCTTCTGCTCGGTCACATCGGAGACCGACAGCACGAGCCCCTGCGTTTCGCCGGACGCGTTTTTCACCGGCACGAGGGTCCAGTCCCAGTAGGTCACGCCGCGCTCGGGCTGACCCGCGAACTGGAAGGGCCGCGCCTTGTACTCGATCGGCTGGCCGGTGGTCAGCACGTGCGCAAAGATGGCCTCGTTTTCAACGTCGGGGAACAACTCGAAGTGCTTCCGGCCAATTAACGCTTCACGCGTATGACCGGAGCCGGCCACATACGCGGAGTTCACGTTGACGAAGCGCAAGTCCGTGTCGAGGTAGGCCAGTTGCGTGTGCGTGTTCTCCATGATGGTCGCCAGCGTGTCGCGCTCCGCCTGTAGCGCCGCGGCCAGCGCCTCCGCGCGCGTCCGCTGCGCCTGCACCTGCGCCAGCAGCCGCTCGCGCTCCTGCTCCGCCTGCACGCGCTCCGTCACGTCCTGCGTGATGCCGAAGACCTGGATGAGCGTGCCTTCCTCGTCGAAGACCCCGCGCGCGGACTCCTCCACGTGCAGCACCCTGCCCGATGGCTGCACAATGCGGTACGTGGTGCGATAGGTGTCGTTTTCGGGCGTGAGGCCGAGCATGCGCGCCACGTAACGCGGGCGGTCGTCGGGATGCACGCGCTGGAAGTAGGCCGGGCCGGTGTCGCGCTTCGATTCGGCTTCGGACAGGCCGAGGATCTTCGCGGATTCGGCGGAGCGCATCACTTCATCGGAGCGCGTGCGGAACTGGAACGCGAAAGAGCGGCCCACGTCGAGCGCGCGGCGCATCAGCTCCTGGCTCTCGCGCAACTCCGCCTCGAACCGCCGCCGTTCGGTCACGTCCTCCACCACGACGTTGACGCCGAGCACCTTGCCGTGCGGGTCCATGAACGGCACCCATTGCTCGATCCAGACGTGCTCAACATCGCCCGTGGCAAGCGTCTTCCCGCGGAACTCGGCGTCCAGCACCGGCTCGCCGGTTTCGAGGATGCGAGTCAGGATGCCTTCCGCAACAGGGGCAAGTTCGGGCACCACTTCGCGCGGGGTCTTGCCGATATGATCCGCGGCCGGGACGCCGTTGATCTCGGCCAGCCGCTCGTTGATGCGCAGGTAGCAGAGGTCGGTGTCGAAAACCGCCAGCCCGATGGGCGCGGTGTTGTAGATCGATTCAATCTCGGCATACTGTTGCCGGATGAGGGCCTCGCGCTCCGCCAGCGCCTCGGCCGCGCGGCGCGGCTCGGTGATGTCGACGACGGTGAGCACCACGCGCTCAACCGCGCCGGCGTCGTCGAAGAGCGGCGCGGCCATGTACCTGCCGATCCACGACGCGCCCCCCGCCAGCGGCGTCAGGATGAATTCGCCGGCGCCGCGCCCGCCCTTGAGCGCCCTGGCTGCCGGGTACTCCGACGTTTCCGGCTCCCGGCCGTCGGGATGTGTCACGCGGAAGTGGCGCGCGTACTCGCGCGCGTTCGCCGGCGCGTTGTTCCGCGTGAACCCGTGCTGCTGCAAGATGCGGTCGTTTGCGGCGATCACTGCGCCGTGGCGGTCCATCATCAGCACGCCCACGGTCACATTCTCCAACACAGCCTCGAGCTCGCGGCTGCGCGCCAGCGCCACCTCCTCCGCGCGGCGCAGCTCTGTGACGTCTTCCACCGTCAGGAACACCTGTCGCACTCGGCCGTCCTCGTCGAGCAGCGGCGCGGCAGAGTAGCGCGCGGTGATCGTCGCGCCCGTTCTCAATATGCGCACGACAAACTCTTCCGTCGCGGCCTCGCCCTTGAGTGCGCGGATGGCCGCCCATTCCTCCGGCCGCACCGCCGAACCGTCGCGCCGCGTGACCTCGAAATGAGCCGCGGATTCCTGAAGGCCCGTTGCATCCGTGTCGGCCGCGTAGCCGTGCTGGCGCAGGTAATGCTGGTTGGCCGCAACAATGCGCCCCTCGCCGTCAAACACCGCGGCGCCGATGGTCATGTTATCGAAGAGCAACTGCCATTCCCTGCGCCGCTCCTCCGCGACCGCGTGCTCGCGCGCCACCGCCTCCTCAGCCTCGCGTATCCGCGTGAGGTCGGTCACGGAGATGAACACGCCTTCAACCTCCACGCTGCCGTCGGGTTTTTGGACCCGGTTGGGCGTGAACTGGACGAATGCGGGGAAGACGCCGCCACTGGCAGAGCGGACCATATTTTCAAATGCCTGCGGCTCGCCTGCCAGCGCGGCCTCAAGGCGCGGCCTGGCGACCTCGTACGTGCCGGGCAGCATCATCTCCTGGATCGTGCGCCCGATCATCTCCCGCGGGTCCAGCCCCATCAGCCGCCGGTAGCCCTCGCTGGCGAAGACGTAGCACTCGTCGCGGTCGACATAAGAGATGGCGCTCGGCACGTTATCGAGGATCAGTTGCAGCCGCGCTTCGCTTTCCGCAAGCGCCTGCTCCACCAGCCGGCCGGCGGTCACATCCCGGTTCACGCTCACATAGCCGGTGATCTTGCCCCTGGTGTTCCGCAGGGTGATGGTGTCGCCGAGGACGATGAGGGTTTCGCCGGCCTTGTTGCGGTGCGTCCACTCGGAGACGTACTCGCCGCGCTCCTGCACGGCCTTCTGCGCCAACGCAAGCTGGGCGGGCGTGGTGTCAGAGCGGACCACCTCCGAGACGCTCTTCCCGAGCGCTTCCTCCCGCGTCCAGCCGTACAGCTTCTCCGCCGCCGGGTTCCACGACGTGACGCGGAACTGATCGTCCGCGCCGATGATGGCAACCGGCGCTACGTTGACGAGGTCGTACATGCGCGCCTCAGACGCGCCGCGCTCGGCCTCCGCGATGGTGCGCGCGTCGAACTGCCGTCGCAGCAGCCAGTAGATCAGCGCCACGGTCGCCGCGCCCAGCAGCGCGTCGACCAGGCCCAGCCGCGCGAAAGTGCCGTCCTGCCCGAAGCGCGGGCCAAGCAGCGCGATGGTCACGAGCATGTCAATGCTGACCATCAGGCCGGCAATGAGCACAGACAGGATCAATGCGCGGCGGTTTGCATCGTTATTCATACAGGGAGCCTCGCAAAGAAGTAAAGCCTCGTAAAAAGAGTGTCACGGGTTTGAATGCGTGCGCACGCATGTAAGCATGTATACCATTTATAGTCCACCCGCGCATACGTCATTCGATTGACTTTTGTCGCAAAAAGCTTAGTCGAACGTCCCCTTGTCTCACCGTGTTTGCTCCGATGCGCTCTGCTCCGCAGAGTGCTAACATCAAAGCATGACGGCAGGCACTCCGTCCAGCAACGGAGCGCCTGCATTTGGTTTATACGGTAGTGAACGGAGGAGCCGGGCGGAGAAGGCCAGGGGTGGACATGGGGGCAGCTCATTTGACGGCTTTGATTGCGGCGGGGCAGGGCGACTTGCGCGAGGCCCTCGCCGCGATGTTGTTTTCGATGCCGGGCGTGTCGGTCGTTGAAGTCGACGACACCGACTCGGCTATCGCCGCGCTCGCGCGCGAACAGTTTGATGTTGTCGTCATCGATTCGGCGTTGCCGGGCAATCATAGCATGGAGCTCATCAAGGCGCTTCAGCAGGCGCGCCCGCGCATACGGAGCGCCATTCTGGTCGATACGGTGTGGCAGCAGGCGGCGGCCATGCGCGCGGGCGCGGACCGCGCGCCGCTAAAGGGCGAGCCGGCCCCGCGGCTGTTCGCTCAGGTGGAGCAGTTGTTGCGCGGCGCGCAAGTCGCCGCCGTGTGAGATGTTCGCTGCGAATCAGGCGAATTCGTCTGATTCGCAGCGGACTAAGCCGTGACCCTCGCCACTGGCAGGCTGACCTCAAATCCCACGGCTGCCCCGTCCACAGGCGGCGGCACCACTTCCATCCTTCCGCCGTGCTGCTCGATCATGCGGCGCGTCACGTGCAGCCCCAGCCCCACGCCCGTCGGGAAGCGCCCCTGCATCTCGCCCGTGTAGAACAGGTCGAAGATCCGGTCGTACTCGTCGCGCGTCAGCCGCGGCTGCTCGCTGGCAATGCGCAGCAGAAGCGCGCTGCCGTCGCGCTCCGCGGTGAAGCTCACCCGCGCGCCCGGCGAGGAGTGGCGCACCGCGTTGGAAAACATGTTGTTCAGGCTCTGCTCCAGCTTGTCCAGGTCCGCCTCGATGGTGGGCAGGTCGTCGGGCACGTTGACCACCCACGCCAGCCCCTTGTCCTTCGCCACGCGCTGCCAGCGCGCAACCAGGTGCCGCAGCCACGGCGTCGGCGACACTGACCGGCGGCGCAAGTGGAACGTCCCCTTCTCCAACGCTTTAAGCTGCGTCACATTCTCGATGACCTGCTGCAACTCGCCGAGCTCGGTCTCCATCTCCTGCAGCAACTCGCGTCGCAGCCGGGGATCCTCATCCGCGCCGTTCAACAACGCCTGCGTTGTCGACCGAAACGCGCCGAGCGACCGACCCATCTTATGCACGAGCCGCGTGAGCAGTTCCTCACTCGTGTCCTGCTGCGACTGTTTCACACTGGCATACCTGACTGTCGTAATATCCATGACCGACCCACTGACAATTTCTCTCAGTCATAGGATATGCGCGCCTGCGTCAAATACGCCTTAACTCCTCTTATTCTGTACCTTAAGCTTTGATTAAGGAAATGCGGTTCGTAGTAGGCGCTTTAGCGCTCTACAAACCGGACAGCGCCACCGGCTCTTCCTTCGGATCGACCAGCTTATACCCCTTCCCCCGCACCGTCAGGATGCGCGTCGGGTGGCTTGGGTCGTCCTCCAGCTTTTCGCGCAGCCAGCGGATGTGCACGTATACCACCTGCGGCTCGCCGAGGTACTCCGCGCCCCACACCTGCGCGAGGATGTCTTCGACCGACAGCACCTTGCCCGCGTTAAGCGCCAGCACGTGCAGCAGATCGAACTCGCGCGGGGAGAGCTGCAACGGCTGGTCGCGCAGCTTCACCTCGACCGCGGCCGGATTGATCGCCAGCTCGCCGACGCGCAGGGTGGGCGAGGATTCGCCCGCGGCCGGGCCCGCGGGCTTGCCCTGAGTCTGGGAGCGGCGCAACACCGCCTTGACGCGCGCCAGCAGCACGCCGAAGTCGAACGGCTTGGTGACGTAGTCGTCCGCGCCCAGCTCCAGCCCGAGTTGCTCGTCGAGCTCGCGGCGCCGCGCGGTGACGAAGATCACGGGGCACCCGACTTCCTGCCGGAACACGCGCAGCGCCTGCAACCCGTCCATCGTGGGCAGGCCGATGTCGAGCAGGACCAGGTCGGGCGGATCGCGCCGCGCCAGCGCCAGCGCGTCCTCCGCGCGGCCGGCCGAACTGACGCGATAACCGGCCTGCTCCAGGTTATAGACCAGGCTCCGGCGCAGCAGGGCCTCGTCGTCGACAACAATCAGGTGCGTGCTCATGCTCTATCCCTCTGCGAATCTGCTTTCATCGCTCCACCATACACGCCGCCGACATTAAGAACCCTGTCCTTCCTTACAGAGTTGTTCCGCCATAAGGTTGCCTTAAGGTCGATTTGAGTGACAGTTAAAGACCTTTTAGCACACAACTGTTATCTTGCGAGCATTATAGCAAAGGTTTGGAGGCAACGATGCCGTACGAAGACATTCAGGCGCTCCCGCAGCAGCTTCGGCAGCAACTGCCCCTGGCCGCGCAGCAGATTTACCGGGAGGCGTTCAACGACGCGTGGCGTCAGTACGCCGACCTGTATGCGAGCGACCAGCCGGCGGCGCTGGAAGAAGCGGTGAGTCGTTCAGCCTGGGCGGCTGTCAGGCGGCAGTACCGGCTGGATCGGGCGACCGGGCGGTGGCGCCGGATGACGGCGATGTAGGTTGCGCGCGAGGTGCCAGCCGCGCGGAACGAGACCCGACGGGTGAAGAGACACCCGTCGGGTCTTTTCTTTGTCAATGCCCGTTCGCCAGCTCCCCCTTCGGAATCACCACCTGCACGCGCGTCCCCTTTCCCGGCCGGGACTCATACGTGATGTTCCCGTCCATCTGCTCGACCAGCATCTCCACCACCTGCACGCCCAGCGACTCAGACTCCTCCGGCCGGAACTCAGGCGGCATGCCGACGCCGTTGTCCTCCACCAGCAGGCGCAGCGTGTCGCCGCTCTCGCGCAGGGTGACGCGCACGCGGCCGGTGCGGTCGAAATCCGCCGGGAACGCGTGCTTGAACGCGTTCGAGATGAGCTCATTGACCATCAGCCCGAAGTGAATCGCCCGGTGCTGAGACACGACATAACGCGCCAGG
>CAZPTI010000253.1:0-7303 GCA_964588925.1 uncultured Anaerolineales bacterium | reverse complement strand
CCGCGAGGGCGGGCGCACCGTGGGCGCAGGCGTCATCACCAAGATCATCGAATAAGCAAACGATAAGTAGGGGCGAGGTTGCCTCGCCCCTACACGAGGTAACACAATGGCTACTGCAAAGAAAGCAAATCGATTGACGATCACCCTCGCTTGCACCGAGTGCAAGGAGCGGACGTACGCGACCGAAAAGAACCGCAAGAACACCCAGGGTCGCCTGGAAATCATGAAGTACTGCCCGCGCTGCCGCAAGCACCAGCAGCATCGCGAAACGCGCTAACCGCGTTATGGCATTTTAGTGCGGTAGTGTGGTAAAATAAGGCCACTAACGCACTCTCATAGGCGTGTAGCTCAATTGGCAGAGCACCGCTCTCCAAAAGCGGGGGTTGCGGGTTCAAGTCCTGCCACGCCTGTCTGAACATAGGGTTCCAAATCAAGACACCGTCACAGTGCGGCTTCTCAGGATGCGGTTGACGAGACGGCCGGGCTGGAACGGTGTCTTGAATCGTATGGGACCTGTGGAGGAATCGTGAGCAAGGAACTGACGCAGTCGAAGCCGAACATTATCGACCGCATCAAGGAATACCTCAAGGACACGCGCGGCGAGCTCCGCAAGGTGAGCTGGCCGACCCGCGAGCAGGCCACGCGCCTGACCCTGATCGTCCTTGCGGTGACGGTTGTCATGGCGGCTTTCCTGGGCGCGCTGGACTTCGTTTTCGCCCAGTTGATTCGGCTCATCCTCAGCTAAGGCTGCGAGCCAACGAGTCACGGCAGAAGAGGGAACAACAGGTGGCGCCAGATATTCGAGATACCGACGAATTCGAGCCCGAAGACGACTTCGGGCTTGGGCCGTCTGAAGCGGGCGCGCCTGACTCAGGCGGGGACTTCGGCGCGCCTGAGCCCGATCTGGGCGAACCCCTTGAGGATCAGCTTCCTGATGCTCAAGAAACCGAAGAGGCCGATACGGCCAAGCCGGCGTGGTACGTCGTCCACTGCTACTCAGGCTACGAGAACAAGGTCAAGAAGAACCTGGAGCACCGCGCCGAATCGATGGGCATGACCACGCACATCCTCGAGGTCATCGTGCCCACCGAGGAGCAGGTGGAGCTCAAGGAAGGCCAGCGCCGCGTCGTCGAGCGCCGCATCTACCCCGGCTACGTGCTGGTGCAGATGATCCTCGACGAAGAGTCCTGGTACGTGGTGCGCAACACCCCGGGCGTCACGGGTTTTGTGGGCATCGGCAACAAGCCGACCCCCCTGCGCCAGGAGGAAGTCGACCGCATCATGCGCCGCATGGAGGCTGAAGAGCCTGTGGCGCAGGTCAAGGTGAAGGTCGGCGACAAGGTGCGCATCGTTGAGGGCAACTTCCTCGACTTCACCGGGACGGTCGACGAGGTCTACCCGGACAAGGGCAAGGCCCGCGTGCTGGTGTCCTTCTTCAATCGCGAGACGCCGGTCGAGGTCGACCTGCTGCAAATCGAACGGCTATAACGGGCAACCGCAAGTTTCGCCGTTATAGCGTGTAGGAGTCATTTTCATGGCGAAGAAAGTAAAGGCAATCGTCAAATTGCAGATTATGGCCGGTAAGGCGAACCCCGCGCCCCCGGTCGGCCCCGCGCTCGGTCAGCACGGCGTGAACATCATGGGCTTCTGCAAGGAGTACAATGCCCGGACGGCGAACCAGGCCGGACAGGTCATCCCGGCCGAGATTACGATCTACACCGATGGATCGTTTACGTTCGTCACCAAGACGCCCCCGGCGCCGGACCTCATCAAGGCCGCAGCCGGTAAGCCGAAGGGTTCGGGCAAGCCGAATTCGGAAAAGGTCGGCGCGATCAGTCGCAAGCAGGTGCGCGAGATTGCCGAGCTCAAGCTCAAGGATCTCAACGCCTACGACCTTGATATGGCCGAGCGCATGATCGAGGGAACCGCTCGGAGCATGGGCATCACCGTTACGGACTGAGTTCGTTCGGAGCCCGATGGGAGGATGCGCAACGCAAGTGGCGTGTCCGTTATTACCAGGCTCGGTTGCAAAGACCGGGCGCTAAGGGAGTCAAGATGGCACAGCACGGCAAGAAGTATGAGGACGCCGCCAAGCTGGTCGACCGCATGAAGTACTATGCGCCGGCCGAGGCGGTTGATCTGCTCAAGCAAGTCTCCTACACCAAGTTCAACAGCACTATTGAGGTGCATTTCCGCCTGGGCGTCGATCCCCGGCACGCCGATCAGCAGGTGCGCAGCACGGTTCTGCTGCCCGCTGGCCTTGGCAAGACGGTCCGGATTTTGGTCTTTGCTGAAGGCGACGGCGCGCGGCTGGCCGAGCAGGCCGGGGCGGATTACGTCGGTCTCGATGACATGATCGCCAAGATTCAGGGCGGCTGGCTCGATTTCGACATGGCGATTGCGACGCCGCAGGTCATGGGCAAGGTCGGCCGGTTGGGCCGCATCCTGGGCACCCGCGGCCTCATGCCGAACCCGAAGGCCGGCACGATTGTGCAGCCCGACGACCTGCCCCGCGCGATCCGAGAAGCGCGGCAGGGCCGCGTGGAGTTCAAGGTCGACAAGACCGGCAACCTCCACGTCCCGATTGGCAAGGTCAATTTCGAGCCGCAGCAGATCCTGGACAATCTCGCCGCCCTGGTGGACGCGGTCAACCGGGCGAAGCCCACGGGCGCGAAGGGCATCTACATGAAGCGCATCACGCTCACATCGACGATGGCGCCGGGCATCCGCCTCGACACACAGGCCGCCCTGACGCTTAAGCCGAGCGCCGCGTAAGCGAAAACGTAGTTGCCGCGTGGGGCGACCTGCGGTCGCCCCTACCGCTTTTACAAGTGAACCAAGCTCGAACCGCTGTAGACAGCAGGTGTCTTCGGACCTAATGCTATATGACTGCAAGAATGCAGTCGTGCGCCTGCCGAGGCTGGACAAAGAGCGCTTTATGACCCTGGTCGTTAAGCCTCCGCGCCTGCCTGTTTGCAGCGCGGAGGCTTTTTGTTTGATTCTTATCGAAGGGAGGAATGTCGCTTGGCAATCACACGCGAGAAGAAAGAGACGATCGTCAACGAGTACGTCGAAAAGATGCGCCGGAGCCAGGCGGTCATCGTCAGCGAGTATCGTGGGTTGACCACGAAGCAGCTCCAGGGCCTGCGCCGGGATCTCCGCGCAGCCCAGAGCGAGCTGGCGGTGTCGAAGAACACCCTTGCGGCCCGCGCGCTCACCGAGGTCGGCCTGCCGGCCCCGGATGAGCTGCTGACCGGCCCGGTTGCGCTCACCTTCTGCTATGACGAGGTGGCCGCGCCGGCCAAGGTCATGACCAAGTTCGCCAAGGACAGCAAAGTGCTCGTCCTGCGCGGCGGTCTGATGGGCCAGTCGGTGTTCAATGAGTCGGGTGTCCAGGCCCTGACCGAGTTGCCCAGCAAGGAGCAACTGCGCGGCCAGGTCGTCGGCACCCTGCAATCCCCGATGAGCGGGCTGGTCAATGTGTTGGCCGGCACGATGCGCGGGTTCCTGAATGTGCTCAACGCGCGCTCGGCGCAGCTTGAGTCGCCGTCGGCGTAAAGCGCCTTCCCAGTAAACTAACACCTTTACCATAATACGGAGGAATTTCTCATGACTCACGATGAGTTGATGGCCGCTCTGGACAACATGACCGTTATCGAGCTTTCGCAGCTCGTCAAGGCGCTGGAAGCCCGCTGGGGCGTGACTGCTGCTGCCCCGATGATGATGGGCGCCATGCCGATGGGCGGCGGAGCCCCGGCGGCCGAGGCTGCGGCCCCGGTTGAGGAGCAGACCGAGTTCGATGTCGTGCTGAAGGCGTTCGGCGCGAACAAGATCAACGTCATCAAGGCCGTGCGCGCGCTGACCAACCTGGGCCTGAAGGAAGCGAAGGACCTGGTCGAGGGCGCTCCCGCGACCGTTCTGACCGCCGTCTCCAAGGCCGCCGCCGCGGATGCGAAGGCGAAGCTCGAGGCCGAAGGCGCCGAGGTCGACGTCAAGTAAGTAACCGCAGCCGGTTACAACGGCCATCTCGAATAAGCGAATACCGGGCGAATAAACGAATTGCGACGCGCAACTCTGCGCGGCAGGATTCGCTTATTCGATCAGGATTCGCTTATTCGAGATGGCCGTTCTTTTTCTTCCACCCTTCTCCCCCCCGATGTGGCTCGCGTTTTCGCGCGAAGTCCGGTTTTGGCTTGAGCGCAAACGGGTTGGCCGCGGATGCCTTGCTTTCTGACGCTCAACCGGAACATTTTGCGCTGTTCCGCAACAATTTCGGTTTTTCGGGGTCTGTTTCGATTCTGTTACGGTAACGCGGTTTACGCCTTCGCGAAATCCGGTTTGGCTGCGCACGCCTTTGGAAACAGGCACGAAATAGTGGGGCCTGGGCGCGTTGCGCGGCGGCTATGCGCCGGGCATGTTAAGGAGCGATAGCTTTTTTGTTCTCCTATCTTTACTATAACATATGTTCGCCCTGGAAGTCAAGAGGATCTCCAAAAATAACACACGCAAAATCCTGAACCGCGCTCTTCCGCCTTCTTCTCCTTGTCAAATAATCCTCATTCTGTTACAATTAATCCACAAGACTAAACTGCCATGACGCGCTTGCGCAACGGAACCAAACTGCCGAGCGTCCAAGAGACGTTATGACACAGACAAAACCTCAACCTATGCCAAAACGGCCCGCGATGGGCCTGCTCTTTGCCGTCTTTACCACGGTCGGCCTGATCGCGCTGGCCGCGGTCAGCGTCCTCGCGTGGTACCAGTGGCGCTACAACGAGAAGATTTATCCCGGCGTCAGCGCGGCCGGTGTGCCCCTCGGCGGACTCACTGTTGATGAGGCCGCGGCAGCAATCACGGATGCGCTGACGCCCTATCCGGGCGCGGAGGTCACGCTGCGTTTCCAGGACAAGACGTGGGTGCTGACACCCGATCAGCTTGGCGTTTCGGTCGACGGGAGCGCGACCGCGGCGCAGGCGTATGCGGTTGGCCGGCACGGATTGAGCGCCACGGAGAACAGTTCCGTGCTGGACATGCTCGACGGCTTGCGGCAGGACGCGCTCGACCAGTGGCAGGCGCTGCGCGAGGGTGTGGAACTGGCGCCGATCCTGCAGTACGACGGCGAACAGCAGGCCGCGGTCATCCGGCGCGTGCAGGAAGAAGTCGACCTTACGCCGGTCGAGGGCGCGCTTACGATTACCGAGACCGACGTGACAGGCACGCCCGGCCGGCTGGGCCGCGCAATGGACACGGAAGCGACGCGGCGACGGCTGGCCGAGTTGGTGCAGCAGGGCTGCGGGGGGGGCATCGACGTGCCGTGGCAGGAGCGGCGGCCGAGCGTGATGTCGGTCGAACCGGCGCTGGTCAAGGCGCGGGCCATGCTGGGGCGCTCCATCGTCCTTAACGCGGAGACGCTGGACGGACCGAAGCAGTATGCGGCGGACGCAGGCGCAGTCCGCAAATGGCTGACGCTCACGCCCATTCTCAGCGCGGACGACGGGCAGGTCGACCTTGAAGTGAAGCTGGACCGCGAGCAGGTCGCGGCGTGGATCGGCGGCATCGCGAAGGAGTTGGATCGCGGGGCCAAGAACGCAACGCTGGACTTCGACCCGAAGGCGATGAAGGTGCTCGTGCTGTCACCGAGCGCGGTCGGGCAGAAGGTCGACGTAGAAGCGGGGGTGGCGGCTGTGGAAGCCGCGCTCGCTGAGCCGGGGCCGGTGGATGCCAACGGCGCGCCGCAACCGCAGGCACTGGCGCTCAACGTGGCGCGCGTGGAGCCGAAGATCGACAGCAACCGCGTGGACGAAATGGGCATCGTCGAACTGGTGTCTGAAGGGACCAGCACGTACAAAGGCTCCGCGCCAGAACGCGTCCATAACATCCTGAACGCGGCGAGCAAGTTCCAGCACGTCGTCGTGCCGCCGGGCGAGGAGTTCTCGTTCAACAAGAACGTCGGCCTGGTGTCGGCGGACAACGGGTTTGTGGACGGGCTGATTATCGCGGGCGACCGGACGGCGGTGGGCATCGGCGGCGGCGTGTGCCAGGTGTCGACCACGGCATTTCGCGCGGCGTTCTGGGGCGGCTTCCCGATTGTGGAGCGGTGGGCGCACGGCTACGTAGTGGGCTGGTATGGCAAGCCAGGGATGGACGCCAGCATCTTTACGCCGAACGTCGACTTCCGCTTCAAGAACGACACGCCGCACTTCCTGCTCATCAAGGCGTTCCCGGATGAGAAGAAGGGCACGCTGACCTTCCGCATCTACGGCACGAAGCCAAACCGCACGGTCGAGATGACCGGGCCGGTTATCAGCAATGTTAAGCCGGCGCTGCCCGCGTCGTATCAGCTTGACCCGGCCATGCCCGCGGGGAAGATCAAACAGGTGGACTGGGCGAAAGAGGGGATGGACGTGGTGGTGACGCGGATCATCCGCTACGGCGACGGGCAGGTGAAGGAAGAGAAGATCGTCAGCAAGTACCGACCCTGGCAGGCGATTTATCTGTACGGAGCGGGCGCAAAGGTGCCGGGCGCGCAGTCATCTGCAAATACGCCGTGATCTGCAGGGGCGGGGTGATCCCGCCCCTGCGCCATCCATGCGCGTTTTCGCTTAATATGCGCCGATCTCCACCAACCGGTCGTCGTCAATCCCGAAATAGTGCGCCACCTCGTGGCGCACCACGCGATGCACCAGCTCGCGCAACTCTTCCTCGGTGCTGACCTGCGCCTCGATCGGCCGGCGGTAGATGCTGATCTTGTCGGGCGTGATGAGGTTGTAGCCCGACGTGCGCTCGGTGAGCGGGACGCCGTGGTAGAAGCCCAGCAGGTTCCACTTCGAGCGCACCTTCGCAAGGCGCATCGTGTTCCACGACGGGAAGTCCTCGACCAGGATTTCGACGTTCTCCAGCCGGTCGAGGAACATCTCGGGCAGCCCTTCCAGCGCCTCGGTTACGTAGTCTTCAAATCGCTCGCTTTCCATGAGGCGCAATTATAGCATCATTCGCTATGCTCCGGACGCGGGTGAGGTGGCGCGTGTGAAGGTGAGCAGGCCGTCACTGCCGCGCAGCCGCACGCGTCCTGCTGCATCCGCCGCCGGGTGCGCGCAGCGGTAGCCATCAAGCGCCACCTCCGCATCAAATGTCGAAAGGGCCGTCTTGATCGTAACGGTCGCGCCGTCGTCAGTGATCTCTCTAATTTCCGACGTCAAGTAATGGAGAATTATGCCCGGCGCGGCTTGCCAGCCCAGCGGGAGAATCGCGCCGCTGCGCGCGGGAAGAGAGACCGGATTTCCGCCGAATAGCGGCTCATTGG
>CAZPTI010000252.1:0-7419 GCA_964588925.1 uncultured Anaerolineales bacterium | reverse complement strand
TAGCCTTCCGGCCCGCGGTTGTAGTCGCTCGCCTTCGGGTAGTAGGTCAGCGCCTCGGCGTAATTCCAGCTCCCCTGCTCCAGCCGGTTGTGCAGGGAAATCGCCTCGAGCGTGATCTGCTCCTCGAACAGCGAATACATCGTGATCGCAGCCGCGCCTGCGTCCGCCATCTGTGTAATGCCCGCAATCGTCTTCGACAACGGCGACGCCGACGGCACGATCGGGCTCTTGAGGGTCAAACCCATGTAAGTCGTAGTAAGGTCAGTCATGGTGCATTCTCCCCGTTCTGCGCATACACCCGTCGGGTCTCGGAAGACCCGACGGGTGTCTAGCTTTATTCGCCCGACTTCACAGCCGACGCCGCCAGCGCCTCATACTGCTTCCAGCGCTTCTCGACGTCTTCCTGCGCCAGCTTCAGCAGCTTCTCCGCGCGGCCTTCGTCGGCCTGCACCAGCATGCTGTAGCGCGTCTCGTTGTACACATAATCCCGCAGCGGGATCTTCGGCGCCTTGGAATCCAGGGAGAGCGGGTTCTGCCCCGCCTCGGCCAGCGTCGGGTTGAAGCGGTAGAGCGGCCAGTGGCCGGAGTCCACCGCCAGCTTCTGCTGGTTCATGCCCTTCGCCATGTTGATGCCATGCGCAATGCAGTGGCTGTAGGCGATGATCAGGCTGGGGCCGGGGAACGCCTCGGCCTCCAGGAAGGCGCGCACCGTCTGCTGGTCGTTCGCGCCCATCGCCACCTGCGCCACGTAGATCGACCCGTAGCTCATCGCAATCGCGCCCAGGTCCTTCTTCGGCAGCGGCTTGCCGGCCGCCGCAAACCGGGCCACCGCTGCGCGCGGGGTCGCCTTCGACGACTGCCCGCCCGTGTTCGAGTACACCTGCGTGTCGAGCACCAGCACGTTCACGTTCCGGCCGCTCGCCAGCACGTGGTCGAGGCCACCATAGCCGATGTCGTACGCCCAGCCGTCGCCGCCAACGATCCACACCGACCGCTTCACCAGCACGTCCGCGATGCTCGCCAACTGCACCGCCCAGGGCTCGTTCACACCGGCAATGGCCTGCTTGAGCGCGGCCACGCGCGCCCGCTGCTCTGCAATGCCCTTCTCGGTCGACTGGTCGCTCGTCAGCAATTCGCTGGCGAGAACGTCGCCGATCACGCCCCGGTTGGCGTCCACCAGTTCCGCCGCGAACTCGGCCTGCTTGTCCAGCGTCAGGCGGAAGCCCATGCCGAACTCCGCATTGTCCTCGAACAGGCTATTCGCCCACGCCGGGCCGCGGCCTTCCTTGTTAACCGCATACGGCGTCGTCGGCAGGTTGCCGCCGTAGATCGACGAGCAGCCCGTCGCATTCGCGATCAGCATCCGGTCGCCGAAGAGCTGCGTCATCAGCTTGATATACGGCGTTTCGCCGCAGCCCGAGCACGCGCCCGAGAACTCGAAGAGCGGTTCGAGCAACTGCGAGTTCTTGACCGTGTTCAGCGGGATCAGCGTCCGGTCCAGCTCGGGCAGGTTCTCGAAGAAGGCCCAGTTCTCGCGCTCCACGAGGCGGTGCGGGGCCTGCTCTTCCATGTTAATCGCCTTGTGCCGCGGGTTGCTCTTGTCCTTCGCCGGGCAGGCTTCCACGCACAGCGCGCAGCCGGTGCAATCTTCCGGCGCCACCTGCACGGTGTAGTTCATCCCCGGCAGATCGCGGCTCTTGTACGCCACCGACTTGAAAGTCTCTGGCGCGCCGGCGAGTTGGTCCGGCCCGTACACCTTCGTGCGGATCGTCGCATGCGGGCACACCAGCGCGCACTTGCCGCATTGGATGCAGATCGCCGGGTCCCAGATCGGGATTTCCAGCGCGATATTGCGCTTCTCCCACTGCGTCGTCGCGGTCGGCCACGTCCCGTCGAGCGGGAACGCGCTCACCGGCAGCTCCTCGCCCCGGCTTGCCATGATCTCCGCAGTTACTTTCTGCACGAACTCAGGCGCTTCCGCGGGCACCACCGGCGGCATATTGAACCCGCTGCTGACCTGCTTCGGATAGTCCACCGGATACAGGTGCGACAGCGTATGGTCGACCGCCGCAAAGTTCTGCTGCACGACAGCCTCGCCACGGCGCCCGTAGGTATGCCGGATCGATTCCTTGATCTTCTCGATCGCCTCATCGCGCGGCAGCACGCCCGAAATCGCAAAGAAGCACGTTTGCATGATCGTGTTGATGCGCACGCCCATGCCCGTGTCGCGGGCCACCTTGTACGCGTCGATCACGAACAGTTTGATGTCCTTCTTGATCATCGTCTGCTGCAACTCGCGCGGCAGGTGATCCCACACCTCTTCCGGCCCGTACGGGCTGTTCAGGAGGAAGGTCGCGCCCTTCGCGGCCTTTTCGAGCATGTTGTACTTCTCGGTGAACACCCACTGGTGGCACGCGACGAAGTTCGCCTGCTGGATCAGGTACGGCGCATGGATCTCTTCCGGCCCGAAGCGCAGGTGCGATGTGGTCGTCGAACCCGACTTCTTCGAGTCGTACACAAAGAAGCCCTGCGCGTAGTTCGGCGTCTCAGTGCCGATGATGCGGATCGAGTTGTGGTTCGCGCCCACCGTGCCATCCGCGCCGAGGCCGAAGAACAGCGCGCGCACGACGTTCTCGGGCTCCAGATTGAAGTCCGCATCGAAGGCCAGGCTCGTGTGCGTCACATCGTCGTTGATGCCAACCGTGAAGTGATTCTTCGGGTTGGCTGCGGCCATGTTGTCATAAATGGCCTTCGCCATCGCCGGCGTGAACTCCTTGCTCGCCAGCCCGTAGCGCCCGCCCACGACGCGGATCGCCCGCCCGGCCTCGGCCAGCGCAGTCACCACGTCCATGTACAGCGGTTCTCCCGCAGCGCCCGGTTCCTTGGTTCGATCCATCGCGCAGATGATCTTGACCGACGCAGGCAGCGCGGCGGCAAAGTGCTCGATGCTGAACGGGCGGAACAGGCGCACCTTGAGCAGCCCGACCTTCTCGCCCTGGGCCACAAGATACTGCACCGTCTCTTCGGTCGTCTCCGCGCCCGAGCCCATCATTACGACGACGCGCTCGGCATCCGGCGCGCCAACGTAGTCAAACAGGTGATACTGCCGGCCCACGATGGACGCAAACTTGTCCATCTGCTCCTGCACGATGTGCGGGACCGCGAGATAGTACGGGTTGCAGGCTTCGCGCGCCTGGAAGAAGACGTCCGGGTTCTGCGCAGTGCCGCGGATGATCGGCGCTTCGGGGTTGAGCGCCCGGTTGCGGTGCTGCAACACGAGGGTGTCGTCGATCATCGCGCGGATGTCGTCGTCGCTCAGCTCTTCGATCTTCGTCAGTTCATGGCTGGTGCGGAAGCCGTCGAAGAAGTGGACGAACGGCACGCGTGAGTTCAGCGTGGCCGCCTGGCTGATCAGCGCCAGGTCCATCACTTCCTGCACGCTGTTCGAGCAGAGCAGCGCCCAGCCCGTCGAGCGGACGGCCATGATGTCGCTGTGGTCGCCGTAGATCGACAGCGCATGCGTCGCGACCGCGCGCGCGGAAACGTGAAACACCGTCGAGGTCAGCTCGCCGGCGATCTTGAACATGTTGGGGATCATCAGCAGCAGGCCCTGCGACGCGGTGAACGTCGTCGTCATCGAGCCGGTTTGCAGCGCGCCGTGCACCGCCCCGGCCGCGCCCGCTTCGGACTGCATTTCGACGACGAGGGGCACGGTGCCCCAGATGTTCTTCCGGTTTTGGGCGCTCCACGTGTCGGCCCACTCGCCCATGTTGCTGGACGGGGTGATCGGGTAGATCGCGATAACTTCGTTGGTCTTGTGCGCGATGTGGGCGGCAGCTTCGTTGCCGTCAATCGTCACAACATGACGCTGTGGCATAGGGTTCCTCCGAACGTTCAGTCGGGTTGCTGATAAAAACGCGCGAGGCCGCAGAGCAGCGGGGGCCAGGATGAAGCGGACGTGACTGCGGCGACGGGCGAACGATACACTCAAACGCGCCAAATGCGCGGCAAAAGAGACCCCGCGGGCAGCGGGGTCCGTTGCTGACAGAATCGATTGTAACAGGCTAAAGATCGCGCTTTTTGGGTCAAAAGGGTATGACCCGCGTCATGTCGCGGCCATTTGCTGGTTCTATCCAGGGAGCCTATAATCTGATTAAGCTGCTTATAAGAAACTTCTTAATAGGATATGGCGCAAATGGCGCAATTCGTGGACCGTCAACGAGAGTTCAGGGAACTGAACGCGCTCTTAGAAGAGGGCGGGGCGCAGCTTGCTCTGGTATATGGCCGTCGCAGGGTTGGAAAGACGACGCTGCTCTTGAATTGGGCGCAACAAACCGGCGTGCGCTATCTTTATTGGATCGCCCGACGTGAAACGGCTGAGGCGGCTCGACACGACCTCGCGCGAGCGCTCTGGCGCTGGTCTTATCCGCAGGACGATGAGGCTTCTCCGCCCCGGTTTGACTCGTGGTCGCAGCTATTCGAGCAGATGTCGCGCATGCTCGGCAACGAGCCTGTCGTCCTGATCTTTGATGAGTTCCCCTACGCAGTCGAGTCCGATCCCTCATTTCCATCCAACCTCCAGGCCGCCTGGGATCACCTCTTGAAAGAAAATCAGATCGTGTTGATCCTCTCTGGCTCGCACATTGGGATGATGGTCGAACAACTGGAGTACCGTGCGCCGTTGTACGGCCGCATCACCGCGCAACTGCCTGTCGATCCGTTGCCCTACGCCACACTCGCTGACTTCTTCCCGCGCTACACCGCGGCGGAACGCGTCGCCGCTTATGCCGTGCTCGGCGGCGTTCCCGCCTATCTGGAACGGTTCGATGATCGTCAGAGCCTCAGCGCGAACATGCGTCGGCATCTTTTCCGTCGCACGGGCATGTTCCGCAGTGAACCGATGGTGCTGATCAGCGATCTTGTCCGCGAAACGAGGACGTACGAAGCGATCCTTCGCGCGATTGCGGCTGGACACCGAACCCCGGCCGACATCGCCGGCGCGACAAGCTTGAATGCGGCGAACCTCCCGCCATACCTCGCGCGGCTGCGCGACCTGGGGCTTGTCGAGCGCCGCGTCCCCGTCACCATCCCGCTGGACCAACAGCGGACCACAACTCGCAGCCGGTATCACCTGCGCGACGCTTATCTGCGCTTCTACTTTCGTTTCATGGAGCCGAATCTTAGCCTGGTCGAACAGGAGCTGATCGACTTGCTGTGGGATCGCATTTCGGAGCAATTTCGTTCTTTCGTTGGATTGACGGCATGGGAGGAGTTGTGTCGGGAGTGGGTGCTGGCCCAGGCGCGCCAGGGTAAACTACCCTTTGCGCCTGAGCAGGTGGGCAGCCACTGGTCTCAGGACGCGCAGATTGATGTTGCGGCGGTCAACTGGCGCGACCGCCAGATTCTATTGGGAGAGTGCAAGTGGGGAGCGGGGACCGTCGACCGCGCCGTGATCCGGGAACTTCTGGATAAGACGGGTAAGGTGCTGCCGGCGCCCGACTGGACGCCGCACTATGCGTACTTCGCCCGCGCCGGTTTTACCGAAGCAGCGCGCGAAGAGGCACTAGCCCACGGCGCGCTTCTGGTCGATCTCGAAACGCTCGACGCCGACCTTCGGCGCGCCCTTAACACCTGACGCCGCTCCGGCCTAATGGGCTGCCTGAACTGGCTGCGCCTTCTTCGTCGTCGCCCGCGTCGCCCCCGTGCTAATCCCCCCATCCACCAGCAGCGTCTGCCCCGTGATATACCCGCTCGCGTCCGACGCCAGGAACACCACCGCGCCGTCCAGGTCGTGCGGCTGCCCCGGCCGCTTCAGCGGGATGCGGTCCACCAGATACGCCACCCACTCCGGGTCCTCGTACATCACTGCGTTCTGCGCCGTCTTGAACCACCCCGGCGCCAGGCAGTTCACGGTGATGCCGTGCGGCCCCCAGTCGTCCGCCAGGCTCATCGTCAGTTGCTTCGTCCCGCCCCGGCTCGCCGTGTACGGCCCTAGCCCCGCGTAGCCAAAGACGCTCGTCACCGACCCGATATTGATGATCCGCCCATACTTCCGCGGAATCATCACCCGCGCCACCGCCTGGCTCACAAAGAACGTCCCGCGCAGGTTCGTCTCCAGCACCAGGTTCCAGTCATCCCATGTCACGTCCAGCGCCGGTTTCCGCACATTGCACCCCGCGTTGTTGACCAACACGTCGATCTTCCCGTAATGTTCCATCACGACCGGAACCAGCTTCTGGATGCTATCGTAATCCCGCACGTCCAGCGCCACCGGCAGCGCGCGCCGTCCCAGCGCCTCGATCTCCTCCTTGAACGGCTGGAGCGTCTCGATCTTCCGGCTCGTAATCACCAGGTCCGCGCCCGCCTTCGCCAGCGCGCGTCCCATATACTGCCCCAGCCCCCGGCTTGTGCCGGTCACGATGGCGACCTTGCCGGTCAGGTCGAATTGATTCTCGCTCATGCTCCTGGCTCCACAATCACCTTCATCAACCCCGCCTCGCGGCGATACAACCGCTCAAACCACCCCGCCGCCTCGCTCAGCGGCGCCACCGCGCTCACCAGCGGCCCCACATCCACCGCGCCCCGCGCCAGCATCTCGATGCACGCGGGATACTCCCCGCTCGACGCGCACGAGCCGTACAGCGCGATCTGCCGCGTCACCACCGATTGCAGCGGCAGTTCCACGGTCGGCGACAGGTTCCCCACGAGCGTCAGGCTCCCGCCCTTGCGCACGCTCGCCAGCGCGGTCTGCACCGCCGCCGTCACCCCCACCACCTCAAACCCCAGGTCCGCGCCGCGACCTTCCGTGAGTGCCTGCACCCTGGCAGGCGCATCCGGCCCTGAAATCAGCCCGACGTCCGCCCCAAACGTCCGCGCCGCCGCCAGCCGCGTTTCGTCCAAATCCACCGCGATAATCTGCCCGCACCCCGCCAGCCGCAGCGCGCGGATCACGAGCAGCCCGATCATCCCCGCGCCCACCACGACCGCGCTGTCCCCCAGCTTGATTTTCGGCAGACTGACGGCGTGGAACGCGACCGACAGCGGCTCCAGCATCGCCGCCTGGACGAACGACACCGCACCCGGCAGCCGGTACAGGATGCGCGCTGGCACAGCGACCAACTCCGCAAACGCGCCGTGTTGCCGGTACGTCCCCGGCGACACCCCCAGCACGCGCCGGTTCTCGCACAGGTTCACCTGCCCGGAGCGGCAGTAAAAGCATTCGCCGCAGTAGATCGTCGAGTCGAACGTCACCCGCTCGCCCGGCCCCCACCCGGTCACCGCGCTCCCGACCTTGCGGATCACCCCCGCCGCCTCGTGCCCCATAATAATCGGCGGGATGCGCCGCCCGGTGCTCCCGTCCATCCCGTGGACGTCGCTGCCGCAGATGCCGCACGCCTTAACTTCGATCAGCACCTCGTC
>CAZPTI010000251.1:0-7536 GCA_964588925.1 uncultured Anaerolineales bacterium | reverse complement strand
CCAGAGCTTCAAGCGGTTGGGACAGGCGCCCGTATGCCAGCGCCGAGTGGTGCCCTGCGCCTGCCGCGCACCAGCGATCATAGAAGTCCTCGACCGAGCCGCCGTCCGGCTGCCACAGCATTTGCGGCGCAACGGTCGGCCGCGGGCGAACCGGCAGCGCCTCGCCTTCACCGACAATGAACTTCCACCGCCCGCCCGAAATCGGCACGAGCGCCAGGAACGCGCAGGGACCGGGGCGGTAGGCGAACTCCAGCGCCGCGCCCCGGCCATAGCGCCCCTGATAGTAAATGCTGGGCCGCAGCGCGACCTGCGGGTCGGGCGCGGCCATATTCGGGTTGCCCATGCTGTCATGCGCGATGTAGACGGCATTGCGCTCGAAGTCAAAGCCGTAGTTCTCCACAAACGTCGCGTCACCCGTTAGCGCCTGGAGGATGAGCATAGCGGTGGCGACAGCCACGTCTGCCTCGGCAGTGACCGGGATGCCGGCGGCGATGAGCCGCGAGTTGCCCCAGGATGGCACGAGTCCTACGCGCGGGTCGGCCAGCAGCGCCTGGTCGAAGATCGCCAGCGCGTCGAGTTCACGCGCGTTGACGGCTTTCTCCAGCCCCAGCGCGATGCGCGCTGAGCGCGCAAAGATGTCCGCGTCCAACTCGTCCGCGCGCCACTGCGTTTGCGCCTGCGCCACCAATGCCGCGGCCGCCTCGTCTGAGACGCCTTCCACCGCCGCGCCAAACTCCTCCGGCTCAACGTGGACGACCGTCGGGCCGAGCGCCGAGCGCACCGCAAACGAGTCTACCATCAGGTCGGCCATGTGCTGATACGGATGCCCGATCATGCCGATGCGCGCCCATGCGAGGCGAGCTTTGATGGCCGCCGCGGTCGCGAGTTGCTGAATCCGAGCCAGCCGTATCTCGTCGCGCAGGTGGCCTGTGACCATGTAGAACGGCTTGCCCAGCCGGTTAAGCGCGTGGGTCGTCTCCGGCAGGCCTGCCAGTCCCGAATTGATCATCACAATGTCCCAGTCCGCGTCCGCGGGCCAGGCCGGCAGCATCTGCGTATTCCAGACGATGATGGGGACCTGCGCGTTGACCAACCCGCGCAGCGTGATCATGCTCTGCGTGTAAGCCAGCTCCGCAAAGACGATGGCGTCGACGCGCTCGGCCTTAAAGGCGAGATCGGCCGCGGCGGCCTGCTCCTCAGTTTCCACAAGCCCCGGGCAAACGACGTCCGCGAACGGGGCAAGCGCGTCGATGTACTGCTGGACGGCCGCCTGCGCGGTGGGCCGGAGGTAGCCGGTCTTGTTCCAGTCGTCTTCGAGCAGCGCGGTGATGAGCAGACCGAGCCGGGGGCGGATGGATCGAGGGAACACAGGGACGCTCCTTTACAGATTGAAAGCCTTCACGTTGAAGGACTTTGCGGCATGGTCGAGGACGCACTCAGCTTCGCGCAGTTGCGCCGGGTCTCGTTCGAGCGGGCGATACTGCGCTTCCGCGCGCCGCCACCGGTCGAACGCCGCGCGCACGATCTGCGGCTCCTTAGCCCGCTCCGCCTTGGCGCTTTCCCAGGCGGTGCGGTCGAACAGGCGCGGCTGCCACAATGCGTCGCGCCAGTGGTTGCGGGTGTGTTCGGTAAGGAGGAAGGAACTGAAGTCGCCGCTGAGGTACGCGGCCACATCATCCAAGGCAAGCGTGTCGCCGGTCACTTCGAGGCCGCGCGCAAGCTGCGCCGTCTGACGGTCCAGCTCCATGTCGATGACCTGCTGCGTGGGCGAGTAGGTGTTACCGGCTTCAAGGATGCCGCGCTGCTGGCCGAGCTGGTCCGTGAACAGGCCGTAGCCCAGCCCCTTGAGCAGCTTGTCGTTGATGGCTTGCAGGCCGGGCACTTTGGCGTCGGTGTAGCCGAGGCAGAGGCCGATGCGGATGCCGATGCGGATGCCGTAGAGCCGGAAGAAGTATTGATACATCACCGCGTCGATCAGCACCGACTCGGGCGTGCTGAAGAGGACCCGCGACGTTCGCATGTCCATGATGCCGGCGAGCGGAATCGCGGTGAGCGCCACATCGGGGTTCAGCGCCCAGCCGGCCAGCCACGCGCCCATGATCTCGGCCACCCCGACCAGCGCGCTTCCCGCAAGGGTGACGGGCGCATTCGCTCCGGCTACCGGACAGCTATTCACCCACCAGTTGTCCAGCCCGTTCTTCGCCACCGCAAGGAGGCAGTCGCAGGCCCGCTCATCCATCGTGAAGTGGTTGACCGAGCAACCGTTCGTGTGGTAACGGACTTCGCGGCCCTGCATAATCGTTTCAAGCGCCTCGAGATACGGCAATTGCGCGCCGAGCATCATTTCGGGGCACTCGCGGACTTTGTCCGTCAGCTTGAACGTCTCGACCGCGCTGACCATCGGCTCGATGCGCGGGTCGACGTCCTGCGCGGTCATGCACGGGCCGGTTTCGACTACTTCCGGGAGGACATGCCACGCGCGGACAACGCGGCGAATGTCGTCCAGCGTCGCCGCGCGGCGTTCGCCGGTCGCGTCGTCATAGTAGCAGGTGTAGTTATGCCCGACGCTCCATCCGACCGGCAACGGGCGGCGAAGCAACAACTCGGGCGGCGCGGCGTTGGCCTTCCGCCGTGCGGTTTCCTCCACCTGCGCCATCTGCTGCGGCGTGGGGTTGACCCGCTGCGCGGCGAAGTCGACCGCAAAGCCGCGCTCGGCCAGCCGGGACAGGATGGATTCATTCATGATGCGGAAGCCGCAACGGTGCAGCAGCCGCAGCGCCGCGTCCCGGATGCTCTCAAGCTCCGCGTCGCTGACGACGCGCCAGTGGGGAAAGGGTTGTTCTGTGCGCATCACCGACCGTTCCTGCTGCCCGGCTCGACGGCGGGCCAGCGCCAATTAACGCCCAACTGCGCGCAAGCCGACTCTACCACGGAGCGCGCCGCCGCGACCTTATGCTCATCCAGCGCGGGCGCGCGGTAGCGCCTGAGCGCGTCGCGCCACCGTTCCTCTGCGCGGCGTAACATCAGCGTCTCCTTTTCGCGCTCGGCCTCGGGCGACTCCCAGCCTGTGCGGTCGAACAGCCGGGGCAGCCATTGCGCGCGGCGGAAGGAAGCGGCGGTGTGCTCGCTGGCGAGGTACGCGCCCGCGTCCGTGGGACCGTTGCATTCGATCAGGTCGAGGGCCAGCGCGTCCGGCGTGACCTCGATCCCGCGCGCGAGCTGGTCAAGCTCCCGGTTAATCTCGCAATCGATCATTAACTGCAAGGGGGAGAAGGTTTTCCCCGCCTCCAGCGTGCCGCGCTGATGATTGACCTGGCCGGTCAGCCACGCGTACGCCAGCCCCTTAAGGACCTTGTCATTCATCGCCTGCAAGCCCGGCGTCTTGGCATCGCAGTAGTCGGCCAGCATATAGGGCCGCACGCCGAGCATCCCGTCAAGCACCTGGTATAACCCCGCATCCATCAGGATCGTTTCGGGCGCGCTGAACAGGACGCGCATCGTTTGCATGTCCATCATGCCGCAACAGGGCGTCGCGGTCAGGCGCGCGCCCTCATCGAGGGCCCAGCCCGCGAACCACGCGCCGAGGGTTTCGGCCAGCGCGACCGTGATCGCGCCGGCGACCGTCACGGGCGCGCTCATCCCGGCGATGGGGCAGGGGTACGCAGACCACTCTTCCAGGCCGTTGCGGCGCCAGGTTGCCAGCAGGCAATCCATCGCGCGCGCGTCGACCGTGAGGTTGTTGACCGCGCAGCCGTCGTAGGCGTAGCGCACGGGAACGCCCTGCGTGATCGAGTCAAGCTCCTCCAGGTAGGGCAGTTGCTCGGCCAGCACTAGTTCGACGCGGTGCACCGGCTGGTCAGTGAGAGTGATCGCGAGGGCGAAGCTGACGAGCGGCTCGATGAGCGGCGGCACATCCTGCGCGGTGACCGTCGGCCCGAAGTCGGTCACTTCGGGCAGCGTGTGGCACACGCGCATCATGTCGGCCACGTCCGCAAGGGTGGCGGCGCGCTGCGCGCGCGTCGGCCAGTCGAAGATGAGCGAGCCGTTATAGGTGACCTGGTTGCCCGGCGGCAGGGGCGCGCGCAGCAGCGGCATCCGCTCCGCCGGCCCGGCCCCGCGCCGCGCGCTTTCGGCCAGCGCGTCGACCATCGCGCGCGTGGGGAAGAAGACCTGGCGCGGCCAGTCGACACGCGCGCCGCGCTGCGCCAGCCGTTGCAGGATGAAGTCGTTTTGGATGCGAAAGCCGGTGCGGAGCAGCACGCGCACCGCGCCTTCCCATATCGTCTCGATCTCGGCAGGCGTCAACAGCGCGATCCGGTCAAAGTGTCGCGATTCTGCGAAAAGTCCCATGTGACCGCTACCCCTTGATGCCTGTGAAGACCGAACTCTGCATGAACTGGCGCTGCGCGATCAGGAAGAGAACCAGCGGCGGAATCACCGAGAGCGTGGCGGCGGCCATGAGCAGGTGATTCTCCGGCCGCGAGCGGACGCTGCCCGCCAGATAGCGCAAGGCAACTGCGACGGTGTACATCCGCTCATCGCTCAGGTAGATGAGCGGGCCGAAGAAGTCGTTCCAGGTCGCGACAAACGTGAAGAGCGCGACGGCGATCAGCGCCGGTCGGGCCAGCGGCAAAATGATCTGCGCATAGATGCGGAAGTAGCTGGCGCCGTCCATCCGCGCCGCATCCTCAAGCTCGGTCGGGATCGTCATAAAGAACTGGCGCAGGAGGAAGATGTAGAATGCGTTGCCGAAGAAGGCCGGCACGATGAGCGGCTTGAACGAGTTGGTCCACTGGAGCCGCTGGAACAGAACAAACTGCGGAATCACCAGCGTTACGGCAGGAAGCATCAAGGTGGACAGCAAAATGATAAAGATGACCTCCTTGCCGGGCATGCGAAGCCGGGCGAAACCGTACGCTGCCATGGAGCAGGAGAGCACTGTTCCGATCACCACCGCCGTGCTGATGATCATGGAATTCACCGCGTACAGCCCCATGGGGAACTTTTCGAGCAGCGCCGGGTAGTTGCCCCACTGGAGGGGCGACGGAAACCAGACCGGCGGAACCTGGATGGTCTGCGCGCTGGTCTTGAGCGAAGTAGCCACCTGCCAGTAGAGCGGCATCAGGATGATGATGCTGCCGATGCCCAGGAAAATGAATGATGCGATCGTCGCGATGCGGCGGGTGCGTTGGCGCTTGTGAAAGAAGGACGCGGCTGACGACTGGCGTTCCACCGGCGCAGCAGGCGCCTGCGGGGCGGGCGTTTGCGGAATGGCCGCCATCAGTTGTTTCTCCTTTCGCCTTCGTAATGCACCCACATCGGGGTGGACCGAAACACGAGCGCAGTCAACCCCATGACGAAGAGGAAGAGCACCCATGCCATCGCCGACGCAACGCCGATATTCGAGTAGACGAACGCATTGCGATAGAGGTAGAGCAGGTAGGAGAGCGTAGCGAACTGAGGCCCGCCGTTGGTCATCACCATCGGCTCGGTGAAAAGCTGCGTGGCCCAGATAATGTTCATGACAAGGTTGTAAAGCAGCACCGGGCTGAGCATCGGCAGCGTAATGTTGCGCAGTCGTCCCCACCAGCCGGCGCCGTCTATCTCGGCGGCCTCATACAGATCGGTCGGGATGCCCTGCAGGCCGCCCAGCCAGATCGGCAGATACCAGCCGATGCTCCAGAGACTCATCAGGATAATGGAAGGCAAGGCCCACTGCGTCGTGCCAAGCCAGTTCGGCCCCTTGACCCCGATCAACCCCAGCATCGTGTTCAGCAAGCCGTACTTGTAGTTGAGGATCCACGTCCACAGCATGGCAACGGCAACGCCAGACAACACCGCCGGCACATAGTAGATTGTCCGAAAGCCGCGCATCCAGAGCTGATTCTGATTCATAATGAGCGCCAGCGCCAGCGAAGAGATCAGCCAGCTTGGGACGATCACAATGGCGTAAGTCACCGTCACCTTGACCGACTGCCACCACAGCGGATCGGCAAAGATGGTCCGGTAGTTGGCGAGGCCGGTGAACCGGGGCGCGGCGCCAAAGGTATAGTTGGTGAAACTGATCCAGAGCGAAGACAACAGCGGAACCACCGCGAAAACCAGGAAGCCGAGCACGGCCGGCGCGATAAACAGCGCGCACGCGATGGCCTCGCGCTGCGATAAGGTGATGCGGCGCGCCAGCCGCGGCGCTTTCGTTTCGGGGATCGGTGGGTTCATGGAGCGTTCCTCCGCGCCCCCCGGCTGCTGCCGGGGGAACGAAAGCCCTCCGGCAGCAGCGCGCGGGCGTCCTGCCGCGGCGCAATTGGCGCTGCGAGTTTAGCTCGCGGCCGGCATCTGCTTCTTGAGGTCCGCGAAGTACGTCGCGCCTTCCTTGTCCAGCAGCTTGACCGCGTCGTCCACGCTCATCTGGCCCAGGGTGAGCTTCTCGATGGTCGGCTGCATGAACTTGTCGTGGTACTCGTACAGGTTGAGGCTCAACTGGTACGGCGTATACATCGGGGGAGGCACCTGCATGGCTTTGGTGCGCGTGCCGTAGCCCGCGGGCGCCCACGACGGCTGCATCACCTTCTCCGACTCAGCCACTTCCTTCAGCACCGGGGTCTCATACGCGCCCTCGCCGATCAATGCCTGGCCCTCCGGCGTGGCAGTGATGAAGCGGATATAGTCCCACGAGGCCTGGTGGAACTTGGAGCCGGTGGTGATGCAGTGCGTGGCAACCATACAGTTCAGCTTAGCGCGGTAGTCTTTGCTGACCTTCGGCGTCATGGTGAGGTCCCACTTGAAGGGCAACTCGCGGAAGCTCCAGCCGGCATCCCAGTCGCCGCCGCTGTACATGGCGCACTTGCCCGCGCCGAATGCCCCGGCATAGACCTGGTACGCGGCCGCTTCTGAGAAGGGCACCATGCTCTTGTCGTCCGCCATGTCGCGGATGATCTGCATGACTTCGCGGCCGCTGCGCGTGTCCCATCCGGTCTTGTCCGGGTAGATTTGCGGGATGGACCAGTGCGCTTCGCCTTCCGGCTTGGTGTTCCACCACAGCCAGCCGGTGTTGTCGAGCATATGGCCCCACATGAAGCCGTACTGCTCCTTTGCCGGGTCGGTCAGGCGCCTGGCTGCCGCGCGCACATCGGCCCAGGTCCACCCGTCCACCGGATACGGCTCGCCGGCCGCGTCGAAAATGTCCTTGTTGTAATAGAGCGCCGGAACCCACGAGCCGAGGGTCAGATGCACCATCTTGTTTGTGCCGAGATAGGCCTGCACCTTGTCGGTCAGATCGAGCGTGAACTTCTCCGGCTTGGTCAACACCGGGTCGGCGTCGAAGTAGGGCTTGAGGTCGATCAGTTGGCCTTCGATGGCATACCGCAGCACGCTGAAGTCGGAGTAGACGATGTCCGGGGGGGTGCCGGCTGCCATCATCGCGGACAGCTTGGTCCAGTTATCCAGGTAGGGGAGGACCGTAATCTTGACTTCCGTGTTGGGCTGGACATCCTTGTAGATCTTCGCCAGGTCCTCGCGGGATTTGTTCGCCGGACC
>CAZPTI010000250.1:0-7549 GCA_964588925.1 uncultured Anaerolineales bacterium | reverse complement strand
GAAACCGGGGGTCCGATTGTTAACCTTTGCTTTCCGCCTCGCACTGCGGGCAGTGGTTCGGGTCCTTCAACTCGGCCACGTGTTCGGTGCATACGGCATACACCTCGACGCGATCGGTCACAAGGAACTTGCGTTGCACCGAGCCTTCCAGCGCCAGATGCTTGCACGTCGTATTCTTTAGAATGCCCGGCACGGGGCAGGTGTCGCAGAGCGCGCGGCGCCACGGCCGCGTGTTCTCGCGGTTGCGTTCGATCAGCCGGCACTTCTCGATGTCCCGGCCGCGATGATAATCCCCGAAGAAGTAGGGGCAGTCAACAGGCTTCGCCACAGAATAACCCTCTATATCAACACCAGAGCAATCCCGATCAGCGCCACGAGCGCGCCGGCGAGCTCGTTCGCGGTCGGGATTTGATTCAGGAACAACGCGCCCAGCAGGATGCCGCCCGTCACCTCCTGCGTGGCGATTAAGTTAGGAATCGTTGCGTGCGTGCGCCGAACGGCCGCGTTGTAGAGCGTGTGCCCGATGCCGAGCGGGATCAGCCCCGCGGCCAGCAGCGCAAGCAGCGAGTTGACGTTGTAGCCCGCCGGCGTCAGGGCGAGCAGCGCGGCAGGCAGCGCCCACAGCGCGCCCAGGCCGTACACCGTCCCCGTGTACGTGAACAGCCCGTACCGCTCCCGCTGCGACCGCCCGGCTACAGAGTACAGCCCGAAGGTAATTGCCGAAACGAGCGCCAGCAGATCGCCGATGAGCATGCGCTGGCTCCAGCGCGGCTCAAACCCCGCCAGAATACCGATGCCCAGGACTGCCACGACGATGCCCATCCACTTGCGCCGCGTGATTGCTTCGCCGAGGAACCACGCGGAAAAGAGCGCGACGAAGATGGGCGCGGTGTAGACGACTGCCAGCGAGTGCGCGATGGTTGTGAAGTTAAGCGACGCAATGTAGCTCAGGAAGTGAACCGCCGCGATGAGGCCGAACAGGGCGAAGCGCGGTAGGTCGGAACGCGCAGGCAGCAACGGCTGCCCGTTCAACCGACCGAGGATCGCGACCAGCGTCGCGCCGATGGCGAGCCGGCCAACCGTGATCTCGTATGCGCTCAGCGGCGCGGCCAGCAGCACGAAGACCGGGCTGGTGCTGAACATGACAACGGCCGCCACCGCCAGCAAAACTCCGCTGCGCGGGGAGGCGGCCGTTTCAGTTGATTGCGCGGCCCGCGCCATGCCTTACTGGCCGGTGGACGCAGGCAAAATGAACATCGTCAAGACCATCGACAGCACGATGATCAACGAGATCACCAGGAACAGAGTCATGCGCCAGTCGCGTTTCTGCGCCTTCTTGCGGGCCATGCGAACCTCTCAAACAACATAACGACATTAGAACTACAGGATTATATCGCTTGCGGGCGACGCGTGTCAAACAATCGCCTCCTTTCTGGATTATGCGCCACTTGTTTGGTCTCTCTGCTATTGCATAATCGCTAGAGCAGTTGAATCGAGTTGAGTGTGTTTGAAAGGATGGGGTTATGTTCAGGCGACGTGAGAAGCGGTACTACAATCCGGGCGAAGTGATGAAGAAGAAGGGGTGCATCGGCTGCGGCGGGATGGTGCTGGCCGTGCCATTCCTGGCCGGGCTGGCTGCGTTGATCGTTCGTCTTGTGTAGTTGAGGAGATGTGAGGAGAGTCGTATGGGCATGCTTTGCGGGTGGATCGGGGCGTTGCTGGTGACGATCGCGATTGTGGCAATCGTCGAGATGATTTCGAAGACCAACCTGCCGTATGGCTGGCTCGGCAACATCGTCGTCGGCTTCATCGGCGGCATGATCGGCCAGTTTGTCCTCGGCCAGTTCGGGCCGGTGCTCTTCGGCGTCTATCTGATCCCGACGTTCCTCGGATCGTTGGTGTTCATCTTGATCGCGAAGTTCATCTTCAATGCGCTTGGCCGGAGCCGTGGCGCTTAATTCTTTAGCGCAAGTTGCCTGACTTGCGCCTGAACGTTAAACGACAAGCGGGTCGCTGCCCAGGCGACCCGCTTGTCTGCGCCACACCACAAGGAGGAGGAACCCCGATTTGTTGTTTGTCGACAGCGCCCCGCCCCCGCTGAGGCGCTGCCTCGATGATTATCTACGCACTTACCGCTTCTGGGTTGCGAGGCGCTGCGCGCCGCCGATCACCAGGAGAGCCGCGCCCGTCGCCAGCAGGACCAGCAGGAGATTCGTTTCGCCGCCAGTCGTCGGCAGGCCCGCCGGAGCCGCAGCCGCGCTCGCCGCGCTGTGCTTGGCGTCCTCAGAAAGCACCGCTGTCAGAGCAGGTTCGCCGCCGGCCAGGCCCATCGCAAAGACGGTGTAGACCGTGCCGTCCGCCAGGGCAATGCCCGGAAGATCGAGCGCCACGGTGTTCGTGCCCGCCAGCCGCACCTCAAGATCGTACGCACCCGCATCAACCGGCGTGTAGTCACCGACGCCCTTGAACGCCACGTTCGAGAAGATGACGGGTCCGCCCTTGACGGCGATGTCAACCGCAGGCGCGTCGGGCGAGGCATGGACGAAGCGGACGTGCGCCTTGCCAGCGGCAGGGGCCGCATTGTTGTCGACGAGGACGAGCGGCTCGATGTTCGCCAGCTTGCCAACCGCAACAACCGTGTAGTCCTTGTCGGCGTCAAGCGTCAGAGTGGCCGAGATCACCTTCGGCTCGGTGGCGCCGGTTGGCACGACCGCAACGCTGTAGGAACCCGCGTCAAGGGACGCATAGTTGGTGATGCCCTTGAACGGGGCATTCGTGAAGGCTGCGCTGCCGTTGACGAGCGCGTCAACTGCCGGCGCATCAGGGGAAGCATGGACAACCCGAACCCGGGAACCGGCCGCGAAAGTCACCGCGGTGGTGGCGAGCAGCGCCACAACCGTGGCGAGGGCCATGAGGGAGTAGAACGCCTTCCGACTCATCTTGACTGTATCTCCTTCGGTCTCAGTTCGTTTGCCATTTCGATATACATTCGACAAACTTGATACGAAGTATAAGCTATGTTCACTGTTTGCCTAGTGTCTTTGCTTCCAATTGCTGCCATGAAATCTGGCTTCCTTTACAACCACTTTGGGCATGTTAGAATAGATGTATGAAAGAGTTGTTCCTGACCCCCCAAGAAGAAGGCATGTTGGCCGGCGCGGAAGGGCCGGGCGTGAAGCGCGCGATGGAGATTGTCGTGGCGCTTGCGCGTATTTACGGCGCGGCCGATCTCGTTCCCGTCAAGCACGCGCAAATCGCCGGTGTTTCTTATAAGAACCTCGGCGACGCAGGGCTTGAGTTTCTCGCGCACTGGGCGGCCGAAGGCGCGCGCGTCCGCATCCCCACCACGCTCAACCCGATGGGTATGGAGCGCGGCAAGTGGCAGGGATGGGGCATCCAGCCGAGCTTTGCCACGCCGCAGCTCAGCGTCATCGACGCGTTCGGCGCGATGGGCGTCACGCCGACGATGAGCTGCACGCCGTACTTGTTCCCGAACTATAAGCCGCAGCGCGGGGACGCGCTGGCGTGGGCCGAGTCGAGCGCGGTGGCGTTCGCCAACTCGGTCATCGGCGCGCGGAGCAACCGCGAGGGCGGGCCGAGCGCGATCGCGGCGGCCGTGGTGGGCAGGACGGCGCGCTACGGCTATCATCTGGACGAGAACCGCCGCGCGAACTGGGTCGTGGACGCGCGGACGCCCCTTAAGTCGGTGGCGGACTTCGGCGCGCTGAGCTACACCGTCGGCAAGGCGGTCGGGAACGGCGTGCCGTGGTTCTCCAATCTGGCGGAGTCGCTGCCGCCATTGCCGGGCGACCTCACGCTCGGCGGGCCGGCCGGCGACCGGCTCAAGACGCTGGGCGCGGGGCTGGCGGCATATGGCGCGGTGGCGGTGTATCACATTGAAGGGTACACGCCCGAAGCGCGCGACGCGGGACGCGCGTTGATCCGACCGGACGCGCGACCGTTGGTGATCGAAAGCCTTGCGGACGCGTACCGCGTGATGGATGCGGACCCCGACTTGCGCAAGATCGACCTGGTGACCATCGGCTGCCCGCACGCCAGCCTGAGCGAGATTCAGCAGGTGGCGGAATATCTGGAGGGCAAGCGGCTCGCCACGCGGCTGTGGGTCACGACGGGCGAGATCACGCGGCAGCGCGCGGCCGAGCTGGGTTATGCGCAGATCATTGAGGCGGCGGGCGGCGAGCTCGTGGCGGACACCTGCGCGGTCGTCGCGCCCATGCGGATGCTGGACGTGAAGACAATGGCGACGAACGCGGGCAAGATGGCCTGCTACGCGCCGATGCACAGCGGGGTCAAGATGCGGTTTGGCGACGTGGATCAGTGCCTCGACGCCGCGGTGACGGGTGAGTGGCGTAACTAATCGAGAAATGAGGAGGGGCTTGCTATGTACGACCGGGATAAAGTGGAGCAGATTCGCGAGGCGGCGGAGCAGTGGGAGGAGACGGACGTGCAGCGCAGCCAGGCGCGCTTTCCTGAGCGCCGCGATCCTTTTACAACCATGTCCGGCCTGCCCATCGAGCGGCTCTATACGCCCGTAGATGTCGCGCAGCAGGACTATGAGCGCGATTTAGGGCTGCCCGGCCGCTACCCCTACACGCGCGGCCCGCAGCCAACCGGTTACCGCGGCAAGCTGTGGACCATGCGCATGTTCGCCGGGTTCGGCTCGGCTGAAGAGACGAACGCGCGCTTTCGGTATTTGCTCGAACAGGGGCAGACCGGCCTCTCCGTCGCGTTCGACATGCCCACCCTCTACGGCTACGACACCGACGCGCCCGAGGCCATTGGCGAGTTCGGCAAGTGCGGCGTCGCGATTTCCTCCCTCGCGGATATGGAAGTCCTGCTCGACGGCCTGCCGCTCGACCAGGTCACGACCTCCATGACGATCAACAGCCCGGCCGCGATCATCTGGGCCATGTACATTGCCGCAGCCGAAAAACGCGGCGTCCCGCGCGCGAAGCTGGGCGGCACCATCCAGAACGACATCCTCAAAGAGTACATCGCGCAGAAGGAGTTCCTCTTCCCGCCCGCGCCCTCCATGCGCCTTGTGGTCGACACGATCGAGTTTGGCGCGCGCGAAATGCCGAAGTGGAACACCATTAGCATCTCCGGCTATCATATCCGCGAAGCCGGTTCCACGGCCGCGCAGGAGCTGGCCTTCACGCTGGCCGACGGCTTCGCATATGTCGAGGCCGCGCTGGAACGCGGGCTTGACATCGACGATTTCGCGCCCCGCCTCTCCTTTTTCTTCAACGCGCACAGCGAGTTCTTCGAGGAAATCGCCAAATTCCGCGCGGCGCGGCGCATCTGGGCGCGCGCGATGCGGGAGAAGTACGGCGCGAAGGACCCGCGCTCGTGGATGCTCCGCACGCACGCGCAGACGTCGGGCGTCAGCCTGACCGCGCAGCAACCGGAAGTCAATATCGTGCGCGTGGCGCTTCAGGCGCTGTCAGCCGTGCTCGGCGGCACACAAAGCCTGCACACGAATAGCATGGATGAAGCGCTGGCGCTTCCCTCAGAGAAGGCTGTGACCATCGCGCTTCGCACCCAGCAGGTGATTGCCGACGAGAGCGGCGTCGCCAACACGCTTGATCCTCTCGGCGGCTCCTTCTTCATAGAGGCGCTGACCGACAGGATGGAGGAAGAGGCGAACGCTTACTTCCGCAAGATCGACGCGCTCGGCGGCGTGATTCCCGCGCTCGAAGTCGGCTTCATGCAGCGCGAGATTGCCGAGGCCGCGTTCCGCTTCCAGCAGGAAGTCGACCGCGGCGACCGGACCATTGTGGGCGTGAACGACTATGTGACGGATGAGTCACTTGCGATACCCATTCTTCAAATGGACCCGCAGGGTTACGCGCGGCAGGTGGCGCGGCTGGAGAAGGTGCGCAGCGGGCGGGATAACGGCGCGGTGGAAAGGTCGCTCGCCCGGTTGCGAGATGCGGCGCGTGGCAAAGATAACCTGATGTATCCGATTCTCGATGCGGTCAATGCGTACGCGACGCTGGGTGAGATAACGAATGTGTTCCGCGAGGTGTTTGGAGAGTATCAGGAACCGGTGTTTTTCTGATTGACAATACTATTGCATTATAATACAATTGTATTGGAGGTGACTATGACAGAGTATGTTACAACTAACATTCGCCTGCCGAAGGACGTCTATCGCGAAGCCAAACGCCGAGCTCTGGAAGAAGAGAAGAGCCTGGCTGAGATAATTCGCGAATCAGTAGTACAATATCTTGTAAAGCCGTCTGAACCCGGCGTCGAAGATTTGGATGAGCGCGAGCCGATTGATTGGGACAACGATCCGCTGGGTTTGATCGGCACTGATCCGGTCATTGCTGATGTCACAGACGGCTCCGTCAACCACGATGTGTACCTGTACGGTCCGCTTTCCGACGCAGCGCGCGCAGAAATCAGGGACTGAATGCAGCGGCTCTTTGTCGACACAGCGGCGTGGGCGGCGCTTGAGGTGGGCAATGATCCCAATTATCGTCGAGCGTTGGAGTTTCGTTTAGGGCCTGGCCGCAAGTATGGATGGGTGACGACGAACTGGGTTATCTGGGAAACAGTCACCCTGTTGCGCTATCGGGGTACGCACACCAAGGCCGTACAGTTCTATACACGTGTCATGGATTCGCCGGGGCTTGAGATTATTCGCGTTTCGCCCGAGTATGAGGCGCTTGGTTGGAAGATATTCCAACGGTATAGCGACAAGACCTTCAGCGGAGTCGACTGCGTGAGCTTCGCGATTATGAAGACGTTGCGGATCGATTTCGCCTTCACCTTTGACTCAGACTTTCGGCAGGCGGGTTTCACCACGCTGCCCACTTTGGATTGAGGAGCGAGGAATCGTAATGGCTGATCGCAAGATTCGCGTGCTCGTGGCGAAGCCGGGGCTGGACGGCCACGACCGCGGGGCCAAGGTGGTCGCGCGCGCGCTGCGCGACGCGGGCATGGAAGTCATCTACACGGGCATCCGGCAGACGCCGGAAATGATCGCGGAGGCCGCCTTGCAGGAGGACGTTGACGTCGTCGGCCTCTCCATCCTGTCGGGCGCGCACATGGCGCTGTGCCCGCGCGTGATCGAACTGCTGCGCGGCCAGGGGCTGGACGATGTGGTTGTCCTTGTCGGCGGCATCATCCCTGATGACGATGTGGCGCCACTGCGCGAGCTGGGCGTGAAGGGCGTCTTCGGCCCCGGCACGAGCACGCAGGACATCATCGACTTCATCCGCCGGGAAAAGGGCGAACCGGCCCCGGCGTGATATGGTGACGCAAGACATCGTTAGCGCGCTCGTCGAGCCACTGCTGGCGGGCAACCGCCGCGCGCTTGCCCGCGCCATCTCGCAGGTCGAGGATGAGACGCAGGATGCGCACGCGCTGCTGGCCGCGCTCTATCCGCACACTGGAAGAAGCCACATCATCGGCGTGACCGGCGCGCCCGGCACGGGGAAATCGACCCTCGTCAACGCGCTGGCGCGCGCCTTCCGCGGGCAGGGGAAAACGGTCGGCATCATCGCGGTCGACCCCACCA
>CAZPTI010000249.1:0-7560 GCA_964588925.1 uncultured Anaerolineales bacterium | reverse complement strand
TACAGTCGGGCTTTGAGGGTCTCGATGTCGCACGGCGGCATCTCGGCCGCAAACCTCTGCCCGAATGCGTCGGGCGGACAGAGCGCCGGCAGCCCGGTCAACGCGATGATGCGCTCGCGCGTCTCCAGCGCCAGCGCATGGCACGCAGACTGCACCTGCGGCCAGTCATGCTCCCGCTGAAACCGGATCGCCTCCGCCACGGCGAGATACGCGGAGAGGTCACGCGTGCCCTGCCACTCGTGCCAGTCCACGAACGGCGACGGGCCGGGCCGCTCCGACCGCCAGCCCCAGCTCACCACCAGCGGTTCGAGCATTGGCTGAAGCTCGCGGCGCGCAAACAGGAAGGCCGCGCCCTTCGGCGCGCACAGCCACTTGTGGCACGCGCCCACGTAGACGTCCGCGCCGACCTGGGCCAGGTCGAGCGGGACCTGCCCCGGCGCGTGCGCGCCGTCCACGATGGTCAGGATGCCGCGCTCCCGCGCGCGGCGGCATATCTCGGCCACCGGGAAGATCAAGGCGGTCGGGCTGGTGATGTGCGAGAGGAAGATGATGCGCGTGGCCGCGGTGACGCCCGCCCAGAAATGCTCGACGAACGCCGCCGGGTCGGGCAGCGGCAGCGGGATCGGGCGATGGAGATACCGCGCGCCCGTCAGCTCGCAAACGTAATCCCACGTGCGGTCGAGCGCGCCGTATTCGTGGTCGGTCGTCAGGATTTCGTCCCCCGCGGCCAGGAACGCGCCCTCTGCGCGGCGCGGCGAAGCAGTCGCCAGGCTGCGCGCGACCATATTGACGGCGGTCGTGGGATTCGGGAAGTAAATGAGGTCGTCGCGAGCCGCATTCAGGAACGCGCCCAACTCGGCGCGGCTTTCCGCCAGCAGCGCGTCGATGCGCCGGCCGAGGAACTCAACCGGCTGGCGCTCAAGCTCGCGCTGCCATCGCTGATACGCCTCGAAGACCGGCCGCGGGCATGCGCCAAAAGAGCCGTGATTGAGGAAATGGACGTCGGGATCGAGGTGGAAGAGGTTTCTCATATCGACCTGTTGAGGGATCACGTAGGCCGAGGCCCGCGCGACAGGATCAGGACAACACCAGCCTTCCGAACAGCGCGTCGAGCGCGGCCTGCGGATCGTCGCACAGCCCCGGATGGACGGGCGAGGGCTGGATAACCGTATTGCGCGGCGACGTGAGCCAGCGGAACCGCTCGGCCTGCGTCAGTTCGCCCAGTTCTCCGGCGGCCGGGCCGCCCGCGCACACGACGGGCAGCAGCTCCAACTGCTGGCGGATGCAGTCGAGGTCCGCGGACGGATCGAGGGCCAGCAGCCGCTCGACGTCCAGATGGATCTGCGCGGCCAGGAACCGGCGCAGCTTGCAGTAGAGAATGACGCCCGCGTTGATCCGCTCCCCGCGCTCGATGCGGGGGACGAGGCGGACGACGCTGTACTCATACGGCGCGCGCGCGGGCACGGTCAGCCTCTTCGACAAACACTTGCGACGCAGCAATCCGGTCGCTCAGCCAGCGCCGGTACCCCGCGCGCAGCTCCGGCGGCTCCGCGCCGTCGACCAGCCACGCGTCGGGCAGCAGGGCGACAATCGCATCGATTGCGTCAGCCGTGACCAGCGGGCGCAGCCGGTCATCCGCCTCCGCGACCGGGCCGGCAAAGGGCAGCAGCGCATGATCCTTAATCAGGGCGAACGGCGTCAGCGCGCGCTCGGGGTGCGCCAGCCAGTCCCGGTTGTGGTGGAAGTAGAGCGACGAGCCGTGATCGATGAGCCACAGCCGCCGCTGACGCAGCAGCATGTTCACGTTGCGCAGCGTGCGGTCGACGTTGGTCACGTAAGCGTCGAACCAGACGATAGCAGCCGCCTCTTCCGGCGGGGGCGGCGGCTTGAGCAGCGGGTTATATTCGAGCGAGCCGGGCAGGAAGCGGAGGCCGAGGTTCCGCCCGGCGCTGGCGTTGAGCAGGTCGCGGATTTCCGGGTGCGCCTCGGCCATGCCGAAGTTTGGCTCAACGTTGATGAACGCCAGCTCCGGCACGGGCAGCCCCAGCCGCCGCCCGAGCTCGCCCGCGACCAGCTCCGCAACCAGCGCGCGCCGCCCCTGCGCGGCCCCGTGGAATTTCAGCACATAGAGCTCGCCGTCGTCCGCCTCGACCAGCGCAGGCACCGAGCCGCCCTGCCGGAAGGGCTGGATGTAGCGGACGGCGGTCAGGGCGCGGCCGATCATCGCAACTGGCCGAAATAAACCATCGTCACGAGGTCGAGCGCGACCTTGCCGTCGGCTGTGTGCGCGTCGAAGAGGCGGCGCAGGTCGGCCAGCATCGCTTCGTAGCGCGGGTGGCCGGGGCCGGGCATGTAGGAAGACGACAGCACGCGGCCGGCCAGCCCCTCCCAATCGACCACCTGCGCCTGCTGGAACTGCGCGGTGCGCATTTCGGAAGGGGCGTAGAATGCCGCCAGGAGGTCGTCCGTGAAGTTCTGATGGCGGATTTCGGAGTAGTCCGTGCCGAACTCAGTGACAAAGCGCTCGTACTCCTGCTGGAATGGCACGCCGTCGTCGCGCGAGTTCCACATCAGCACCAGCCACCCGCCCGGCTTCAGGATGCGGAGGAACTCGCGCCGCGCGGCCTCTCCCTCGAACCAGTGAAATGCCTGCCCGGCCAGCACCATGTCAACGCACGCGTCGGGCAAGGTAGTCTCCTCGGCCGTACCTGTCACGCTTACGAAGTTGGACGCGCCGGCGAAGTGCGCCTCCCCGGCTGCGCGCATCGCAGCGTTCGGCTCCACGCCGAAGACGCGGTTGCCGTTCGCCACGAACAGTTCGCTCGAGATGCCGGTGCCCGACCCGATGTCGGCGATGGCCCATTCAGACGTCAACCCGCACTCGCGGCGCAGCAACTCCAGGACGGCTGGCGGATAGTGTGGACGATACTTCACGTAGTTCTCGACCTTTGTCGAGAAGCGCTCGGTTGGCTTGAAATTCGAGATCATGGTCAGCCCACTCCTTCGCGGGCTATTCTAATAGCAGGGACCAGGTTGCGCCAGAAACCCGGTTCCTGCGCCTGGCGCCTATGCCCAACCGGAACATTTTGCGCTGTTCCGCAACAGTTTTCATTTTTGGCGGTCTGTTTCGATTCTGTTACGGTTGATGAGCGACCGACCGTAGCGTCCAAAACAGAACGCGTGTACCATCTATTTTCACTATACACCCTTTGTCAAGCACTTTGCCAGGGACGGCGGAGCGTCTGGACCACGAAGCCTGAAGTTGGCGAAGCGCGCGAAGGGCTCGCAACCTTCGCGCCCTTCGCGCTTCGCCAACTTCAGGCTTCGTGGGCCAGACGCCTTCTAGCCCGCCGCCTGTCGCGCTACTGCGCCGCGATCCGCCGCACGACGCCCTTCGACAGGTCTGTTATGTATAGCTCTCCTGCCTCATCCTCGCCGAATGAGCTTAGCCCCGGCCCCGCCTCCGCCACCAGCACGGGCGAGCCGGGATTGGCCGCGTCAAGCGCCCAGATGCGGCCCGAACAGTAGTCGCCGTAGAGGTATGCGCCGACGAGCGCGGGGAATGCCTTGCTGCGGTAGACGTAGCCGCCTGTTACCGAGCAGCCGTCCGCGCCGTGATTGTATTGCGCGACCGGCTGGACCAGGCCCGTCGGGTCGCAGTTCTGATCGCGGAAGCATGCGCGGCCCTCCTGGATCGGCCAGCCGTAGTTCAGTCCGCCCGTCAGCGGCGCGCGCGTTACATTCACTTCCTCGATCTGATTCTGCCCCACGTCCGCGATCCACAGGTCGCCCGTTGCGCGGTCGAAGCTATAGCGCCACGGGTTGCGCAGGCCGATGGCCCAAAGCTCGGGGCGAACGGCCTTGCCGCCCATCTCGGCGTTCAACCACGGGTTGTCGCCGGGCACGACGTACGGCTGGTTGGGATCGCTCGTCACGTCCAGGCGCAGCATCTTGCCCAGCAGGGTCTCCGGGTTCTGCCCGTTGTTGAAGCGGTCGTTCGCCGCGCCGCCGTCGCCCGTCCCGATCCACAGCATCCCGTCCGGGCCGAACGCCAGGTCGCCGCCGTTGTGGTTCGCGGCAGGCTGCGCGATCTTCAGCACGACGAACTCGCTCCCCGGATCGGCCGCGTTCTGGTCCGCGGAGACGTTGTAGCGCGCGACGATGGTGTCGCCGTCGCGGTTCGTGTAATTGACGAAGAAGAACTGCCGCGTGGCGAAGTCCGGCGGGAAGGCCAGGCCCAGCAACCCCTGTTCGGAGCCGCGGCTGCCGACGCGGTCGGTGATGTCGAGGAACGGCTGCGGCAGGGTCTGGCCGTCCGCGATGATGCGGATCGCGCCGGGTTTCTCCACGACGAAGAGCCGGTTGCTGCCGTCACGCGCGTTCGTCACGAAGAGCGGGTTCGTGAAGCCCTCGGCGAACGGTTCGAGCGTGACGGTCAATTGCTCCAGGTTAAGGGGCGCGGCTGCCGGCGCTGGTTCGGTGGGCGCAGGCGCGACGGTGGGCGTCTCTGCGTCGGGGGCAGTCGCGGGCGCGTCGGTTGCCTCCGCCGCGGTCGTGGCGGTTGGCGCAGCCGTCGCGGGCTCGGTTGGGCCGGCGGTGGCCTCCGCCACAGCCGCAGTGGCTTCCTCTGCCGGCGCTGCCTCTGCGCTCTGTGTTGGAGCGCTCGCCGCAGTAGCGGCTGGCAACTCCGTGGCGCTTGATGCTGGCGTTTCCGTTGTGGGCGTCGGCGTCGTTGTCCCACCCGTCGCGCAGCCAGTCAGGATGATCGCGCTCGCCGCGATCGCAATCAACACAATCCAATAGCTGTTCCTCGCTCGATTCAACGTCTTGTTCAACGTGCGCTCCCTTCAAACTTCCACCCACTTCGGTCAATCATGATGGAACCGAATCCTCACCCCATCGTCTTACGTTTGAACCATAGCGCGGTCCAGTATCCCCTGTCGGTGAGCGTGCTCACCCGGCCGCGCCGCGAGAACGAACGGTCACGGGGTTTGTCAAAGGCTCGCATCTGGTTTACCATCAGCAAGCCTTTTCGCTTGCCGTCCCACAAGGCAGGGATCCCGCGCAGGCGAACCGCCAACACGTCATTGAAACGCGAGCGAATCGCGCAATGAAAGGAGAACAACCGTGAGGACCTACCCAAAGGGCCTGTTCGTGGTCATGGCCCTGCTCCTGCTCCTGACCGGCAACATTGCGGCTGCCGCGCCGGACGCGCCGACGCCTGATGCCGCCAATCCGCCTCTCGGCAGCGTCCGTCCCGCAACGGCAGAAGAGATCGAGGCCGCGCGGCTCAACACTGGCGCGCCTGAGAACCCCTACGGTCCCGGCCGCTACCCCGATGCGCTGCCCGCTTTCGCGGCGCCGGATGCCAGCACCTACACCACGGCCACGCCCGAAGACTGGGAGGATGGCCCGCTGTGCGTCGATAACGATCTGTGCCTCAGCGGCGACTTTAACGGCGACGGCAAAGACGATGTGGCTGTACTGAAGCGCGATTTCGGCGCGGGCGCGGAGGCCGGCGATGTGTCTGTCGCGCTGGCCGTCGTCGGACGCTTCGAGAAGGCGAGCAAGTGGCACGACCTCTTCTGCACTGGCGGCGCGATCTGCAAGACCGGCGACGTGAATGCCGACGGCCGCGCGGACATCGTTAGCTTCCAACGCGGCTTCGGCGGCGCCTTCACGGGCAACGTCAATGTCCTTCTCTCCACCGGCGCGTCGTTCAACGGCCCGTTCCTCTGGAATAACTACTTCTGCGTCGGCAACGAGCAGTGCGAGGTCGGCGACTTCAACGGCGACGGCGCAGCGGACATTGCCCTCTTCAAGAAGAGCCTGTATAACGACGGCCAGGCGGGCGACGTCCTGGTCTCCCTGTCGAACCGCGTCAACGGCTTCATCGGCGTGGGCAAGTGGCAGGACGTCTTCTGCATCGAGAATCAGATCTGCGGGGTGGGCGACTTCAACGGCGACCGCCGCGATGACCTGATCCTCTTTGCGCAAAATGCGCCCAACATGGTCGGCCAGGTCGTGGTCGCCGAGTCAACCGGCGGCAGCTTCAACAGTTCGCCGAAAGTGTGGAACAGCTTCTTCTGCCCACTCGGTGAGACGTGCGGCGTGGGCGACTTTGACGGCGATGGCCGCGATGACATTCTCGCGATGGCGGGGGGCAACCCGGCTAACTTCGGGGACGTGTACGTCGCTTTGAGCGGTGGCGCTAACTTCGTGCCGGGCCAGAAGTGGAACGAGCAGTTCTGCCTGCCGGGCCAGGATTGCGTCGTCGGCGACTACAACGGCGACGGACGCGATGACCTGGCGGCCTTCGTCAAGAGCGGCGGGCAGCGGGGACAGGCGTTCGTTGCGCTGGCTTCCGGCAGCCCCATTGGCTTCATCTTGACGCCCGGCAACCCGCCCGGCAAGTGGCACGACAGCTTCTGCGTCAACCAGGAAGTCTGCACCACCGGCGATTTCAACGGCGACGGCAAGGACGACATCCTCTACTTCGTCCGCAGCTCGCAGTTCGGCGCGGGCGAGGGCGACGTCTTCGTGGCGCTCTCTGACGGCGCATCCTTTGGCCCGGCCATGCGCTGGCACGAGTACTTCTGTCTCGGGTCGGACAACTGCCAGGTGGGTGACTTTGACGGCGACGGCGACGATGACCTCGTTTCGTTCAGTCGCGTGATCAACGGGCAAGTGTACGTCACGCTCTCGAACCGCAACGGCTTCGGCCCGACACAGCTCTGGCACAGCTTCTTCTGCCCGAACCCTGAATGGTGCGAGGTCGGAGACTTCAATGGCGACACCCGGGATGATGTCGTGACCTTCCTCCGCAACACCTACGGCAACGTCAACGTGGGGCAGGTTAAGGTGGCGCTTTCCACCACGACGAGCTTCGTCGACACGGGTGTCTGGAATGGCTTCTTCTGCATCCAGAATGAGTGGTGCGACACGGGCGACTTCGATGGCGACGGCGACGACGACATCATCGCCTTCGCCAAGGGCAGCAACGGCCGCGTTTTCGTCGGCCTCTCCACACGCACCGGCTTCCTGCCGGGCGCGGTGTGGAATAACTTCTTCTGCCCCGGCTCGGAAGTCTGCCGCATCGCGGACGTCAATGGCGACCGGCTCGACGACGCAGTAACCTTCCTCCGCAGTGACTATGTGTCCGTGAACCCGCCAACAGTCGGCGACGTCGTCGTGGCGCTGTCCACCGGTTCAAGCCTCGTGTCTCAGCCGAAGTGGAACGACTTCTTCTGCATCGGGCAGGAGCACTGCGATGTGGGCGACTTCAACGGCGACCGCGCTGCGGACATCACGACATTCACGAAGACGATGTCCGGCGACAGGGCCGGGGACGTGTACGTCGCGCTCCGCTCTGCCGGAACTGGCTACGCTTTCGTGGTTACGCCAGGCGTGCCTGCGCCGGTTACCCGGATGATCGGGTCGCTCATCATTCGTAAGAAGTAGCCGCGGGGCATGGGGCGGGAGTCTGGTCGGTGAAGCCGGTTAAAACGCTGGCGATGCGCGTGCTGGAAGGCCGCGGCGTTGCGTACGAGCCGGTGGCCT
>CAZPTI010000248.1:0-7577 GCA_964588925.1 uncultured Anaerolineales bacterium | reverse complement strand
CGCTTTGCGAGCGCCGCGAACCCCGCCCGACTAAGGTCTACCTCTACTGTTGTTCGACTGCGCCGATGTCGGAGCGCACGCCCTGCGGCCGCGCGACGCCGCGCTGATCGGTCGCAGGGGCTGCAGCATCATCGCCCGCGTCGATGGCGGGGCTGCCGGCCAGCAGCGCATGGGTCTGCGTCGGGCCGCCGTTATCCGCGAGCGGGCCGAGCAGGGCGTCAACGCCGATCTTGTCGGTGGCGACCGGGTTGCAGGTGTCGTCCTGCACGAGGTTGCTCCCGCCGGAGGTGAGCACGCTAGCGCCGGTCCAGTGGTCGCAGGCGTAGTGGCGGTTGCCGCTGATGATCGTGTTGGTCAGCTTCAGGGTGGGCACGGCCGCGTTGAACGAGCCGAGGAAGATGGTCGACGGGGCCCAGTCAGGGCCGGCGTTGTTCGTCAGCGTGGAGTTGGTGATCTCCATCGCGCCGTCGGTGTGGAAGATCGCGCCGCCATGCCACCCGGTCGCGGTGTTGCCGCTGAGCGTGCTATTGACGATGGTCACGTTGCCAAGCGAGCGGATGCCGCCGCCCACGTCGCCGGAGGTGTTACCGCTGATCGTCGAGCGGACGATGTTGAGCTTCGTATTCCAGAAGCCGTAGATCGCGCCGCCCGACCAGCGCGCGTTGTTAGCCGAGACGGTGCTGTCGATCAGGTCGAGCGTCGCACCGTCGCCATTGTAGATGCCGCCGCCGCCCTGCCAGAAGTCGCCCGCGTCGGTGGCCTGCGTGTTGGCCGTGACGGCGACGTGGTCGAGCGTGAGCTTGCCGTTGTTGAGCACGCCGCCCGCAAGCTGCCAGCCGTAGCCGTTCTTCAGCGTCAGGTTCTTGACCGTCGCAGTTGCCGAAGCGTTCACCTCAAAGATGCGCACCGCGCCCCCGCCGCTGATGGCGAGGCCGGGTGCGCCCGCGCCGTCGATGGTCACACTCTTCGCCAGGGTGAGCGGGGTCAGGTTGGTGATGGTCTGGCTCGCAAGGTCCGGGGCAAAGCTAATCTTGCCGCCGACGCAGACACTGCCGAGCGCCTTGCGGAGCGAACCCGCGCCGCTGTCGGCCGCGGTCGTGACGGTGACTTCGCTCTTGCAGGTGAGGCGAAGCTGGTCGAACATGACCGGCTTGCGCATGCCTCCGGGCACGGTGAAGCTGACGCTGCTGATGCGGGTCAGATCGGGCGTGGCGCCGTCGCTGGCCTTGAAGGCCGAGAACGGGACGGTGACCTGCTGCCAGCCGGTGAAGTTGTCCGCGAAGGTGGCAAAGTACTTCGTCTCGACCGGCTTTGCCTGGTAGACGCGCACGTAGTCGACAAGAGTCTTCGCGGGGAAGACGGTGTCGGGGCTAACCGCGCCGCCGAAGTTGCCGCCAACCGCCACGTTGAGCAGCAGGAAGAAGGGGTGGTTGAAGACCCACTGCTTACCCTGCAGGAACGGATCGGACGGAGTGGCGGTGAAGTAGGGCGCGCCGTCGAAGAGCCAGGTGATCTTGTCGGGCTGCCACTCCACCGCGTAAGTGTGGTAGGCATCCGCGACCGGCTTGCCCAGGTCGACCGTTTTGCCGTAGCTCTGGCCTCCGGAGTAGCCGGGGCCGTGGATCGTGCCGAAGATCTGGTTGGGCAGGCGACCGACGTACTCCATGATGTCGATCTCGCCCGTCTGCGGCCAGCCGACCTGGTCGATGTCCGTGCCGAGCATCCAGAACGCGGGCCAGAGGCCCGCGCCGCTCGGGACCTTAACGCGCGCTTCCATGCGGCCGTAAGCGACCTCGAGGCGGTTCTTGGTCAGGAGGCGGGCGGAGGTATACTCGCAGGGGCCGTAGTAGCAGGTGAGCGACCCGTCGGCTTTGGCCGTGGTGATGACGAGGTTGCCCTTGCCGTCGGTCGAGGCGTTCGCGCCGCCGGGGGTGTAGTACTCGAGCTCGTCGTTGCCCCAGCCGGGGATGCCGTTGGCCGTGCCGTCGCCGACCTCGCTGCCCCAGACGGTGGCGTTGGGCGCGGTCCCGGCCTTCGCGTTGAATTCATCGCTCCACACGAGCTTCCATTTGGACGGGTTGGTCGGGGCGACCTTGTTGTTGCCGAGCGAGATCTGCACCGGCTTGTTGCTGCCCTGGCCGTAGTACCAGAAGCTCAATCCGCCGGCGTCGCTCCAGTCCTGGCCGATGGGGAACGCGCGGCCGAACTGGTATGCGGCGGGGCGACCGCCGTGCGTGAGGTGGAGGACGCGCTCATATGCGCCCTGGCCGGGGAGGGCGAGGGGATCGCCCGCGGGAATCTCCGGGTGGGTCAGCTTCGTGGTCTTGTCCGTCCGCCAGAAATAGGGGAAGGTCTCGAAATCGTCGAGCAGGGTGGGGTCGTAGGCTTCGTTGTCCTGGATCGCAAGGCGCGTGATGGGCGGCAGGCCGAGCGCCGCGCCGCCGGTGGGGCCGGACAATTCGAGGACCAGATTGCGCTCGCCCTGATATTTCGCGTCGTCAATCGTCTGAACCGTGAACGACTGCACCGTGATGTTGGGCGGGAAGGTGAGGGCGCCGCCGATGGGCGCAACATAGTCGCGGTTGGCGACCGCTGCGCCGACGGTGGCCTTGTAGTCCACGGTGACCGGGTCGGATGAGGGCTTGCTCAGCTTGACGGTGACGGTGGCGAGCGCGCCCTCGGTGACGGGGAAGCTGATGCCGCCAAACGCGACGGTGAGCGGCTTGACTGGCGCGACGCCGTAGACCATCGCGTTATCAACATAGTAGGTCTGCGACGCAGGCGTCGTAACCGCGCCCAGCGCCCAGCCGTGCACCTCGGTCAGGCCGAAGCCGTCGTTCGGCGCGCCGTTGCCGATCTCCTTCCGATGGAAGTTGACGAACGGCAGCTTAATCTCCTGCCAGCCGCTGAAGTTGTCGATCACGTCGATCGACCAACGCTCGGCGTCGTCCTTTGTGGAGCCGGGGTTGCGGTTGTCGAGCACGTCCACGAAGAGGGTCGTGCCGCTGTTGTTGCCATAGAGCCAGAAGGAGAGTCCCTCGTACGCGCTCCAGTCCTGCGAGACCCACTGGGTGACTGCGTCGTCGGTGAAGTTGTGGACGAAACCGGCGTAGGAGACGACGCTGACGTCCAGCTTGAGGACATTGTTGGGGTCAGGCGCGCCGGGAACGGGGGCCGGTGGGGTTGCAGTCGTCGAGATGGCGACGGTGCTGTTCGGGTCGTTGAAGGTGACAAACCCGACGGCTACCCCGTTCAGGTCAGTGCCGCTCGGCAGGCCGGACTCGAAGTCGTCGACGAGGGGCAGGGAGGCGGCTGACGCCGGCGCGGCGGCGAGCGGGAGCGCGACAAGTTGCGTCGCGAGCAGGGAGACGAGTACGAGAAGGGTAAGCAAGCGCGGTTTCATGGGGTTGTCCTCTCCGCTGAGTTAGGTTGTGGGTTTGCCGGCTGAAACACGCGGACGTAATCCACCTGGAGTTGCGCGGGAAATACCGTGTCCAGGCCGATCATGCCGCCCAGCGTTCCGCCGACCGCAAGGTTGAGGATGATGAAAAACGGCTGATCAAACACCCAGGGGCGGTCGCCAACGTCGGCGCGGGAGACCGTGTGATATTTGATGCCGTCATAATACCAGTCGATGCGACCCGGCGTCCAATCGATGGCATATATGTGGAAGTCGTCGGCAATATTTTCCGCGCGGCGGTTCCATTGCGAGATGCCGAGCGCGCCGGAGTAGCCGGGGCCGTGGGCCGTGCCGATCACCAGGTCCGGTTCGCGGCCGACGTATTCCATTATGTCGATCTCGCCGCAGTCGGGCCAGTTGCTGCCGTCGAAGCCTGAACCGAGCATCCAGAAAGCGGGCCAGAAGCCCGCCCCGCTTGGGACTTTAAGGCGCGCTTCGATGCGTCCGTACTGAAACTCAGCCAGGCCCTGAGATTTCAAGCGCGCAGAGGTGTAGTAAGAGCCCTCTAGCTTTTCCTTGCGCGCTTCAATCAGCAGAAGACCGTTCTCGATCCGCGCATTTTCGGGCCGCGCGGTGTAGAACTGCGCTTCACCGTTGCCCCAACCCCCTGCGCCCTCGTTGAAATTCCAGTTGGCCCGGTCGATGGCTTTGCCGTCGAACTCGTCGCGCCAGACCAGCTTGTAGCCCTCGGGGACAGCGACGGGGGTGGACAGTGGGGCCTGCGCGGTGAGCGCCGCGCAGGCCGATAGCAGGACCGCGGACAGGACCAGACAGAGGTGAGCGATGGCGCGCGCGCTCATACTCAGCCCTTAACCGCGCCGGAGGTAAGGCCGGAGACGATGTGGCGCTGCAACACGAGGAAGATCACCACCATCGGGAACGTCATGATCAGCACCGCGGCCGCGAGAGTAGGCCAGTTGCTGCCATAGACGCCCTGGAACACGATCATACCGCGCGTGATCGGGTAGTAATTCTTGTTGGTCAGGTAGATCGTCGGCAGGATGAGCTCGTTCCAGATGCCGATGGCGTGCAGGACGGCAACGGTTGCGATGGCGGGCCGAATCAGCGGGAAGACGATGGTGGTGACGAAGCGCAGGTAGCTGCAACCGTCGATAGCCGCCGCCTCGTCAAGCTCCTTCGGTAATGTCTTCACGTAGTTGACCAGGATCACGATGCCGATCGGATTGACCAGGAAGAGCAGCACGTAGCCGACCGGGCTGTTGTAGAGGCCAATGCCGAGCATGAGCTGAAACTGCGGGATCAGGGCGACCGGCAAGAACAGCGCGATGACGTAAAGGGTCAGAAGGAAGCCCGCGCCGCGCACGTAGCCGCGCGCAATCGGGAATGCGACGAAGACCGCGGTGATGAGGTAGATCACCGTTGCGGAGAACGCGTAGATGACCGTGTTGGTCAGGTAGCGCGGAAAGCTGGCTTTGGTCCACGCGTCCACAAAGTTCTTGAAGTGAAACGCGGTAGCCGGCGCGGTGGCGTTCTTCATAAACTCCGGCAACGTCTTGAGCGACGTGTTCACCAGCATCAGCAGCGGGCCCAGGTAGATGATCGCAAAGAGGATCAGCACGGCATACGAGCCAACACGGCCCCAGTTAACGCGTCTCTCAGCGACGACCTTCTTGGTCGCCGGAGTGGAAGCTGTTACGGTGCTCATCCGATAATCCTCTCTTCCCTGCGCCGCAGGATCATCTGCACGGTCAGACCGATGACGAGGACCAGGCAGAACAGGACGATGGAGGCAGCCGCGGCGTAACCCTGTCGGAAGCCACTGGTGACGCTGCCGGAGGTCTGGCCGAAGCCCTGAGCGAAAATCAGATAGCCGAGAACCTGCGTCCCGTTGCGGTAACCGAGGAGGACGAGGAAGAGTTGCCATGCCTGGAGCGAGCCGATGATGTTGAGCAGCAAGTTCGTGTTGGTGACGGGCGTGAGCAGCGGCCAGGTGACGCTCTTGAAGACCTGCCACGCGCTGGCCCCGTCCATCCGAGCAGCCTCATACATTTCGGTTGGAATCGTCTGCAGGCCGGATATGAAGATCATCATGGTCACGCCGAGATTAGCCCAGATTTGCACGACCATGACCCAGGCGAAAGCCTGCGCAGGCTGGCCGCCGAGAAACTCGGACCGGAGGCCGAAGAGACCGATCAGTTGCGCCATCGGGCCACCCATCGGATACAGGAACAGGGACCAGATGAGCCCCTGGATCACCGCGCCGAGGATGACGGGCATAAAGTAAATCGTGCGGAAGAAATTGACGCCGCGCAGCTTCTGGTTGACCAGGAGCGCGAGGATCAACCCCAGGCCGAACTGGATCGTGGTGACAAAGAAACAGAAGATGAGCGTGCGCAAGAGCGCGCCGTAGTTGTCGCGCGAGGCCTGACCCATGAGGAGAAACTCCTTGTAGTTGTCCAGGCCAACGAAGTGGATAGGCGCCCCGCGGATGCCGGTGGCGTCGGTGAAGGAATAGCCCGCGGTCGCAATCGATGGGCCGAGGCTAATGAGGAGGTAGATCAGAATCCCGGGCAGGAGCAGGAGGTAGGGCGCGAGCCTGGCCCTGCCCCGACCGAAGTGATAGTTGATCATGATACGCCTCCGTCTGCAGGAGCGGAACAGGACGCAGATTGAACTGATCTCACCGATTTGCCCGATATGGAAGAGAGATCATGCGCATCCGTTGAGTCAGTTCAATCTGCGTCCTGTTCGTTACTTGTTGGCGTCAAGGCCGGACTGGAGGTCGGCCTGCACCTTGTCAGCGAGTTCCCTGGGGTCGTCGAAAGTGCCGAACGGCTTGAAGTAGGAAGCCCAGGGATTGGCGTACTGCCCTGCGCCCTTCGGAGCGACCCAGTACTGCTCCAGGCCGACACGGAAGTTGGCGAGGAAGGGGGCGACGGCCTTCCCGATTGCGGTGTCGAGTGTGGCGCCCGGCTGGGTGGGGATGAAGCCTACGGCGTTGGCGAAAGCCTGGTAGTTCGCCGGGTCGGAGAACTCGGCCAGATACTTCATGGCCGCGTCCTTATTCGGCGTGTTGGCGGCCACGGCCCAGCCCTGGTCGTATTTGCCGAAGAGGTACTTGTTGTCGTCTGCGTTGTCGCTGCCAGGGAAGGGGATGTAGCCCCACTTGAAGGCTGGCTGCGCGGCATCGATGGCGGCGGCGTACCAGGTGCCGCCGGGGAACATGGCGACTTCACCCGAGGCAAAGCGGCCAGGGGCGGCATCGCCGGCGATGCCGCTGGCGCCCGACTCCATCATGTCCTGCGTGTAGACCTTCATCTTCTCCCACATCTTCAGAGCCTGGTCGTCGTTCCACTTCATCTTGCCGGTCCACAAGCCTTCAGCGAGCGCGGCCTGATCGGGGTAGAGCGCGCCGGTGAGGCCGTAGGCGCCGACGAAGATCGGCCAGCCGTCCTTGCCGCCCGCGGTCATGCACGGGACGTTGTTCTTCTTGAAGGTCTCGCACGCAGCGACGAGCTCGGGCCAGGTGGTCGGCACTTTGACGCCGTGCTTGTCGAAGAGATCCTGGTTATAGTAGATGCCGCTGTAGGAGACGCGGCCCAGGTTGATGGCGTAGACTTTGCCGTTGTAGGTGCCGGCATCCTTGATCGTCGCGTCGTCATAGTTCTTGATGAAGGGCTGATCCGTCAGGTCCATCAGCAGGCCGGCGTCGATGAGCGTCTGCCAGTTGGGCGGCGTGACATTCTTCATGTAGGGCTGCGCCGCGTTGGCGAAGCCAAAAATGTCGACGACGTCCACGTCGTTAGCGGTCAGGCGAGTCTGGGTGACGGTGCTGAGGTCGTTTGCATTCACCACGGACATGTCGACCGTGATGTTCGGGTACTTGGCCTGGAACTTCTCGTTGAATGTGTTCATGTACTCGACCATCGGAGGATTCTGATGGACGAGCACCTTCAGGGTGACTTTCTCGCCAGCGGGGGCAGCTGCGGCAGGCGCCTGCGTCGCAGATGCGGACGCGGGGGCCCCAGGCGTGGGCGCGGAGCCACCGCAGGCTGCCAGCACTGTGGCGAGCAGGACGAGCACGCTGACCAGGGTCAACAACTTCTTAGACATGGCGACTTCTCCTTCTGGAAATGGCTGCGCAACGGGCAACATA